>DAITNH010000079.1:0-18302 GCA_036834745.1 Prolixibacteraceae bacterium
AAAAACATATCAGCGTATTTGATTTGAAATGTTTCAGTTGTGGCTTTACCATTACTGAGGAAGAAAGAGATAGTCAGGTAAAGGAACTGGAAAAGCAAAAGTCCGATGATTCCTTAAAAGGAAGTTCTCCCGATGAGATTGCGTTGAAACATCTTCAGATGCAGAAGTTCCTGAAGAAATTGGACAGGATTAGTTTCAGACTCTTTAAGATTGGTTGGGCTGATTTGGTCGTACCCTCCATTATTGTTATGCTGATTCTATTAGTGATCGTGTTAATGATCATTTGAGTTTACAACCTGACCTCACACTGCATTCTTTTTTGCAGCAGAGTAAACTCCGGATTAGTTGGTTTCACATTTATAAATCAACCCTATTTCCCTTTCAACTTCACCCTCAACAAATAATTATCGGCGGTGATATACAATGCCGAAAAATCATCGTTAAAAGCGCAATTGGAGGTTGCTTCGCCTGTAAAAATGGTTCCGAGGTGTTTGCCTTCGGGAGTAAAAATCAACACACCTCCGGGGCCGGTGGCAAATACCCAACCGTTACGGTGGACTTTCATTCCATCGGGCAGGCCTTTTAAATCTTTGGTCATGTTGGTAGCATCAAAAAATAGTTTTCCATTTTTTAGCAAGCCATCTTTGGTAACTTCATAAACCATCCAAACAGCTTTTTCGGGGTCGGAACTGCCCACATAAAGTTTTTTCTCATCGGGGGAAAAAGCAATTCCATTGGGTCGCGAAATCTCTTTGGTCAGCAGGGTGGTTTTCCCCATTTCATCAACCTTATAAACGCCCTGAAAATCCAGTTCTTTTGCCGGGTCATCCATACCTTTCTCCAGTCCGTAGGGCGGATCTGTAAAATACAAATCTCCGTTTTTCGATAAAACGGCATCGTTGGGACTGTTTAGTTTCTTGCCGTTGTACTTATCGGACAGCGTTACAAAGTCGGCTTTGGGATTTTTAATTGCGGCATTCATTCTTGCAACTCTTCGGTCGCCATGCTGGCAAAGAATTAATTGTCCCTCCGGACTAAGCAACAATCCATTCGAACCCGTTTCTCCTCCCCGCTTCTCTTTTCCGGTATAACCGGCAGGTTTCAGGTAAAGCTTTTCCCCACCTTTTTCAGTCCATTCAAAAATGGAGTTGTTCGGAATATCCGAAAACACAAGTTTGTTTTCGGTTGCTAGCCAAAGCGGTCCCTCGCTCCATTCAAAACCTTCGGCCAGGATTTCAACCTGCGCATCTTTGGAAATTACCTGGTGAATAAGGGGATCATTCACGATAATTTTGCTGCCTGATTTTATATTCTGGGCAAAACATTCACCAATTGAAAGAAAAGCAAGAACAAGAAATAGCGATTTCATATGGAATAGATTAGAGATTAAAAATAATTGACTGAACGGAAATGATGAAAAAAGGATACATCTACTTGAAATAACTTCTTGTATATTCGTGAAGCCTTTGTAATCTTGCGGCATAAACCCAAACACTACTACTTTATGAAAGCCATCATCCATACCCGATACGGTCCACCGGAAGTGCTGCAACTGGCAGAAGTACCGAAACCAACGCCCAAAGAAAATGAAGTGCTGATAAAAGTACACGCCACCACTGTAAACCGAACCGATTGCGGGTTCCGGAGCGCCGAGTATTTTATCTCGCGGTTTTTTAGCGGATTGTTCCGGCCTAATAATCAAATACTCGGTAACGAGTTTGCCGGAGAAATTGAAGCGGTTGGCAAAGAAGTAAAGCTGTTTCAGCCGGGCGATAAAGTATTTGGCTACAACGACATTACCTTTGGCGCACACGCCGAATACCTGGTAATGGCAGAAGATGGCCCGATTACCACAATGCCCGCTAACCTGACATACGAAGAAGCGGCTCCCATTACCGAAGGCGGACATTACGCGTTGTGCGACATCAGGGCTGCAAAAGTTTCTCCCGGACAAAAAGTACTGGTGAACGGCGCCACCGGCGCCATTGGTTCGGCTGCCGTACAATTGTGCCGGTATTTTGGGGCCGAAGTCACCGCAGTTTGCGCTACTCCACACATTGAACGTATCAGATCATTGGGTGCAAAAACAGTGATCGACTACACCAAAGAAGATTTTACGAAAATCGGCGACCGGTTTGATTTCATATTCGATGCCGTGGGTAAAAGTTCGTTTGGCAAATGCAAACCTATCCTGAAAAGAAATGGAATCTATATTTCCACCGAACTGGGCAAGGGTGGACAAAACCCGTTTCTGGCGCTGATTACCCCGGTACTGGGTGGTAAAAAGCTGCTGTTTCCGATCCCAACCATCAGCAAACAAGATGTTATTTTCCTGAAAGAGTTGGTCGAAAGCGGACAATTCAAACCGGTGATTGACCGCAGCTATCCGCTGGAGCAAATGGTGGAAGCCACCAAATATGTGGAAACCGGCCAGAAAACCGGAAATGTGGTGATCAATGTAACACACCCCTGACTGCTCCGCGTATGATGATTTGCAAAAACCAGTAATTGCATCAGGTAAATAAAATGTTTAAAACTGAACAGGATTGCATGGATTACATTTCAGGAATTCATGGAAAACTGTAAAGTCCAATGGCCACCGCCAACAAATAATCCCGAAACCTTCTTCAGATTTCGGGAATTTTTGTGCTTGCATTGAAGACTTTAGAACTGATGGTAAATGCTTTCTTCCAGATATGGATGGTTTTTCGGTACCAGGCTGGCCTTCGATAAGGTGTTCGTAACTACCAAAGTAAACAAACCAAGGAATCCGAGATAAGTACCGATTTCAAGCAATCCGAATTTGGCTTCGTGAACTACTGCCGGCCAGATGTAATAATACAATTCGGTGTATTGTCCAATCATTAAAACAATGATTACAGGAAGGATATAAACTTTACTTCTGGATGTCATTCGGGGCATCAGGAACAGAAATGGGATAAACCAGTTGACCACGATGTTGGCATAAAACAATACGCCAAAAGCTCCCTGCGAGCGATTAACGAAGAAGATGGTTTCTTCAGGAATATTCCCGTACCATATCAGCATAAATTCCACAAAATTAAAGTATCCCCAAACGATGGAAAGCATAAAAATGTACCTCGAAAAATCGTGCAGGTGGCTGCGGTTCAACATCCGTAAATGGCCAATTTTGTGTAAAATAATTACTATCAGTGTTATGACAGTTGCTGCATGTAAAAAAGCGGCGATAAAACTTTTTGCGGCAAACAATGCGCTAAACCAATGTGGTTCGAGCGACATGATCATGTCAATAGCAAATAGGGTAAATGTAATTGCAATGATGAATATAATCACTTTTGAATATTTTTCAGAATCATAAAAATGCTGCATTCCACCTTCCGCATCTTCCTTCAGCGATATTTTGCGAAGAAGTCTGATCATGATAATCCACAATCCGAAGAACAATACTACGCGAAAAAAGAAAAAAGGAATGTTTAGGTAGGGAGCTTTGTGGGCAAGTAATTCATCCGTTTCGGTAATTCCTTCGTGCGACCAATGGAATATCGCGTGCATCCCAAAATACATCAGTATAAAAAATACAGCGGCAACCGGCACGTAAGAGGCCATTGCTTCAGGAATCCGTTTAAATGCTGCCGACCATCCGGCCTGCGATATGTATTGAATAGCACCAAAGAATGCCGCCCCAATCGCCAGCGAAACAAAGTAATAGTTGTTTAGCAGATAATTGGCCCACGCGCGATGAGGATCCATCACAAATCCCGCTATCATTGAGATTATCCCGATTCCGATCAGCCCAAACAACAAGTATTTAAAATTCCGGGGCACAACCAGGTTATCTTCCAATTTGTCCATTTTTTTTGATTCCATCGTTTATTCTTTTACCTCTTTTTTGAGGATTAATTCTATTCCGTCCGATGGAAGGCAATTGCGTTAATGAGCAGCCAATCGCGGACGGTACTTTAAACTTCTTCTTTACTACAGGGTGAAAACCAACAATCAAATCTCAACTTTCATATTCGAGTCCGACTTGGAACTTGGAACTTGAAACCTGAAACTTGAAACTCTTTTATTGTTTGTGTAAAACTTCTTTAATATACATTGCCACTTTCCAGCGGTCTTCGGGCCTAACCTGCGAGCCATGCTGAGGCATTACCCCAAATCCAACCGTGATCACATGGAATATTTCTGCTTCAGGATTGGTACGGATTTTAGCAGACAACAAACTGGCCGGCGGAAACGGATATTTTTTACTGGTGAAAAGAAATCCTTTTCCATCTCCCTTGTCTCCATGACAACTAATACAATATACGTTATATACCTGTTTGCCCCGTTCCAGATTTTTTTCACTGGTATCAAATGGATTCACAAGTGTCAGTCCTGCTTTGGCCCGGTCTTCATCCGTTTTTTCATACAAATAAGGTTGATAGCCAATCGGGATGGTTCCTTCAACCGGATTGCGCATCGTTTTTCCATCGGCAAAATTGGGATTGGGCGAATAGGTTTCGTAGGCTGGCGATTGCACCATATCATCAAAATATTGCCATCCGGTAGTATTTCGGTCGCGGTCGCACGATCCCAAAATAAATATCAGGATTAAGGCCGCGAAACTTTTTATACTGTTCTTAAGGTTCATTCGTTGATAATTTATTTCAGTTAGAGGTGGATTCTTTTTCATACACTTCAGATGCTCCATTCGACTGGAACAATTGTGTTACTGCCGGAATTTCAATTCCCATTTTATCCTGATCGAGTACGATAATGAACTTGTCGTCGGTTGCACGGATGTCAATGATATCGGCTGTTTTACCAGGATATATTTTTGACCGTATGGAAAAAGTCAGCAAGGTTAAAATTGTAATCGTTAAAATAGTCGCTACGATGGAAACTACAATGAAAGATGGAAATGTATTAAATGGTTTTCCTCCGAAAAGAAGCGGCCAATCAATAACCGCAGCATAATACATTCCTCCGATAATTGCTGTTACACCTATTAATCCAAAAAAGAAAGCAGCATGGGTGATGTGAGTTTTGTTTTTCATCCCATGCAGTATTTCATGAATAGGATAAGGTGTATAAACCTCCTCGATCACAACACCCTTGTCAAGCGCCTTTTGAAAGGCATCTTTCAGCGTATGTTCGTTGTCGAAAACGCCCACTAAGTATTTCTTATTCGTAATCATGGTGGTGTCCGGGTTTTAGGTGATCAGTTTGTTGTGTATTGTATTTCGAAATCATCTTCACTTCGCTGATGGCAATTTGTGGAATGTAGCGGAAGAACAACAGTACCCCGGCCGAAAACATTCCGATGGTTCCTATAAAAAAGCCGATTTCAACCAAAGTTGGAGTATAGCTTGCCCAGTTTGCCGGAAGATAATTTTTCGACAGAGAGGTTACCACAATATTGAACCGTTCGAACCACATACCAATGTTGATGAGTATTGAAATGGTAAATACGATCCACATATTTCTGCGTATTCTTCTGAACCAGAACAACTGCGGAACAACTGCATTAAAGATGAACATTGCCCAGAATTGAAAGGCGTAATCACCTGTAATACGGTTTTTAAAGAACGTAAACATTTCGTATTCGGAACCTGAATACCAGGCAATAAATATTTCAGTAATGTAGGCAGTACCCATTATGAGTGAAACAAAAACCAACACACGGCAAACCGCGTCCACATGGTTTTCAGTAATAAAGTCGCCCATTTTATATAGCTTTTTCATCAGGGTAACCAAGGTCAAAACCATCGCAAATCCTGAAAAGATAGCTCCCACCACAAAGTAAGGAGGGAAAAGCGTGGTGTGCCAGCCTGGCTCTACTGAAACCGCGAAGTCGGTGGATACAATGGAGTGAACTGAAACTACCAATACGGCAGCAATTCCACCCAACACAAATGCCAAACCTTCGTACCGCAACCATTCTCTCGATGAGCCGGTCCAGCCGAAAGCGAAAAATCCATAAACTGCTTTCTTGATTTTTGATTTGGTGGTATCGCGGATGGTCGCAAAATCGGGAACCATTCCGAAATACCAGAAACTTGCCGAAATAAGCAGATAGGCCGAAATTGCCACAAAGTCCCAGAAGAGCGGTGAGTTAAAGTTTACCCACAGCGGGCCGCGGGTATTGGGATAAGGAAATACAAAGAAAAATAACCAGGGTCGCCCCATGTGCATCAAAGGGAACAAGGCCGCTGCAAATACAGCAACAACAGTCATCGCCTCAGCTGCCCGGTTGATGGCTGTTCTCCATTTTTGTCGCAATATCAACAGGAATATGGAGAAAGCAGTTCCGGCATGACCGATACCGATCCACCAAACAAAGTTAATAATGGCCCAACCCCATCCGACAGTATTGTTGACTCCCCATGTTCCAACTCCCTGGGTCAGGGTCAGGAAAATACTGTAAGCACCCCATGCGAACATTGCCAAACTTACCCCCATTGCAGCATACCACCATTTGGGCGTTTTTCCATTGATGGGTTCCAGAATTTCCTGCGAAATCTGACTGAGCGATTTTTCTCCGTCAATTAATTTTCCTCGTACGTCCGTTTTGTACATAGTCCGTCCTATTTTCTTTGATTGATGATCATGCGTTTGTGTTTCTTACTTTGGTCAGGTAGCCAACCGACGGCAAAGTGTGTAATTCTTCCAGTAAATGGTAGTTTCGCTTGTCTTTAAACAGCTTCGAAATGCGGCTTTCCGGATTTTCCAGATCGCCAAATACGATTGCATTTCCGGGGCACGACTGCGAACATGCTGTTTTAATTTCGCCTTCAGCAATTGCTCTTCCCTCCAGTTTTGCCAATTGTTTTTTCTCCTGAATGCGTTGAACGCACATCGAGCATTTTTCGACTACCCCGCGCGAACGAACGGTTACATCAGGATTCAGTACCATCCGACCCAGATCGCTGTTCGATGCATAATCGAATTTGTCGTTTTTTACGTACTGAAACCAGTTGAACCGGCGAACACGGTAAGGACAGTTGTTGATGCAATATTTTGTTCCCACACAACGGTTGTAAGCCATTTGGTTCAAGCCTTCTTCGCTGTGCGGAGTTGCTGCAACCGGGCAAACATTTTCGCAGGGAGCGTTTCCGCAGTGCTGACACATTACCGGCTGAAAGGATACTTTCGGATTTTCAGGGTTTTCAGAATAATACCGGTCAATCCTGATCCAGTGCATAATTCTCCGGTTGCGAACCTGATCTTTTCCGATTACCTGAACATTGTTTTCAGCCTGACACGCAATAGCGCAGTTTCCGCAGCCGGTGCAGGAATTCAGGTCAATTGCCAAACCCCAGTGGTGCCCATTGTAAACCGGCTCTTCATACAATGTTACTGCTTTTGATTCGTGTTCGGCTTTCAGTTCATTTCCTGAAGATGGATTTTTGACGTAATCGTTCAGCGAAGTTTCACGGGCGATTGGCCGTCCTTCCATCAGGTAATGGGTTTGCGAAATAGCCAGTTCAAATGTTTTTCCAGCAACTTTTTCAACTTTTGCTGAAGTCAGATAATACCGGCGAGTCCCATTTTCTGTTCCGACGGAAGGGTATAGGTTTGTACCTGTCTGATCGCCTACTTTTCCAGCGATTTCGCGACCATAACCAAGAGCAACAGAAATAGTATCTTTTGCTTGTCCGGGCTGAATAAATACGGGCAATTCAATTCCGTTGATGCTGATGACATCTTCATTTTTCAGTCCGTTTTCTTCAGCATACGCCACGGGCACTGCTGCAAAATTGTCCCAACTGATTTTTGCAACCGGATCGGGCAATTCCTGCAACCACGGGTTGTTGGCATATTTCCCGTTTCCAAGAGCTACCGTTTCGTACAATGCAACTTCAATTCCTGAACCTGAACTTTTTATCTGACTGGCGGCCACTGCAATTCCTTCCGCAGAATAATTTAGTTTCGGCTCCTGAACGGTTTCGAAAACTCCATTTTGCAACGAAGTATTCCAGAACTCGCGGAAATCGGTTATTTCTTTTTGCTTCGGAAATTGTGTTTCATTCCAGAAGTTTTTAATAAAGTCGTGGTATTTTGTATCATTCCCAGCCCACTTCAGCAGTGACTCCTGCGGTGCACGGGCATTAAAAATTGGAGCAATGGTTGGTTGCGAAAGGCTGTAGATTCCTGATTTTGGTTCCAGATCGTTCCAGCTTTCCAGAAAATTGGTTTCAGGCAAAACATACTGGCACAAAGCAGTTGTTTCATCGGGACGTTCCGAGAATGAAACGCTCAATGCCGATTTGGGAATTGCTGCTGCAAATTCTTTTCCGAGTGGATGATCGTAAACCGGATTGGCTCCCCAAACCAGCAATGCTTTTACTGAACCTGCTTTCAAATCGGCAAGCAAACGGTCCATATTCTGATCAAGTCCTTGTTTTATTGTAAGCGGTTTGTCTAGTCCGATGGTTTGTCCGTAATTGCCCAATAACTGGTTAATTCCGTTTACGAGTAACTGAATATTTTCATCGTTGCTTCCTGAAATGACGATGCTATGATTTTCATTTTCCAGAAGGTCTTTTGCAAGTTCGGCAACATCAACCGACGATTGAACGCCCGAAACGACTGTTCCGCCTTTAGCAGCGGCAATCGCATTGTACAATGCCAGCACAATTGCACCTTCTTCTGAAGGTTTAATTGGGAAGCGAACATCGGCATTGGATCCGCTCAAGGTCATTCCCGCCTCAAACTGATAGTGGCGAAGCATTTCCGTCCGGCCATCCTGCAACTGACGGGCAGCGGTGTATCCTTTGGTATATTCAACAGTCGAAAGCCAGGTTCCGAGAAAATCGGCTCCAAAACTAACCACCACTTTTGCTTTGTCGAAACGGTAATCAGGAATAAAGGCAGAACCAAAACTTTTCTGGTTCGCCAGCAATATTCCGGAGACAGACACCGGGTCGTACTGAATCCATTCGGTATTTGGTTGATTTTCAGTAAATTTTTTAATTATTTCGCGGGTTGATGGTGAAATGATGGTTGAACTCAGTAAAACAACTTTCCCGTTTTCTGCTTTCAAACTGGCCAATTGCGACATTATTTCTTCGTCAGCCTTTTCCCAGGTGATTTCGGCTCCCGCTTTTAAAGGGCCTTTGAAACGTGCATCATCATAAAGGTTCAGCACCGACGCCTGCATCCGGGCGCTTGTTCCGCCCTGCGAAATAGAACTTAGTGTGTTTCCTTCAATTTTAATTGGCCGGCCATCTCTTACTTTTACGATGATACTCCCGTATTCATTTGCATCGAAGTAGGAAGAAGCGTAATAATTGGCAGTTCCAGGATTAATCTCGTCGGGTTTTACCAGATATGGAATGGCTTTATCAATAGGCCTCTTGCAGCTTGCAATAATAGAAGCGGCTGCTATACCGAAACCAAATGTTTTCAGGAAATCGCGTCGTGATGCAGCATTCAAATCATTGTCACCTCGCATCAACATGCTTTTTTGCTTGGCTTCTTCACGTACCTCTACCCGGCGCAGTTCCTTTGGATTGGCAAGTTCTTCAATACTTCTCCAGTATGTATTCATTAAAGGTATATTTTCAAAATTTAACTTCAATATCAAATGTTGAACAAGAAATAAGGAACTGTCAGTTTGATATTTCTTATTTATGATTCGTTATTTCTTATTTTTCTATTTTATCACAACAATTTAAATCCCGAATTTGGCATCCACCTTTCCGTCCGATAGATTGCTATCGCTTTTATCAACCTTAGCTCGCGGACGGGTTTCGCTTTATTCATTTTAACCCGTTGCCTAAAGGCAAACGGCAAAGGATATCTCAATTATTCACCGAGCCGTTAACCATTCAAACTCTTTAATTCCTTTTTTAATGTCAGGTTCACTTTCTGTCCGATATATGAGATCACTTTTTTCAAACTAATTCCGCGGACATGTTTTACCCTTTCTTCCTAACCCAGGGTTTCGCCCCGGGCTATTGATATTTCACACCTTCAGGGTGAAGCCCACTTTCAAATATCTTCCAGAACATTCCGTTAAAAGTAAGACTCACGTCATCGCTTTGGTGGCTGAGCCTGTCGAAGCCGGAAATTGAAACTCGTTAATAGTGGCACCTCATGCAATCGTTTGCTCCGATATCAACGGCACGGATGGTGTCAATTCCTCCACCTTTTAGCTGATCGTGCAGTTTCATGTAATTATCGTAATAGGCATTGTCCTTGAAATTAACTTCGGTATCACGGTGGCAATTAACACACCAGCCCATCGATAAGTCGCTGTGCTGACGCATAATATCCATTTCTTCGACTGGTCCGTGACATTGCTGACAATCAACTTTTCCCACACCAACATGTTGTGCATGACTGAAAAATACATGGTCGGGTAAATTGTGAATTCGGGTCCACTCAACCGGTTTTTTCGTTTCGTACGCATCAACCACCTTTGCAATTTCAAATTTTCCTGAATTGGTTCCTTCCCGCACCAAAACATGGCAATTCATACACAATTCAGTTGCAGGGATGCCGGCAGATTTTCCGAATTCTGCCGTATGGTGACAATATTTGCAATCAATTTTATTGTCGCCTGCATGAACTTTGTGCGAAAATTTGATGGGTTGATCGGGAGCATAATCTTGCGAGCGTCCTAAATCAATGGCTGCAGTTGCCACCATTTTTACCTGAAAGCCAAGCGAAACAATAAGAATCAGTACAGAAACCGCCCGGTATCTTATTTTATGAAAGAATATCAGATCGAGTAACGCGAAAGTAATTAGTAAACCCAGTAAAATAAACAACATGATTTGCGTGATGGTTGGTCCGGTTGGCGGTGGTCCGGTAAGAGCAAAATCATCAAGATAAAGCTTTACTTTCATAAGATCTTCTTCTTCGATTTTAAAATCCTTGTGCGAGGCTTCCATCTTTATTCCGGTCGGCTGCATTACTGCACTCTGAAACTCTGCAAAGTCCTTTCCCGCAAACTTAATAGCAATGTCCATCGCCGATGGATTCCAGTTTAAAGTATCCGACTTATAAATGTTGTGACACGAAACACATGATTCGAATTCTCGGTTGGTAGGCAAAAAGCCTTTGAAAAATCGTTCCCCTCTCTGAATATCAGCATGAGAATGGTCTTCAATAAATTCATCTGATTCATCTTCCGCAGAATTGGCTTTAAAAGAAGTACCGGAACTTAGAAAAAATGCTACTAAAATCAGAGAGATAAATGTTTTCAAACGCATAGAGAAATAATGAAGAAGTATTGATTTACTCATTCCAAAGGGTTTAGTATTTTGTGTAAAATGATACCGTTTTTAAAACTTCCAAGATAGAACAAACAATTCTATCAATGGTTTCTTGCTATAAATATAAAAAAATAACAGACAGCGAATTTAGCTTCATAAAAACAAAGGCGAAATAACACAAAATGGATTAATTCATTGACTGGTTGGAGTAATTTATGCTTTAACACATGATCTATTTTAGATAAAACCAATTGCATAAAATTAACCATTCAATAAAATCAATGAAATGTTTTAAATATTTTTGTTCCTCGCATATGATTCAGAAGGAATTATAGCTTCTTAAACTTTTGTCAGATGGGTTTGGATAGATAAAAAAGATAAACGAAAATTTCCTTTGGTAATTTTTATCAATCTTGCCATATAAAGTTATCTTTATTGGCTCAATATCAAATTCCGGTTCTTTTATGGAGAAAGATCAAATTAGTGCATTAATTATTGAAAGTGATACCGCTGCAAAAGAACATCTCGTCAGGTTACTTGAATCTTATCCTTTTGTATCCTTATTGGAAATTGCATCGGATACTGATGTCGCATTGTTAAAAGTGATTGATATGAATCCGGATGTCGTTTTCCTGACATGTCCGGTAAAGGGGAAAACAGGAAAAAAAATAATTGGATTCATTAAATCGAAACTTCCGAAAACAACAATTGTGTTTGTCTCCAAAACAACTAAATATGCTGCCGAGGCCATACACTACGAAATCTATAATTACTTGCTAAAACCGATCGTAAAAGTTGAGCTGGGACGAATTCTGGAAAAAGTACGATTGCATAAGCAAGCAAACCAATTGACAATGATAGATGAGATAATTGAGAAAAAACAGGAAGATTCAAGGTTGAAGTTTAATACATCCAGAGGTTTTACAATCATCAATCCGAATGAAATTATATTTTGCAAAGCTGATGGCCCATACACCGAACTTCATTTCGCAAATAAGAACAACGAAGTGACCAGCATGTTTTTGTCGAAAATTGAAAAAATTCTTCTTCCTTATAATTTTGTTCGAATCAGCCGCTCTATAATTGTAAACAAGAATTATATTCGCAAAGTCTTTCCAAAGACAGATACTTTGCTACTTTTGGCAAATGGGATTGAGTTCGAAATAAAAGGATCAAGAGAACCGATTAAAGCACTGATTAAGAACTGATTTCGAATAAGATATGATGGATTCACTTGATATTTCAGCTATTATAATTGATGATGATCCGGAAGCGATAAATTTGCTCGAAATTTTTTTGAGCTATTTCAAGAATGTTAGGATTATTGGAAAAAGTACTGATGCCAAAGCTGGACTGGCGCTTGTTATCGAATTGTTTCCGGATCTTGTATTTCTGGATATCGACATGCCTGACATGTCAGGATTACAGGTAGCCGCTTCGGTCAGAACAGAAAACTTCCATTCTGAGATTATTTTTACAACTGCTTATCAGAACTATGCATACAATGCTTTGACGATTGAACCGCTTGACTTTTTAACAAAACCATTCTGCCTTGAAGACCTTGAAAATGTCATCAATAAATACATAGCCAGAAAAGAGAAAAAAAAGCAGGAGCAGAAGCTTGATCGGTTTATGCAATCTCAATCAGTTGCGTTTAAAGTTAAACTTCCGACTTATCACAGTTATATTCTTGTTGATGTAAATGACATTGTTTATTGTAAATCAAATACAAACGGCACAAATGTTTATCTTCAGGATGGAACATTTGAGATGGTAACAAGAAACCTCAGTAGTCTAATGCTATTGCTCAATTCGCCATTTATATTTCAAATCAACAGGTCAACTTGTATTAATGTGAAATATTTGCAACGGATCGACAAAAAGAAAGAAATTTGTATTCTTCGTTTTAACCATACCACGTTTGAAGATTCCATTACAAAAAGCAATATTGTTAATTTCGAAAAACTAAATATCTTTCCATCATTCTGAAAAATAAAAAAGGTGGCCAATTAAGAGCCACCTTCTAATATGTATCATGTTTCGGTTCTATTCAATTTTTGCCGGATGATCAACTTTGTCTGCCAGCAATGCAATTTCCAATACTTCCTGAATTGTATTTACATGGTGGAAAATTAATCCTTCGATATAAACTTCCTTAATTTCTTCCAAATCTTTCCGGTTGGCTTCCGAAAGGATAATTTCCTTAATCCCGGCCCTCTTGGCGGCAAGTATCTTTTCTTTGATTCCTCCGACAGGCAATACTTTTCCACGAAGAGTAATTTCTCCGGTCATTGCAAGGTTTTCCCTGATTTTACGCTGTGTAAACGCCGATGTAATTGAAGTTACCATTGTTATTCCGGCCGATGGCCCGTCTTTGGGAATTGCTCCCTCCGGAACATGTACATGCACGTTGTACTTGTCAAACAATTCGGGATTCAGACCAAGTTGCTCTGCATGGCTACGAATATATTCATGCGCCAGCATGGCTGACTCTTTCATTACATCGCCCAGGTTTCCGGTCAGTGTCAACGAACCTTTTCCTTTGCTCAGGCTGGTCTCGACATACAGAATCTCACCGCCAACGGCAGTCCAGGCCAATCCGGTAACTACCCCGGCAAATTCATTTCCCTGATAAATCTCTTTTGTATATTGGATTACCCCGAGGTATTCGCGAATATCCGCTTTCGTGAGTGTTTTGTTGTATTCCTCTTCAAAAGCGATTTTCTTGGCCATGCGCCGACAGGTTTTTGCAATTTTCTTATCGAGTTCCCTCACTCCCGATTCCCGCGTGTAATTTTCAATGATGTGTCGGATAACTTCATCCGGAAAAATTACATTATTCAACTCGATTCCGTGGTTTTCGAGTTGTTTTGGAATTAAATGCCGTTTGGCAATTTCAATCTTTTCTTCTACCAGATAACCGCTTACTTCGATTAGTTCAAGCCGGTCGCGTAAAGCAGGGGCAATTGTATTCAGCGTATTGGCAGTTGCAATGAACATTACCTTCGATAAGTCGTATTCATGTTCCACATAATTGTCGTGAAACTCGAAATTCTGCTCAGGATCAAGCACTTCAAGCAGAGCCGAAGCCGGGTCGCCGCGGAAATCCTGAGAAACTTTATCTATTTCATCTAAAATAAATACCGGATTGGATGATTTCGCTTTTTTAATGTTCTGCAAAATACGACCGGGCATTGCACCAATATATGTTTTGCGGTGTCCGCGAATTTCAGCTTCATCATGCAGTCCACCGAGGCTCATGCGCACATAATTACGGTCGAGTGCTTTTGCGATAGAACGGCCAAGCGAAGTTTTTCCCACTCCGGGAGGGCCGTACAAGCATAAAATGGGCGCTTTCATGTCGTTCTTCAATTTCAGAACCGAAAGATGTTCGAGTATTCTTTCTTTCACTTTTTCCAGACCGTAATGATCTTCGTCGAGCACTTTTGCAGCGCGCAACAAATCGAAATTATCTACGGAAAACTCGTTCCATGGAAGTTCAAGCAAGGTATGGCAATAGGAATATTGAACTGAATATTCGCCGGCTGCCGGATTTAAACGCGACAATTTATGAACCTCTTTTTCAAAGAGTTTTGCAACATCTTCGTTCCATTTTTTATCTTTTGCACGTTCTTTCAACTCCAGAATTTCCTGTTCTGCAGGGCTGCCCCCCAATTCATCCTGAATTGTTTTCATTTGCTGGTTCAGCAGGTATTCACGTTGTTGCTGATCAAGTTCTGCTTTAACTTTGGTCTGGATGTCGCGTTTCAGTTCTGCCATCTGAACTTCACGAACAAGATAGCTAATGGCTTGTATGCCACGTTCTTTGAGATCGCCAATGCCCAGCATTACCTGTTTCTCTTCTACTTTAAGATCGGTATTGGAGCAAATGTAATTTATCAGGAAAGTTGAGTTCTCGATGTTTTTTACTGCAAACGAAGCTTCAGGAGAAATTTGGGAGGAATATTGAGCTATTTTAATCGACAAATCTTTTAATGAACCAACTACCGCTGAAAATTCAACAGAATCATCATGCGGTTGCAGATCTATTAACGGGGTCACTTTTGCTTTCAGATAGGGGAATTCCTGGGTGTATTCCTGAATTTCGAACCTGCGTTTTCCCTGAATAATTACCGAAGTTGTGCCATCGGGCATTTCGAGGATTTTTAATATTTGTGCAATTGTGCCAATTTGATAAAGATCTGCCTGTCCGGGATCGTCAATACTTCCGTCTTTTTGTGCAACCGTTCCGATCAAACGGTTGCCGCGGTAAACTTCCTGAATTAGTTGCAATGATTTCTGCCTTCCAACTGTGATCGGCAATACCACTCCGGGAAACATAACGGTATTTCGCAAAGGCAAAATTGGCAAAATGTCAGGAAACTCAATGTTGGTCAGTTCCGCATCATCGCCATCCGCTAAAATCGGAATGAAATCGGCATCGTCGTCCATCAGACTGGTAAATAATATATTCTGCATAATTTGATTTTTCTCGTTCTCTAAAAATTCATAAAATTCACATGACATACTGACTGGTTTCAGTCAGCAAAAAAATGCCGTGCTGATTTTTGCAATAGCCATGCCAAAGCGTTGTTCCGTGTATTGATCTCAAAAAAATGTCAAAAAAAAAGCTTCGCATTGGCGAAGCTTTTTAATATTTTTCAGCAACAGAATTATTTTTTCCTGTTTTCCATGTGTTTTGAATATCTGGTATTGAATTTATCAACACGACCTGCAGTATCAACAAGTTTCATTTTTCCGGTATAGAACGGATGCGATGAGCTTGAAATTTCAAGTTTTATAACCGGGTATTCAACTCCGTCAACAACCTCTGTTTCCTTTGTTTTAACAGTTGATTTGGTAATAAAAACATGACCGTCTGACATATCTTTGAACGCAACAGTACGGTAATTTTCTGGATGTATCCCTTTTCTCATTTTGATTTTCTTTACATTATTTTTAACGGTTGGCAAAGTTACATACAAGAATGTAATTTCCAAATATTTCAGTTCAATAATTCCTTATTTTTTAATTTATTCATCTAAACCAATAATAGGCATTCTTTTGAAAGGTTTGTTTCGGTCGAAAAGGTATCGCATTGTGTAATGCGTTTTTACATGAACACCCCCGACCGACTTGTAAAGCGCAATAATTTTCGGATTAAAGTCGCCCGCCCACGACATTTCTACTTCCTTGTATTCAGGTTTGTGTTTCATAAATTTATCCTGATGCCAGAAAATCGCCGATTCGATGCCTGATTTTTGATATTTGGGTGTCACTCCCATGATCAAAATGCGGGTACGGGTCATTACTTTTGTGCGTTTGTAATACAGGAACTTCAGGATGCTGATGAAATTCAGCTTGCCGTTCAGCTTTTTCAGGATTTGGTTGATGTCGGGAATCATCACGAACAATGCAATCGGAACGCCATCGTGATAGGCATACCAGACCATTTCAGGATCGATGATGGATTTTGCTGTTTTTATGAAATCGCGAATCTCATCTTTGTCGAGTGGCTGAAAATGTTCGTGAAAACGCCATGCTTCGTCGTAGATGTAGCAAAAGTCGTCGATAAATTTTTCGATTTTATCAAACGATAAATGTTCGAAGGTGTATCCCGGTTTTTTTGCTACCCATTCTGCAATTTTCCAGAAACGCTCCGGAAAAGGTTTGCTGTAATCCAAGTGGTAGCTGTATTGCTCAAAATATACTTCAAAGCCATATTGTTTAAAAAGTTCGACATAATAAGGTGGATTGTATGGCATTCCAAATCCCTGATGCATAAATCCATCGACTAGTAATCCCCAGTTCATGTAGTTCTCTCCGAAATTAACCGGACCGTCCATGGCTTCTATTCCATGTTTTGTATGCCAGTCGCGCGCTGCATCGAACAACATTTTTGCGGCTTCAAAATTATTTACACATTCAAAAAAGCCGCATCCACCGGTAGGCTGCTCAAAAGTATGTACTTTCTTCAGGTTAAAAAAAGCTCCGATCCGACCCAGCAGTTTCCCCTTTTCATCTTTTAAAATCCAGCGAATTGCTTCTCCGGTTTTGAACGATGGATTTTTTGCAGGAGCAAATACGTCTTCAACCATTCCGTGCAAAGGGCTGGGCCAATTTGGATCGTTTTTATAAATGATGTGAGGAACCTCGTGAAATTGCTTTCGGGTTTGTTTATCAATGACTTCTATGATTTGCATTGGATTTTTATTTTGTGTTCAATTTACGATGTTTTGGGCATACATTAACTAAGTAAAAAGGCTGATTTTATTATGCTTTATTCTATGATTGGCAGCCGTTCGAAAGGTTTGTTCCGATCGAACAAATAACGCAATGTTTCGTGAGTTTTGGCGTATTTACTTCCAACTGAATCAAAAAGCTTTATCATTTTCGGATTGAAATCGCCTACCCAACTCAACTCCACTTCTTTATACCAGGATTTTTTCAGCATCACCTGCCGAAGTTGCCAGAAAATACCTGATTCGATCCCAGTGCCCTGGAATTTGGGTATTACGCCCATCACCAGTACCCGGCAACGGGTCATTGTTTTTGTCTTTCTCAGGTATAAAAGTTTCAAAATATTGATCAGATTCAATTTCCCGTTTTTCAGATGTTTTAAAATCTGGTTCATGTCCGGAATCATCATGAAAAATGCAATTGGTTCCTCCTTATAATATACATACCAGATGAATTCTTCTTCGAGCAACATTTTGGCTTCTTTGATAAGCGTTTGCAAATCTTTTCGGTCAATCGGCTTATAATTGGTATGTTTTCCCCAGGCATTCTGATGGATGGTTAAAAAATCGTCGATGCATCGGTCCTGCTCTTTGAATGAAAAGGTTTTGTAATGAAAATCCTTCTTTTTTGCGACCCATTCAGCAATTTTCCAAAACCGGTCGGGCAAATCAGGACTTGTAATGTCTAAATGAAAACTGAATTGCTGGTAATAAGTTTGAAATCCGTATTTCGCGAAAAGCTGTCTGTAATAGGGCGGATTATATTGCATTCCGAAACCCTGTTGCTGAAATCCATCGACCAGCAACCCCCAGTTAAAAAAGTTTTCGCCGAAATTTACCGGACCGTCCATCGCTGTGAAACCTTCGCTTTTCA
>DAITNH010000080.1:0-18284 GCA_036834745.1 Prolixibacteraceae bacterium
GATAATAGCTGAATTTTAACTAAATGCGGCACTTTTAGCTGCAATGTGGGTTAATAGATTATTTGATAGTTATCAATTATTATTTGGGTCAAAAGATTAAAAATCAATGTAAGATGTCTTATGCAGCTCATTCAACCCGTTCTGGGTTGGCTTTTCTCAACGGTTCCTTTTGCCCCAGCGATGCTGGAGGTTATTAACAGTAAACTCCTTCGGAGTTTTAAAATGCCAGAACAGCATTATCTCTGAGGCAATTAACCCGTATGCCCGCCTGCCTCGGGCAGGGGTTAAATATTCATGACCCCCAATAAAATTGGGGGCTAACGAACTGCTCGGCAGCCGCAACCCGAAACGGGTTGAATTAATTCAACTAACCTTTTTATTCAACCCGTTCCGGGTTGCTTTCCTCAGCGTTTCCTTTGCCCCCAGCGATGCTCGGGGTCATTAACAGTAAACTCCTTCAGAGTTTTAAAATGCCTGAACAGCATTATCTCTGCGGCAATTAACCCGTATGGGTTAAATATTCATGACCCCCAATAAAATTGGGGGCTAACGAAGAGCTCGAAGGCCGCAACCCGAAACGGGTTGAATTAATTCAACTAACCTTTTTATTCAACCCGTTCCGGGTTGGCTTTCCTCTGCGTTTCCTTTGCCCCCATCGTCGCTGGGGGTCACTAACAGTAAACTCCTTCGGAGTTTTTAAATGCCCGAACAGCATTATCTCTGTGGCAACTAACCCGAATGGGTTAAATATTAGTGACCCCCAATGCAATTGGGGGTGATAGCACGACCAGCAAACCGCAACCCCGAAGTGGGTTGAATATTTATTTCTATGCAACCGCTAACCCTTATTTGTTGGCAAAAATTCCGTATCTTTTTCAAGCAAAATACTTTTATAAACTTTTAAAATACAAACACATGGCTAGTTACCGTCAAATCCTCTATCACCTTACTTTTCACACAAAAAACAGCGAAAAAATTTTACACAACTCCGGGAATGATGAGCTATTCAAATATATCTGGGGTGTAATGAAAAACAAAAACTGTAAACTTTTTCGAATTAACGGAGTGGAAGACCATGTCCACATTGTTTGTGATCTACATCCTTCAATTGCTTTGGCCGATCTGATAAAAGACATCAAAGTAGCCAGTTCAAAATGGATTAAAGAGAAAAATATCTATCCAAAATTCTCGAATTGGGCAGAAAGTTATGGGGCTTTTACCTTATCAATCAGAGAAAAGGATACAATTATTAAATATGTGATGAATCAGCAGGAGCACCACAAGAAAGAAAGTTTTAGGGATGAGTTTATAAGGTTGTTAAAGGAAAATGGTGTTGACTTTGAAGAAAAATATCTGCTGTAATTGATATTCAACCCCAGCCTGCTGCTGGCAGGTGTTCCGGGTTGGGTTTCCACATCGCTTTCTTTGCCCCCAGCGATGCTGGGGGTCACTAACAGTAAACTCCTTCGGAGTTTTTAAATGCCTACGGTTTTAACGATTGCGATAATTAACCTACCTATAGTTTGAAAAATTAGTAGGAATCTATTTGGTAATGCAATAACCAACCCGCATGGGTTTAATATTATTGACCCCCAATAAAATTGGGGGCTGCAGAACGACGAGCCGTGCACAACCCCAAGGCGGGTTGAATGGTGCTTGTAAAATAACCCGAATAACCAATTATTCAACCCGTTCCTGGTTGGCTTTGCTCAGCGTTTTCTTTGCCCCAGTTTCGCCGGGGTTCATCAACAGTAAACTCTTCGGAGTTTTAAAATCAAAAAGTCCGAAGTAAATTACTCCGGACTTTTTGTTTTTCTATCTTTTGTGTTTTTTTTGCTGCCCCGGTGCATATTGTTTTGCACTTTTTGCTCCGGTCATCTTTTTCATTTGTCCCGGAGGAATCCGTCCGCTTCGACTGGACTGAATAACCACCCCTTTTGAACGTTGTTGCGGTTTTATGATCGTACAACCCGATCCGAATATTAAAAATACTGAAAAGAGCAGGAGAATAAGTAAACGTTTTTTTGCTTTCATTGTGTGTCTCAAAATTGTTGTTTCGTCCAAAGTAAGTAACTTTATTCCATTAAACGAAAGAAATTGATTTTCGCTTTCGTATCAAACCAATCCTGACTTATCTGCGATATTTTCTCATGTTCTTTTTTGTCTGCCAATGCCCCTGCTGGTCATTGTTCTTTTCATCAGACTTTTTGCTCATCTTCCTGGATTTTCCAGATTTCTCGTTCGACTTTTTAGCCTTTCTGCCAGATTTTTTATTCTTTTTGACAGGCTTATTATTCTGAGTTCCCGACATATTATCGATTTCGCCAGGTTTCAGCCGGCCATGGGGTCTGGAGTCAATAATTTCACCCCGCGATAAATTTTTTCGGCCAAAGACTGAGCAACCCGTTCCGAAGACCATCACTACGGAAAGGAAAAGAAGGATTAGGAAAAGTCGCTTTGTTTTGAATGTTTGAATGCTGTCCATTGTTTTAAAATTTTTACTTCCGATGGTTTAATAGCTTTTGTTCTTCCACCTGGGCATCAACCACCGCAATTGTAACCATGTTGAGGATGTCGCGAACCGAACTTTCCACATTCAGAATATGAATCGGTTTGTTTAATCCCATCTGTATTGGCCCGATGGTTTCACTCATCCCAATTTCAAGCATCAGTTTGTAGGCAATACTTGCTGAACTGAGGTTCGGGAAAATAAGTGTATTTACGTTCATCCCGTCAATTTTCGAGAATGGAAATTTATCGTGGCGCAACTCGCGATCAAGCGCAAAATTCACCTGCATCTCGCCGTCAATCAGCATTTCAGGATTGTTTTTGTGCAAATATTCAACCGCTTCGTGCACCATCGCCGGGCTTCCTGCTGCCCGTTCCCCAAAGTTGGAGTAGGAAAGCATGGCCATCACCGGTTCAGTATTGAATAATCGAACCGAATCATGTGCAAGTTTGGCAATATCGATCAGTGTTTCTTTTGACGGATGGTTATTTACCATCGTATCGGCAAAAAAGAAAGTACCGAGTTTTGTGGTCACAATGTTCAATCCGGCAATGTGGTTGAGTCCTTCGCGCATCCCCACAATTTCGATGGCCGGAATAATGGCGTCGTTGTATTTGGTATAAACTCCGGTAATAAAGGCATCTGCATCACCGGCTTCCACCATCATCATCCCAAAATAGTTGCGGTCGAACATTTTCTCGTAAGCTTCACTGTAGGTCATCCCTTCGCGCTGACGTTTGGCGGTCAGCATTTTTGCATATTTCTGACGTTTGGCTTCTTCGCGGTCGTGACGCAGGTTTACAATTTCAACGCCTTCAAGTTCTATCGTATTTTCAGCAATAATTTTCTCGATACGTTCTTCATTTCCTAGAAGAATAGGAATGCAGATTCCTTCGGAACGGGCTATTTGTGCTGCTTTCAGCATATTGATGTGGTTGGCTTCGGCAAAAACCACCCGCTTCGGATTTTCTTTGGCTTTTTCGGTCAATCCCCGAATCAGTTTATTATCAAGTCCCATTCTCTGGCGCAACTCATCAGCATATTTATCCCAGTCTTCGATTGGTTTGCGGGCTATCCCACTTTCCATGGCAGCTTTTGCAACAGCCGGCGCAACAGTAATCAACAGTCTTGGATCCAAAGGTTTTGGAATAATATACTGACGTCCAAAACTCAGGTGTTTGGTGTTGTAAGCCGCAGTTACCACTTCAGGAACAGGCTTTTTAGCCAGCTCGGCAATAGCAAGCACTGCAGCAACCTTCATTGCTTCGTTAATGCCGGTTGAACGGACATCCAATGCACCACGGAAAATATATGGGAATCCCAACACATTGTTCACCTGGTTGGGATAGTCGCTACGGCCAGTTGCAAAAATAATATCCGGACGGGAAGCAATAGCATCGGCGTACGAAATTTCAGGATTTGGATTAGCGCATGCAAACACAAGCGGATCAGAAGCCATGCTTCGAACCATGTCCTGAGTAAGACAACCTTCAACTGAAAGTCCAAGGAAAACATCGGAACCTGCAACAGCTTCTTCCAGAGTGTTGCACGGAAGATTGGTTGCAAACGGAAGCTTGCGGCTATTCAGATCGGTACGACGTGTTGAAATAACACCTTTGCTATCGACCATTACTATATTTTCAAGTTTGGCGCCAAGTGCCATGTAAAGCGTGGTACACGACGAAGCGGCAGCTCCGGCACCATTGACTACGATTTTAATGTCTTCGATTTTCTTGCCAACCATTTCGAGGGCATTGATAAGCGCAGCTGCTGAAATAATCGCAGTTCCATGCTGGTCATCATGCATGAGTGGTATGTCTAAGGCTTCCTTCAGTTTTTCCTCAATTTCAAAACATTCCGGCGCTTTAATATCTTCGAGATTGATTCCACCAAATGTGCATGAAATAGCTTTCACTACTTCAATAAATTTCGCCGGATCTTTCTCGTCCACTTCAATATCAAACACGTCGATATCGGCAAATATCTTGAATAGCAGACCTTTTCCTTCCATTACCGGTTTTCCGGCAAGCGCACCAATATCGCCCAGACCAAGAACTGCTGTTCCATTCGAAATTACAGCAACCAGATTTCCTTTGGCCGTGTAGTCGTATGCACATTGTTGATCTTTTTGAATCTCCAAACATGGTATAGCCACGCCAGGTGAGTATGCAAGCGCCAAATCACGTGCGGTACTGTATGGTTTGGTGGGTACAACCTGAATTTTTCCCGGACGTCCTTCCTTGTGGTAATTTAATGCTTCCTGATTTTTTTGATTTTCCATCTCAATAAAATGTATTTGTGAATACTCTTCTTCTCAATCCTGCTTGTCCGGAATTTAGATTCCGGTCGGTTCAACTAAATGCGGATTGAGGTGGAAGCAAAAGTACCCTGAATTTGGAAGAATTGAACCTATTGAAATGGAAACCTCAAAAAAAGATAACAGTTATCATGTTTTTACGGGAAAGCACAGGTGAAAAAGCATAAGTAAAACCCCTTATTTTAGATCTTGATAATCGATCAACTCGATTCCTTTTTCCTGAATGGCTTTTATTACTTTCGGGCTGGTAAAAACCTGTGTGACCCAATTACGGTCGCGGGCCACTGTTTCCATATTTAAATGCCCGTATGCTTTCATTTCTTCCGATTCGTTGGCCGGATGTTCAACAAATAAATAGGTTTTCCCGGTTTCCAACTTGCCCAGCATGCCAATAAAAGCAGTTTCCTTTTCCTGAAAACTTTGAGCCTGGTTCCAGCCAAAATCCGGAAGGCGTGTCAAACCTTCTGTTTCATATATCAATTTGTATTCGGAGGCCAGCTTTTTCACGAGCGCTTTAAGTTCGGGCTTCACGTCGGGCGCACCCATGTGCGATGAAAGATGTGTCACATTCGGAATTTCCTTCAAGGCCATTTCAATTTGCTTTCGGTATTCGGCCTCCACCTCATCCAGATTCCAAGTCATGTTGTACCATTCACCAGTGGTGGCCAGAAAGTTACCATACCAATCCATCAACGAAGGCGATGCAGTAATTGGCCCCCATTTGATGCCGTCCCATTCGCTGGTCACAGTGAGGTGAACGCCTACATCGATGCCCGGATTTTGTTTCAGCATTTGCACCGCCTCGAAAAACCAGGCACAGGGCACCATAATTTCGATGGAACGACTGATGCCATTTTTCACCACGTCGATGCAACTCATATTGGCGGCATGGCTCGAAGCCATATCGTCGGACCGCACCAAAAGTCGGGTTTTATTGGTTTGAGCAGGGGCTATAAAAACAGCCAAAAGAAAAATGATCAGGGTTCCTAAAATTTGAATTTTGTTCATAGTCAATGGTTTTGATAGACAATTTTACCTTCTTGATGTTTTGCTTCATTATCCGAAGAAATGATGGTGCTGTAAATATACAACCCTTTCGGACAATGTTGTTACTCCGGATTCCAACTCAGCAAAGACGAACCATTAAGGGTGGTTCTCGGAGCGATTTTTTCATGTGTTTGCCTTCTGTAGAATTAAGTCAAGTAAATTTCAACTTTTTCTGGTTCCTGCAACTGATTAACTGAAAGTCCGCTTATCTGAGAGTTTTTAAGTATCTGACAATTATGGATTTAACAGGAAGGGAGATTTCGATCCACAGAATATCAGGGAATGAATCCCGGCTCGATGTACAAAATTTGAATTAAGGCCTATATTTGCTTAAAATTGAGTACGATTCAGGAACTGAGCTCTTAAAGTTCATTAAAAACTAAAGCGACTTATGATGAATGTTTATATTTTTCAGGGGAAAGTGAAATGGTGTTCAGTCAGATTTTTGTTGGTTGGCCTTCTTTTTTCTTTATGCATTTCAAAAAGCACTGTGGCTTCAGACATTAAGGAAATATTGCCGCTAACCAGTAAAGTTATCATGGTTCATTTTGACGACGGATCAGTTACTTATCCGAATTCATTATCAGTAACCCGGTTGGTGACGGCTGATGCCGACAATGTTGCCAAATGGTCATTTTTAAGTACCGATGATGCTGATTTTTCGGCTGTCGTAAATCCATCGAAAATTGGCCGGAAAACAAGGGGAACCGAGTTTGTTAAAGATGTGCCCTGGGGAGGAAATTCATCCGATCCGCGCACCAAACCCTGGGCTGCCGAACATTGGGTTTACCTTGTTTTCGATAAAGAAATGAAACCAGGAAAATCGTACACCCTGAATACCGGGGCACTGGCCAAAAATGGTTCGACCTGGACGTTTTCATTCGATGAGAAAAACCTTCGCAGCGAAGCGGTGCATGTCAATACATTGGGTTATGCGCCTGATGCACCCAAATATGGCTATATCTACCAATGGATGGGAAGTTTGGGAAATCTTGATCTGACTTCGTATTCAGGAAAAAAATTCTGGGTTTACAAAGAAGGGACCGAACTTCCGGTGAAGCAAGGAACGATAAAAATGCGCAAAGGGGCTACCAATACCGAAACCTACCAGGTAAACGACACCCCGAATAAGAATTTTCTGGGGGCCGAAGTGTACGATTGCGACTTTTCTGACATCAAAAACGAAGGGACATTTAAATTAGTGGTTGAAGGCATCGGCTCGTCGTATCCATTCAAAATTGGTGCCGATCCTGTCTGGGAGGCCTATTACCATGTAGCCCGTTCACTCTACCACCAGCGCAGCGGTATCCGGTTGGCTCCGCCTTATACTGCCCCCGGTTATATTCGTCCGGTCAACCAGAATACGCGCGTAAAAAGTGACGACGGTACAAGTTTCGCCGGAAAGCTACTCTATTCCGATTATTCGTTTATGGATTGGGCCGATGCCGATGGAGGCGGCGCCTCGAAAGCTGCCATCAGGGCGGCTGCTGAAGGGAAAACACTCAATGTGGCCGGTTGGTACCACGATGCAGGCGACTGGGATGGCTATTACAGTCACCAGCGAATCCCCATCATGCTGATGACCACTTGGGAATTTGCTCCCGACCGGTTTGGAGACAATGAGTTGAACATTCCGGAAAGTGGGAACGGGATACCCGACCTTGTTGATGAAGCCTCATGGCTCATTAAATTCAACTATCGCCTTCGCAAAGAATTGAAATCCAAAGAATACAGTAATGGCGGGGTTGGCGGGGCACGCGTCTGTGCCGATGTTTATACCGAAATCGATGGAAGTTCTGAATCAAATCTTCCGTCGTGGAAAGAAAAACGCCGAACTGTAGTGACCAAAGCCGACGCCTTTATGACTTACCTGTATGCAGGTGAAACCGCACAGTATGCCTGTATCCTGAAGCGCCTGGGCAAAGACCCCCGAAACTTCCCGGTGGAGATGCTCGACGCTGTTGAGTTTGATGACATGACCAAAGACAATGTGAACTGGATTACTGAAGCTGAAGAAGCGTATAACTGGGCAAACAGTCCGGCCAATAAACCGGCAAAAGGCACCAATTACGAAGCTCCGCTTGAAATATATAAAATGTATGCAGCAGTAAATTTATTTCGACTGACTGGTAAAACTGAGTATCATACAGCCGCAAAAACAGAACTGACCAAATTAACAAGCGCATCGTCGATAAGTGGCGACAAACGCTGGGGAGTGTATTCTTATTTGCTTTCGACCAATAAAAAAGTGGACAAAAATCTTCAGGCGAGCCTGAAAAATGCGATCGTCAGTATTGCAACAACCAATGGCATCAATTCGGCCAATAACCGTGCCTGCCGTTGGGGGGGCGATATGTGGTTTCCCATGCTGGTAGGGCAGGCGACCACTCCGGCAGCGCTCGAACCAATGATTGCTGCCCTGTTGACGGGCGATAAAAAATATGCCGACGTGGTTCATACAACTGCCGATTATTTCCTGGGCAGCAACCCGTTGCACACTACCTGGATTACACAAGTCGGCCCTCGTCCTGCTGAATGTGGCTTCCATCTCGATACCCGATACAACAACAAATGGAAGACTTATCCGGGATTTATTCCTTACGGTCCCTGGTCGATGGCTTTTGGTTTCACTCCTTATACATGGGTGATCGATGGGGTAAGCATTCAGGGAGGGCATGGTTCTTGGAATAAGGACTGGGCCAATTTCTCGGTGTCGCCACTGATGAATGAATGGCCCGGGCACGAACGCTGGAGCAGTAACATTCATGCGCCTTTGGCAACCGAAAATACCATTCATCAGAATTCGGTTTACGGCGCCATTACATACGGCTTTGTGAATAACCGCCGGTACGAAAATGGAACTTCGCCGGTAAAATTCGGAGCAATTAACCTGAACAAGACTGAAATCAAACTGACCTCTGCCGGCGCTGAGCATGAGCTTATCGCTTCACCTGATGTTAGTAACGCAATTTCTTCGGCGCTAAAATGGTCTTCGTCAGACCCGAATGTTGCTACTGTGGACGAAATAGGCAGAATTACTGCCGTCGCTGAAGGTGTGTGCGTGATTACCTGTTCAGCGCTCGATGACAGCGTTTCAGCTATCTGCAATGTTTTTGTTGAATGGCCAACGAACTCGGATTTTCTGGCTGATGATCCTGCCAAAATCAGGATTTTGCCAAATCCGGCGAAAAACCAGATTACAGTGAGTTGCCCGACCGGTATAAAACAAATGGAGGTTTTTAACCTTTCAGGACAAAAAATTTCTGACCTGCAACTGGATGGAGATCTTACAAACGTTTATTTAAAAGAATTTAGTGGAACAGGGCTTTTTTTTGTCCGGATTACCGATGCCCAAGATTATACACACCTAAGAAAGGTAATTTTTGAATAATTAATCAATCGGATAAAACCATTCTCTCCGGCAGATCCCTCATTCAGAAACCGGTTCTCAGCGGTTATAAAATGGCCGGTAAACCTTTATTTCACTGATGGGCAACTTTTCATTTTTATCAGGAATCAAAACCAGCTGATGGCTTGTATTTGGCACTCCCTTAAACAGGGTAGAAATGCCTTTTTCATCCCCGACAGATCCCGGCTGCCAAACATCGGAGCTAATGGAATACGTTTTCCATTTCACCTCATCGCCTGTATTGACGGTTGTTTTCAGTACTTTCCACGAACGGTTCAGGTGCCAGTCACCACCTTTTTCAGCATCGCCTTTTTCAATGATGACCCGCCCCGACTTTGAAACAAAATCTTCGCTGCATTTGCCCGCTCCATCAGTACCGGTAACAGAACCGCTGATTTCGAAACTAAAATCTTCAAAAGGCGCTGTGACTTCGGTGAATTTGCAGGTCCACTCTTCCTCCACCCACGGCGTTTTTCGGTCAATGTGAATCATGGCTGGCAAGTCCCAGGGCCATGCTTTGCCATTGACTGAATATGGGCGTGTCATAAAATACGTTCCCTGAAAAGTAGATGGTTTTTGTCCGTCGAGTAAAACTTTGGCTTTCGCTGAAGCACCTCTTTCATGCCATATCAGATCAACCCGGTTGCCGGAGAAAGTCAATTCCAGTTTGCCTTTCCAGATTTTAAAATCTTTTCCGGCTTTTAAGGTGGTACACAAACCAAACGGATCGGGCTTATATTTTGATTTGTATTGAAAAAACGGTTTGATTAGTTCAGCCATCAGGAACTCGCCGTATTTGTTGAGGTGGACATCGTCTTTCAACAAATCTTTGGGCTTTAATTGATGATCATTCAGGTATTTTTTCCACGGGTCGCGAATGTTGATCAGATCGCACTTGTACTTTTCGGCCATTGCCGGCAAAAAATGGTACGACATGGTATCGCTCCAGGCGCTTTCGCCGGTGTAATGATCGGTTTGAATGGCTACTTCGGCGGCTGTGCGGCTTCGGATGGTGAACAGTACCGAATCGTATAGTTGATTACTGCCGTAAATGTGCAGCAAAACCAAATCGGGATAAAACGTACTGACATCCATCTCCACCGTCTTGCAAAGCATTTGTGAGGCAAACCCGCCAATGGCTTTGTTTTCCATGATCAGATTGGCATACGGGAAACGGTTTTGGATGGTTGTTTTCACCTCTTTCCACCAATCCTGCACACTAATGGACTGCCCATAGACCAGGATTTTCACCGTATTGGGAGTTTCGGGCGTGCTGGTTTGCAACAGGTGCATCGTCCGCGAAGTGTATTGGCCATAACTGGCGGTGTCGGGCAAGACTGGTTGGGGCCAGGGCTGGGCGTTTAAAATATATGGAAAGCAAATGTAGATAGCGAAAAAGAATATCAATTTTATTGCCATTTTTCCTAATTTAATTTGTTCAATATTTAACATCAAAATTGCATCAATGCGATTCATTATTCCACCCAAAATGGCAAATTAGCGGTCGAAAACTGTTTGTTTCCGTCGAAAGCATACACAAACAGCCGGTATGCTCCTTTTTCAGCGGGAGTTGTAAAACTGATTTTGTCTTTTTCCCCATTGATCAATCCTGAAATTGGCTTTGGCTCCTTCTCGCCCTGGCCGGCATACGAGGCATAAACCGCTTCAGGACGAATTTCCCAAAGGTAGGTAAGCTCATCCTTGTCGGGATCGGAAGCTGCCACTTTGGCCTGATGAACAGAACCTGGTTTCAGTACAATATCCTGATAACGCACAAACTGGTCTATATTCACAGAATCGACCACCGGCGCCAGATTTGGGTCTCGCTGGCCCATCCACAACATTTTCATCAGTTTTGGGAGCGGCGTTTCCTGCGCTTTTTCGTCGAACATGCTGAACCAGGTGTGCGTGGTTTCCTGTTTGTGGTACCAGTAAAACACGTAAGAACCCAGACAATTACCGGTTTCGATGGCTTTGCGGTATTTCTGCTCATAGCAATTGAGTTTCTCGCGCCCTGTTTGCTCGTATGGTGCGCCCCATTTGGTGCGTTTCACTTCCCAATAGCCATCGGGGCCCCATTCGGCAATGAGGTAAGGTTTTTCCCATCCGTATTTTTTCAGGGTTTCGGGCAAAGTATAAATATCACCATAGGTATTGATTCCCAGCAAATCCAGATCGGGGCAGCGTTTCACGATGTCGGCCACTTTTTCCATCATGCTGGTGCCGATGACGGTCATCACCGGATGGTTCGGATCCATGATTTTGATGGCTTTGGCTGCGTCATTCACCGCATCCCACATTTTTAGGTTGAAAGGTTTGGTGCCGGGAATGTAATCCAGCTCGTTGCCAATCGACCACATGAGCACAGCCGGGTGGTCTTTGGTTTTCCTGACGATTTCAATGATCTTTTCGGTTTGTTTTTTCACAGCCTCGGTATCGTTGTAGTCAAACCCATAACGTTCGGCATTGGCCGGAAGGTTGACCATTGCCTTTAACCCAAGCTGGAGAGCTTTGTCGAGTTCTTCTTTCCGGGAGCCAATCCTCACCGAATTGCCACCGTATTCTTTCACTTTTTCGAGATAAGTGTGCCCCACCACTCCTTTAATAAAAAATGGTTTCTGACCAACCAGCAGTTGCCAGTTGTTACCGTTCTTCTTTATTTCAACTTGCTGCGCCTGAATGGATAAAGAGAAAATCAGGGCTACGAAGGTTAACAGGTTCTTCATGTTCATGGTGGTTCAGTTTATTTTTCGAGTAAAACATACATGGCATTCGAAGGAAGTGCAAGGCTGATCTTCCCTTTGCCTGATTTGATTTTGACATTTCCGGCAGCGTATCCGCCGGCATCCATCAAGGTTGCTTTTTTTATTCCTGCATTTGCCAACTCAACTGTAACCTGCGTGGCATCAGCCTTCCAAGGCATTGTGCCGGTATCGGTTACCCGGTAACCATGCAGTTTTTGCCCGTCGGCCTCAAAATCACATTCTTCGTCTTTCCAACCGGTGGGCTGATAAACGGTACCTACCTGAATCAGGATGTTACCCGATTTTTCGATGGGCTGATCGTCCATGGCAACCACCCAAATGGCAGCATAGTTGTTCGTAGTTGTTATCTGTACATTCCCAAGATTGAATTTTTGTTTTCCCGCCAGAAATCCGCAAACACCTTTGGCTTTTTCTGAATTAACCTGACAGATGCCGGTTCCGTAATCCCATTCCATTTCTCCTGAAGAGCTTTTTATGAGTTTCTTTGCCGGATCGATTAGCTGCTTCAGTGAGGGACTGACAAAGGTTTTGGAAGCATCGCCGCCATAAACAACTTCCACTTTTCCGGTCAGGAAGGCCAGTGGCGAAATTTCCGAATCAGTCGCCGAATTCAGTTTGTTTTCGGTGTCACGGTTGGGATCAAAATTGGTTTCTTCCACAATCGGGCTGATTTCACGGTTCCAAAGTTTTTCCATTGGTTTCTCTTCGTGATAAACCACTTCGCCGGGTTTCAAATACGCCAAACGATAAAGCAAACTATTGGCCGGGAACTGTCCCAACATACCTGGCACCGAACAAGTCCAGCGGTGCATGGCGCGTTTTCCGGTGGCATCTTTGGTAAAATCAAAATACGGATTCCGCATATAGTCAACTCCTTCGATGGCAAACCAGTAATAGGCGTCAAACCCGGTAATCGACTGGATGGTTGAAATCAGGAAAGGCCCTTCAGCCAGGTATTTGTGCGGGAGGTTCCAGCCGCTTTCGGTCATTACAAACGGATGTCCTGCCACCTGTTTCACGTTGATCGGCAGTTTTTGCGGACGTTTCATGGCTGAAAGTCCCATATAATGGTGCCCCGGATCGATTCGCCAGCCCGAATTTTCGCCGAAATGGCCCGGATCGTAATAGCGGTTGACAGCCAGCACTTCGTTCGATGTATTGGTCCAGCGTTCGAGGTCGTGTAGCCGCGAAGGACTGGCAGTCGTCCAGTTTTCGGCATTGATGATCTGTTTACAGCCGAGTACATCACGGTAATAATCGTGAATCTCGCGGTAAAAATCATATTGGGTATCGGCATAAAACTCAACCTGGTCGCGCAATCTTTTCGCTTTATTTCCCGATGCAGATAGCGTCATGTCGTAAATAGCATAAATATCAACCGTTTGGTTTTTGAGGTTATCGCCGGGCAAAGAGGCATCACCCCAGGCGGCAAAAGCATTGCCCAGCGTACCATACCGTTTTTTCAGCCAGGTGACGTATTTTTCCCCGATCATTTTTTTCAGTGCCGGATTCCTGCTTTGCATGGTCCAGAAGAATACGCCATCTTCATTCATAATCTGAATGATTCCCACAGCTGGCTCATCTTTCAGGGCAATTCCGGTATAAGGATTTATTTCGGTATAAAGTACACGCACCCAAGCCTTGTAGGCATCCTGGAGCCGGTCATTGAAATACATCACGCCCCATAAATCGTCTTTGTCGGAGTATCCCTCAATTCCCCATTCTTTTGGAAGCCAGCCGCCCATGTGTCCGTTGTGCGGCCAGAAGGGAGAAATGGTGGTGTAAATTCCCTGCTTTTTCATGGCTGCCACCACCCGCCATATTTTGTCAATCTCTTTGCGGTCTACATCGTAAATATCGGTTCCTTTCCCGGCAGGATTGATCGCACCATGGTATCGCACCATGTTGACCCCCATCTGTGCCCGAAATTCGGCATGGTGCGCCAACTCCTCGTCGTTCATGCCGCTTCCACCGGAATTCACCGGCCAAAAGCGAATGGGTTTATCGCCTGCCATAAAGCTTTCGCCATCGTCAGAAAGACGGATAAAACCGTTTTCTCCGGCAGTTCCCTCATTCAGGAACCGCATACTGAGTAATGGTTTTTCTCCGCCTTTATCCTCCGGAAATACAAAATCGTAGGTTTTTTGCTGTGCCTGAATGGCCATTGCAGCTATTAAAAAAAATAAAATAGTAAGTTGTTTCATTGTTTGGTTTAGCTTAGTTCACTACAATTTTTGTAGTATAATTCACATCATCTCCCGAAATGTTCAGTAGATAAAGGCCACGCGGAAAGTTGACAGCGACTGAATTAAGGCCGGAATAAAGTACGGCTGCTGACATCACTTTTCCGTTCAGATCGGTAAAAACTGCCCGGCAGGTTTTTAATTCGTTGGGTAAGGAGATGGTAAGCGGCTGCCCCGAAACAGGGTTGGGCATCACTTTAATTTTGAGTTGCTCCATGAGGCTAATTCCGGTTATTGGCTGCTGTACAACTTTTATCTTTTGGGTTTCGTTACACCCCAAAATGTGAATTTCTCCGGATCGTGTTCCTGAAGTTAAAGCAGGAACAGTAACATTTACAGTATTTCCGGTAACCAGTGTTGTGTAGAAAGTTCCAATCTTTTTCACTACCTCAAAACCTTTTTCGGCCTCGATACTGAAGGATTTTGTGCCACCGCTGAGCCCAAAAATGAGTTCGCCCGAAGATGCACTCATGTTACAAAGTTTGGCTCCTTTCTCCAAAGCGCCGGCATCGCGCTTGCCAACAGGTTCGTTACCTGCAAAATCGCGCAGAAATGGGCCATCGAATTCCCACTTGTACAGTTCTTCGATGGTGGTTTTTGCATCCGCCAGCGTTCCTTTCGAAACCCTTACAAAATCAATCGTTCCGTCAAAGAAATTACCGCTGTTGTTTTTCCCGATCACAAAATCAGCCGCATTGGTCAGCGAAACGCCCGTTGCAGGCATGGCTCCGCTAGTCGAGCCATTTGTCAAAACTCCGTCAACGTAAATTTTTACTGAAGAAGTTGTTCTATCAACCTCGGCCAAGACATGATGCCAGTTTCCGTCGTTGACCACCGAACCCGATTGACTGAATATCACACCGCCGTTGTTCAGAAAATTGAGACGTGCTTTCCCCGAGTCGTCCACATCCATCTGGTAACCATATCCAGTGATCCCTGATTTCGAAATAAGGGCACCGGTTTGACTCGCCACCGTTTTGAAATATGTTTCGAGAATGAAACTATTGGTGGTCATGTCCACGTTGTTGCAGATGGTTTTGCTGGTTACGTCATTTTTCAGGCTGCAATACGTTTGTTGCCCGTCGAAAACCAGTGCACCTTCGGTAAAATCTTCGAGGTTTCCTTTTACAAAACTTCCGGCTGCCAATCCATAAGCTTTCAAGTGATTTTTCGGAAAATTGTTAAATTTCTCACGATCGGTGAACTCGCTGGTGAAGTAGAAATTTTCGCCTTTTATCAGGCTTGTATCGGCCTGGTGCTTCAGAAAATGCCATTCGCCAACCACACTGCTCAGCGGGAATGGTGCAAAGAATTTCACCCCCCGGTCAATAAGTTCGCTGCTTTGTGTTGGCCTGAAATCGCCTGATTTGGCTCGTGCGAAAACCCGTTTCGAAGCTTCAAAACCCACCTGACCTAAATCAGGCGTGTAAGAATTCAGTTTATCGACAAACGGACTGAAGGTGAATTTTAAGCGGGTATTGGGGCTGTTGGTTACAAATGTTCCTTCAAACAACTTTCCACTGAAGAAATTATTGTAGAACGATTCGAACGGAATTCCTGATACACGGGTGGTATGATCAAATGCAAGTTTTGTGCTGTCGCCCACGTTGGCAAGGTAATAATTTTGTCCATCGGGGGCTAGGTTCCCATCGCCCGATCCGGTGAGTGAACCAACATTGTATGCAACATTGTGAACGTACATATTGTAAAAACCAAGCACCTGCATATAGGCCGCCGAGGTTTTGTTCCACCCGGTACCTTTTACAATGTTATTGAAAACATATTGCTTGAATGAGCCGTCGAAATAAAACGGATATCCAATCGACACCACCTGAGTTCCCCAGTTGTAGTGCCATCCCTGAGCGTCTTCCGAAATGTTGTTATATGTGTAAACCGGGCCGCCCAGCCAGCTTTCGATACCGCCATAGTCGTTTACGCCCTGCAGCGAATGAGACACCCGGTTGTGGTGCACCAGCCCGCGGATAAAAGGAACAGTGTTGGTTGCTTTGTCGCCTTTACCCCAGGTTAGATTGATGCCGCTGCCCCATGTGTGTTCGACGATGTTTCCGGCAATTTCGCCAACTGACATGGTTCCGGCAATGGCGGGAATAGAGCTGTACCAGCGCCCGAGGTGGCGCGTTCCGTTTTCAAATATTTTATTCCGGAGAATGGAGACTTCGTCCGGACCATTCAGCAGGATGGAAAAATCGTCCATATAATTCATCTCATTGTCGGTAATAACCAGATTTTTTCCTGTTCCATTGGCCATTACAGCGCCATTCAGGAATTGAAACTTGCAGTTTTTGATCGTGATGTTCGAAGCATTTTCGATCTTCACGGTTGGCATTCCATCCTGTTGCCCATACCTGACATTGTCGTAAGTGGTGAACCCGATAGTCAGCCCGCTGATTTCGATGTTGCTTAAATTCGAAATAGAGATCAATGTGGCTTTCGATGCGACTTCGATGGTGGTGGTGTTCGGATCCTTGTCGCCTTCCAGGCGGATAAACAAACGTCCATTTGGCCGGTCGTAATAGTACTCACCGGGAGCATCGAGCATATACGGCGTATTTTCAACATAATATTTGCAATCTTTTCCTCCGAAATTCTGGTCGGGAACAATAATTGTTTTGGTCGTTGGTTTGTAGTCCGAAATTTTCTGTTTCCACAGGGTCGCCATGACAACAGCATCTTCAATCGCCCAAACATCGCCGCCTTTCAAAGCGTTGACATCTGTCCATGTAAAATTCTTCGTATCGGTCAGGTTAAGCACCGAACCGGTTTTTGTTTTGGCGGTAAACATCCACCACTTTTGCATGGGTTCGCTGGGTGTGTTTACATAATTGGGCGTGCGGGCCAGGCGAACCCTTTTTATCCCTTCGGAAGTAACTTCGCCCACTACTTTGGTCGGATTATCAATTCCTGAAATACTTCGGAACCAAACCATCTCCGGATTGGGGATATTCGGAGCAGTGGTGGCATCGGCTTTTTGCCAGCCACTCGTTACCTGTACCGATCCGTAAATGGCAGCTTCACCGGTTCCCCATTCTGGATCGGAAGTGAGCCTGACAGGGTTTCCGAAAGTACCCGAATGTTTGGCCGCCAGCACTCCGCGATACGCCACTCCACGTTTAAAAATATAAGTATGAATGCCAAATGTTGTTTTGGCAATTCCTGAAGCTGCCGGATCCCACGGATGTCGCTTCCAGGCAGATGCAGTGGTCAATCCATCATTGTTGTCGTTTCCGTTTTCAAAATCAATATAACGCACCGAGGCCCCCTTCTCCAGTTGAAACGGAAGTGGCGCCCATTGCAGGTCGCCAGTTGGCAATACGTTGGCCTGCGGGGTTTCCCACGAATAAAGGGTTTCTCCTGAATTACTTTTCAGGATGGATTGAGAATGACCCAGAAAATAGGTCAGCAACAAAGTTGTCAAAAGAATATTTTTCATTATCGGTTGGTTTAGTTACAAAAGCAGTCAGAAAAGGACTATCTGGCGGATGAAACTGAGTCGATCGCATCCGCCAGAAATTTCAGAAGAAAAATCCAGTTTTTTTACGTGCTAAGATTGATAGCCCCATTTTTTCATGATATCGAAATTCTCTTTCATGCAATCCATCGGAGCTTTGCCCTGATACGATTCCTGTTCGATGATATAGACCTTGGTTCCACCGGTTTTCCGGCAAATGTCAAGTACTTCTTTTACCGGAATGATTCCTTTGCCTAAAATGGCACTTTCGTATTTTTCTGCCGTATCAACAGCAATTTCGTCTTTCACATGAATCATCTCGAACTTTCCGGGATACTGGCCAATTACATCGAGGGCTTTGGCGCCGCCAATGTACATGTTGCCAATATCGAGTTGCATCACCACTTTATTTACATCGAGCTTTTGCATCATGATGTCGAAAAGTTTCATTCCATTTAGCTCTTCGGTGAATTCGGCCCAGTGATTGTGATAGCCAAATTTCATCCCCGATTTCTGGCAAAGGTC
>DAITNH010000081.1:0-18236 GCA_036834745.1 Prolixibacteraceae bacterium
TGAATTCTATTTTCATAAGGTAAATAAGGTTAAGGTTTCGGGGCTGATCTAAGTTACTAAGGTTTTTTGAAAAAAGTAAGATTTTTCACTAATAAAATATCCCTGAATTTTTGGTTTTGAAAAACACTTGCCCACAAAAAGTCATGTGATCCCTATAATAGCAACTTTCTGAACTGGCTGGTATAAATTAGAAAAGGCTGTCCTCTGACAGCCTTTTCACCCGTTTGAGACGGGAAACTAACCTAAACCAACTAAACCTAATAAACCATGAGCTACCAAAGTAACCAGCTTTGTGTAGCTTATTAAATAACCATCTCAGTGGCACTTTGGTTCGCCAAGTGGATTATATTTTTACAAATAAATCAGATGGGAACTTTCAGATTACTGATGGCGGCAAAGATATCAAAAAATATAAGTAATAACCAAATGCCGATTCACCGAAAAATATTAAATTTTTGAGGGATTATTTCTGCAATGTTTTCAACAATTGAGCCTTGATAAAAACTTATACTTACCTGCATTAAATTCGTTGGGATACCTGTATTTTGGTGAAATTTTTATTCTGATTATATGAACAGGCTAATTATCGCAATTTTTCTTATTATTTGTGTGGACTCGTATGCTCAAATAGCTCCAAAGCGCGAGTTCCGTGCTGTTTGGGTGGCAACTGTCAATAATATCGACTGGCCTTCGAAACCCGGAATTTCTACTGAACAGCAGAAAAAAGAAGCGGTCGAAATCTTAAACCTGCACCAAAGAAGCGGGATGAATGCCATCATCATGCAAATCCGTCCGGCTTCTGATGCTTTTTATCCGTCGGAACTTGAACCATGGTCGCAGTACCTGACCGGCACTCCGGGCAAGGCTCCTGATCCGTTTTACGATCCGTTGCAATTCTGGATTGAAGAATGCCACAGCCGGAACATGGAATTTCATGCATGGCTGAACCCTTTCCGGGTTGCGCAATATGCCAATGAACCTTTGGCTTCGAACCACATCGCTTTCAAGCATCCTGAATGGATTGTGAACTATGGCGGCAAACTGTATTTTGATCCGGGACTGCCGCAAACCCGGGAATTTGTTGTACAGGTTGTAAATGATATTGTTGCACGCTACGATGTGGATGCCATTCATTTCGATGATTATTTTTATCCGTATCCGCTGAAAGAAGATTTTCCGGATGAAAACTCTTTTGCCGGGTACAACCGTGGATTTTTATTGATGCAAAAGGCCGCCTGGCGCCGCGACAATGTGGATCTGATCATAAAATTGCTTTCGGAAAATATAAAAAAAATAAAACCATGGGTGAAATTTGGTATCAGTCCGTTTGGAGTTTGGCGCAACAAATCCGACGATCCGCAGGGATCTGAAACCACCGCCGGAACTACCAATTACGATCATTTGTATGCTGACATCCTGAAATGGCAAAAAAATGGCTGGATCGATTATTCATTGCCTCAACTTTACTGGCAGATCGGCCATCCATCGGTCGATTTTCTGACACTTGGCAAATGGTGGGCCGATCATGCCTATAACCGGGGAATGTACATTGGACATGCCGTTTATAAGCTGGAAGCAAATGCCACCATTCCTGAATGGACAGATCCGAACCAGTTGGTCAAACAAATACAGATCACCCGCCAGATACCGCAATTGGGTGGGAGCGCCTTTTACAGCAGCAAACATTTTAAACGCGATCTGTTTGGATTCAGCGAAATCCTTCAGAATAAAATATACAATCGTCCGGCATTGGTTCCGGTGATGCCGTGGATCGACAACAAAGCTCCTGATCAGCCCGGGCGTTTCCGGAAGCGGGGAAACAAGCTGAAATGGAAGCCGGAAAAAGCCGCCACTGAAATGGACAGGACGGTTGGTTACCTGGTCTATCTGAATCCTGTCGGGCAAAAGTTTGATGAAAATAATTCTGAAAATATTTTCACAATTACCCGGGACAAAAGCATCGTTTTTAAACCAAATTCCCGTAAATTACGGAGGAAATACGAAATACGGATATCGGCTCTCGACCGCCTTCACAACGAAAGCGAAATAAGCAAAGTGAAAGTGATTAAACTCTAAAAACAGGATCATGAATCAAAAAGTGGATTGTTTTTTTGTCTTCAGCAACGAAGACGCCAGTCAAAAACTGGTCGATCAGTTTCGCGCATCCGATTTGGTGAATAAAGTATTTGTTCTTTCCAAAACGCCGGTTCAATTAAGTAATTGTGAGTTGGTGCAGGTCGAAGAGTATGGTTCATGTTCTACAATCAGGCACATTGCCAAGTTGGTTCAATCTGATTTTGCGCTTCTGGCACTCGGATATTCTGTTGTTGAACTGGGGCAGGGGGCCATCGAAAGGATGATTCAGGTGGCCGAATATACCGACTCGCCGATGGTGTATGCTGATTACATGGAAATAAAAGGCGGCAAACTTTCCGCACATCCGCTCATCCACTACCAGCCCGGCAGTTTGCGCGACGATTTTAACTTTGGGCCGGTACGGTTGTTCAGGGCCGAAGTTTTAAAGGCATTCAGGTACGAGAATTATGACATGCTGAAATTTGCAGGTTGTTATGCCTTGCGTTTGCGTGCCAGCCGAATGGGTGAACTCGTACATATTCCTGAATATTTGTTTACAAAAGTTGAAACCGATACCCGAACTTCAGGAGAAATTCAATTTGATTACGTAAAATCTGCTGCCCGCGAACGCCAGCTTGAGATGGAGCAGGTTTGCACAACGCATTTGCGCGACATCGGCGCGTTGCTTTTGGCCCCGTTTCCTGAAACCAATTTCACTGAAAATTTTAATACCGAAGCTTCCATAATTATTCCTGTACGAAACAGGGTGAAAACCATCAGAGATGCAGTCGTATCGGCGCTTATCCAGAAAGCGACTTTTCGTTTTAATATTATTGTTGTCGATAATTATTCGAACGATGGAACTTCAGAAATTCTTAAATCCTACGCGGAGCAGGGAAAACTTATTCATATTATTCCTGAACGAAATGACCTTGGAATTGGCGGTTGCTGGAACGAGGCAATTTTTCATCCTGAATGTGGCAAATTTGCAGTGCAACTCGATAGCGATGATTTGTACGTGAATGAAAATACGCTTCAGACCATCGTTGATAAATTTTATGAAGACAATTGTGCAATGGTGATTGGCAGTTACCGGATGACCGATTTTAACCTTGAAGAAATTCCTCCGGGCGTAATCGATCACCGCGAATGGACCGATGACAATGGGCCGAACAATGCACTCAGGATAAACGGGCTGGGAGCTCCGTGGGCTTTCTATACGCCGGTACTGCGCAAAATACGTGTTCCAAATGTGAGTTACGGAGAAGATTACGCTTTGGGATTGGCCATTTCAGGAGAATACAAAATCGGGCGTGTTTATCAGCCTGTTTATTTGTGCCGGCGCTGGGATGATAATACCGACACATCACTCGATATCGCCAAATTGAACGCCCACAATTTGTACAAAGATCGAATACGTACATTCGAACTTCAGGCAAGGATTCAGAGAAACAAAAAAGTGGATCCGGGAAAAGCCTGGATGGAAGAAGATTAATTTTTACGGTTGAGACTGTCTTTTTTTGTCAACTCCATTGCAACCTGGGCTAATAAACGATCGAAATCGTTTTGTGTAATATTTCTGTCTTTTCGTTCAGGAAATATCTTTCGGAATGGGAATTTGTGGTTTAGCTTGAATTCCAGTTCATAAAACTTATTGAGCGCTTGGCCGTAGGAAGTATATTGCGGCAGGTTTAGTTCCGACTGTTGCTGGTTTGTATTGATCCAGCCCGGAACCAACCAGGGTTTCAAACAATCGTAAACCTGAAGTTGGCGCTGTAACAACACCCGGCTACTTGGCAATTTCTTTTCGCGCGTCCACCAAATTCCCCGCACATCTTCCATTGCCAGATAAGTTTCAGCCTCGGTCGAAACAGCATCAAGACTTTTTAATGTTTCAGAAATAATCCGGGTAACTGCTTTCTCATAAGGTAATTCACTCTGTAAAGCCTGAATTCCGATGGTGACCCCCAACAAATTGGAATAAGGATCTTCAACCGAAAAACTTGAATATCTTTCAGGAACAAAAGGGATGGTTGAAGCCCCGAACCAGGTAGCAATCTCATGCCACACAGATAAATCGTATGCAATTTTTCCGGCAAGGATAATAAGATCATTATCGGTCATGTTGGAAGGAATGCTGACATTCAGGTTTTTTTCGCCCCCTTCACGGCCCAAAACCATTGCCAATTTTCCTGACGATTTATTTTCGAGGAGTTGGGTATAAAGATAAGCAGTCCAGTCGGCCTGATCGCGCAAATGGCCCATGTCGATAAACCCTCCGCGCCGCGAATAAATGATCCCGTTTCCTTCGCTTTCATTTCCCAGATAATGATGTGGCCCGATTTTCTCAATGCTGGTAGTTTCTGTCAGTTTAAAGCCCGGAATAGCTAAAAGTTGCATCTCGGTTCCAAAAGAACAGCACGTGCGGATAATCCGGTTTGGTTTATTGTCAGGCTGACCAATCGGGAAAACTGGTGCTTTTGCCTGAAGATTTATGGTAAGAATAGTTAGCGTTAATGAAAGTAGTATGTTTTTTATTGCTCTCAAAGTTTGAAATTTTAACTTCTGCAAATGTACTGGAAAATTGATTTTTTAATCATTTAGTAATCGTTGTTATGATTCTTTAACAATGAATCAGGTTTCCGGAGGCTGTTAATAATTCGTTAAAATGACAGAAAAATTTAAGTAAATTGATTAAAAGGAAATTAATATGCCGGATATTTGTACAAATAGTTTGAATAAATAATTATTCGTTGTCATAAAGATGTATTTTATGGAATTCAAGTGTAAGAAGGCAGGCAATGAATGTTACGGGCTCAAGGAGCTTGTTCTGCTGTTTGATATTAGCCAGCGGCTGATACAAAGTAAAGAGCTAAAGAATGATTTATCGGCCATACTTGAGATGTTGGTCAGGTATTTAAATGCTGAAAGAAGTTTCCTGACCATTTTCAACCGCGAGTCGGAAAGTATCATGATTGAAGCTGCGTATGGCTATAGTACTGCCCAGCAGGCCCGTGGCCGTTACAAATTGGGCGAAGGAATTATTGGCCGTGTTGTGGAGATGTCGCGCCCTGTGGTAATCGATAAAATTTCAAAATCAAGTTTATTCCTGAACCGGACAGGTCAGGAACTTACCAAAGACGGGCAGGAACTTACTTTTATTTGCAATCCAATAATTGAAGAGGGGAAAGTTACCGGAACGCTCAGTGTGGTTCGCATTTACAATCCGCATATTTCGTACGACGAAGACAACCAGTTGCTTTCGATCATTGGTTCGATGATTGCCCAAAGTGTGCGGATAAAACAGGAGCGACTGGAAGAAATGGAAGTCCTGAAGCAAAAGAATATTCAGCTTCAAAATCAGCTTGAAAAAGATTTCAGACCGGGAAATATAGTCGGAAATTCGAGCAAAATGCGCGATGTGTATTCGTTGGTAAGCATGGTTGCCGAAACAAATTCGACCGTTTTGATCCGGGGAGAAAGTGGAATAGGGAAGGAGCTGATTGCCGACTCCATTCATTTTTCGAGTCCCCGCGCGAAAAAGAATTTCATCAAAGTGAATTGTTCTGCGCTGCCCGATACCCTGATTGAAAGTGAGTTGTTTGGCCACGAGAAAGGAGCTTTTACAGGTGCCGAAGCCCGTCGCAAGGGCCGGTTCGAGCTGGCCGATGGCGGTACAATTTTTCTGGATGAAATTGGCGATATCCCGCTTTCTACACAGGTAAAGTTGCTGCGACTCATTCAGCAGCGCGAGTTTGAACGTTTGGGCGGAACCGAAACTATAAAGATTGATGTTCGGATTGTGTGCGCAACCAACCGCAATCTGGAAGAACTGATTCAGAACAACGAGTTTCGCGAAGATTTGTATTACCGGATCAATGTGTTCCCGATTTTTATGCCCCCATTGCGCGACCGCCGGAATGACATTCCTTCGCTGGTTGATCATTTCATCGAAAAATTTAACAAGCGCAACAATGCCAAAATCATCCGGATAACCACTTCGGCCCTGAATATGCTGATGATTTACCGCTGGCCGGGAAATATCCGTGAACTGGAAAACTGCATCGAGCGAGCTTGTATTCTGAGCAAAGACAATGTGATTCACAGTTACGACCTGCCGCCATCGCTTCAAACCGCCGATTCAACCAATACAAAAGCTTTGGCCGGAATGACCTACACCGTTGAACAGGTTGAGAAACAATTGATCCGCGAAGCGTTGGTCAGCTCGAAAGGCAACATTGCCAAAGCTGCGGACGAGTTGAAAGTTACCGAACGAATGCTCGGTATCCGCCTGAAAAAGTACAACATCGACGCGTGGAGATTTAAAGTGTAAATATTTACGATTGAACAATTTACAATTTACGGCCTGATAAAAAGTAGGATTGAATTACTAAATTTGATTCTTTTCTTGTTCGGAGAGTATTAAAAATCCTGAAAGGATTTAATCTGAATAACCGTAGGCTTCGACGTGAGCGTTCGACTGAGCTCACGCCGAAGTCTCAGTCGAACGGTGAAACCTACGGAAATATAAAAACTCTGTTAAGGAATAGCCAACATGCTAAGGGAAACATTTGGGCTAAAGCCATATAAAATGGACTAATTCTGTCCGTTACATGAATGTGACAGCCTGTCCCGATTTTTATCGGGAGCAAAGGATAATGCTCTAATTGGCTTAACTGCTTATTCGTAGCTATATCCTTTGCCGTTGGCTTCAGCCAACGGACATGAATGCACAAAAGAGTTGGGCTTTAGCCCTTAGAAGGTCATATCTTGACAGCTATGCCTTAGAAGTGTTGAAGAAAGGACAATTGACTATTAAAATTAAAAACCATTTTCCCATGGAACTCTCTATCCTACAAGTTGACCTTCAAAACGAATTGCATTGTGCTCAATTAATCAAACTCCTGAACGATTACATGAACGACCCGATGGGGAACAATGCACCGACGGACGAAAGTTTGGCTCCCCAAATTATTGCAGGATTGCAATCCTATCCGGGTTATCTCGGGTTTTTTGTGCTTTCAGGCGATCAATTTGCAGGCCTGGCCAATTGCAATCAAAACTTCTCAACATTCAAGGCAAAACCAATCCTCAATATTCACGATTTTATTGTTGCTCCTGAATTCCGCACCATTGGCGCCGGTCATTTCCTAATGAATGGAATCCTCAATTATGCCTCCAAAAATGAATACTGCCGGGTAAACCTCGAAGTACGCGAAGACAATCACGCCGCAAAATCACTCTACAGAAAAATGGGTTTTTCGGAATGTGAACCGCGTATGCACTTCTGGGAGAAAAATTTCTGAAGATCATTTTAGGGTGCAGTAATTTCTAATCACTTTGTAATGTCCATTCCGGGGATTAAAAATCTCTGCACACGCCTTCGACATTTCGACAAGCGTTCGACTGAGCTCACGCCGAAGACTCAATGCAACGCAGGCTTACGCTGCGAGGATACAGACGATTTTATTTCATTTCAACAAATGCTCGTTCAAGACGCCGCTCCTTGAGCCGCTGATAAGCGAAGGGAGCAATCTCCAAATCCCGCAATCAATTATTCTCCAAATCTTTTGTGAAATTTAGCCGAAGTGAACATAGAAAATGTTTACATTTGGAAGTACTTTGCTCAAACAGGTTTTTGCGGGTATCCATCAGGAATTGAGATCGTGCGCAGTAAATAGAAAATACACACATATTGCAGGTATGTAAACATTATCCATCAAAATAAGATACTAATAAACCATATAGTGTTCCACAATAAAATAACTAAAATATGAAAACTATGCTGTTTTTTACGTCTTTACTTGTTTGTTTAACAAACATTAGTTTTGGACAATCAGCCGAAGGGATTTCGGGGAAATTTGATTTTATTCCTGGCGAAAAAATAATTTTTTTCGACGATTTTACAAATGATCCGGTGGGTGAATTTCCGGCCAAATGGAATTCAAACATTGGTGGCGATATTGTTACACACGAATCAATTCCCGGCAAATGGCTCAGAATGAAAGCGCAAGGCGGTAATTATATTCCCGAGCTTGACATGAAATTTCCTGAAAATGTAACCATTGAGTTTGATGTGCTGATTACCGATAATGCGGATTTTGCAGTTACCTACTATTCCGAGCAGAAATATGATATCAATTCATACGGTGTGCCTGGCGAAGCAGGATCAGAAGCAATGCTTTCGTGGGCGTCAAACGAATTTAAATCATATTCAACAAACGAAAGCGATGAAGGAAAAGAAATTCTTTCTTCCAATGAACAATTTCCCCTGCCAATTAATGAGGTTACCCATGTTTCCATCTGGATCCAAAAAAGCCGTTACCGATTGTACCTCGGTACAGAGAAAATATTCGATATCCCCAAAGGCGTGTTTTCTAATTTTGTTTACAACCGTTTCAGGTTCGAAACCTCCAATTCATCATCAGACATTTTGATTGGAAATTTCAAAATGGCTGTTGGATTACCCGACACACGGAATCAGTTGATTACCAAAGGCCGATTCTCGACTTCAGGTATTTTGTTTGATGTGAATTCGGATAAGATTAAAGTTGAATCACATGCCTGCATAAAAGAAATTGCTCAGGTTTTGAAAGAAAATGGGGGAACAAAAGTCTTAATTGTCGGGCATACCGACAGCGATGGCGATGAGTCAAAAAACCTTGAACTTTCAAAACATCGTGCCCTTTCTGTAAAAAACTACCTGGAGAAAGAGTTTGGGGTTGATGTTACAAATGTAAGAACCGACGGAAAAGGCGAAACTGAGGCAGTTGTCGACAACAAAACTCCTGAGGGTAAAGCACAGAACCGGCGTGTGGAATTTATTAAAGATTAAGAAATTGATCTGTTATAACATGTATATATGCAGATTAAAATAATCTTCTCCATGTTCAAAAAGGCTTTTGTATTGGTGCTATTACTTGCCTCGTTAACCTCTGCAAGGGCGCAAAATTCATTTTCAGATGAAATAATTACGATCGGAGAAAATGAATTTATGCCCTGCACGAGAGGGATAGTTCTTAAAGATCAGGAAGGCGGCCAGTTGCCGATGATAGAAAAAATCTGCCAACCCATTTCATCATGGGATAGTCTGAAACCGCCAAAAGGTTTTGAAGCCAGGTTTTATGCCAGAGGTCAGATTCTTGACCTGACCTTTTCGGCATATCTTAAGGAAGGTGGCTTAAAAACGGTTAAATCAGGGGCCTTACTTTCCATTTGTGTAAACGATCCCGTTCGTGCATTTGGAACACCTGTGATTGACAACATATTTCTCCAGCCCGAAAAAGTGGCTGAGTTTTGGGGATATCCTGTCTACCAGAATACAAATCAAGAGATAACTGTAATTTCAAAAAGCAAGTCTCCTCTGTTCGTTCCTGTTACTCAGGGAGAGTATTTGCAACAACTAATTGATACTGAACTGAAAAAACAGAAAAATGATGCGGGGGGCCAACGGGAAAGCAATTCGGACGTGATAGTTGCTGAGATGGGAAAAACATACAAAGTATTGTTAAAATCAGATCCTGTGGCCGCAGCAGAGTTTAAAATTGAGATTGATAAGTTCAAAGCTGACATGGCCAATGATGCGACAGAAAATTCTTCTGATGATTTGGTTACAGCACTTAAGAAAGAATTTGAAAGTCTGTCGCCAGCTGAACGCAGCAAGCCGGCACGGTATTCTACAGATGCTTTTGAAAACTATGGAAACTTCTCGGGGCTCATACCCGAAATCCATGCAACAGAAGGCACAGCGTTGGTTAAAGTGGCTCCTGAATATGCCAGACTCGCAAACAACAAGGATGCGATCAAATTGCTGGTCATTCGCTGGAATCTGGGCAACGATAATTCAACGTCCGATAAACCCCGCCTTTTTGATGGCGAAGCAAAAGGATTCCTGCTGGCCGACTATTATATGGCAAAGCTTTACAGACAACAAGAAATATGGAGTAACATAATTGCACTGATAAACTAATACAATGAAATCAAAAATCAGCCTTTTTCTGGTTTTTACAATGCTGTGTATTCCCTTTATATTTGCACAGCGGTCCTATCAGAGACTACATGGCATCACTGATTCTGGTTATTCAATAAAAGCAGAATTGCAACTGGATTATAATTATTCGATTAAAATCACAGGAGACCAGATTTTTAGTCAGACCGGGACACTTCACTTTAAATCTCCTTCTTTTCTGAATTTCAACAAAAATGATTTGTTGTTCTTTCAGGATGAGCCACAAGAATTTATCGATACTCCGATGAGGATCGATGCCGGTTGCTGTTTTTCCGACTCCGAAGGCAATAATGAAGAGGTAGCCGGATATACAAACATTACCGAGCATGTCACTACCAATCAGAATGGCGAAAGCAGTGAGATCAACATCAAAGGGGAACAGTTGTCATCAGTAAAATTAACATTTATGCTTTATGACCTCGCAAACAAAGTGAAATCAGGAGGTAAAGATTTTCAGTTCCGGCTTGAATTCAGTCATGATGAATGCCCCAACTGTGAACAAAAGGATGTAACCGGATATGTTCAATTTGAAAATATGAAAATAACGGATAACCTGCGGCTTGAAGGAAGAATAATTAGTAGTATCCGTTTTAATGAATATTTAGTTCAGGCAGAAATGGATAACGACATGGTTACGAAAGATGACAGAACCCAATGGGCCTTTGAGGATGCATTTGCCGACAATTATTATAAGGATATGCCCAGGATCAATGCGGACAGCGTGATTAATTTTTTGTTGAACCCCAAAGGAGAGATCGAATTTCCCATTTCCGGATTTTTTAATTCTCCGGATAGCGCTGAAACAATGATCTACAAAGGTTCGATAAAGTTCGATGGAGATAAGATTTATAAATTCTGGAGTGGTGATTAAATGTTGTGAGACAAATTCAATGAATGTTTTGTCTATTACTGTTGTAATGTTAGGTTAGGAAATATAAATCAAATTGTAGAGGGTTATGTTCTTCGCATAATACTTCCAGTTTATATGAGTCATCCCTTTTTCCTCTTCCCCCTTCCCAATCGTGCACTTCTTCTAAAATCTACCAAAACGTAGGTTAAACCAATATTAACCCCCTTCAAACCCTTACTATCATTGCTTTTGTGCCGTGCAACACGTTTTGTACACCCCATTCGTGATTCCTACCAAAAAGTAGGATTTTTTCGTGTGCAAAACTTCCTTCAGAAATAATTATTCAATTGTAAGATTCAGATTACCAGCATTCAACGCTCAGCTTCGGACTTCGGACTTCGGTCTTCCAACTTCCTCTGGCATCATTGTCGTAATGCATCGGCCAAACAGAAAATGTTTAACCCTTAAAAAATACGAAAATGAGAAAGATCGCAATTTATGGTAAAGGTGGAATCGGTAAATCCACCACCACGCAAAACACGGTTGCCGGATTGGCTGAAGCAGGATTTAATGTAATGGTAGTGGGTTGTGACCCGAAAGCTGACTCAACCCGTTTGTTACTGGGTGGATTGGCACAGAAAACAGTGCTGGATACTTTGCGCGAAGAAGGTGAAGACATCGATTTGGACGATGTTGTAAAACCTGGATTTGGCAAAACCCGCTGTGTTGAATCGGGTGGGCCGGAACCGGGAGTAGGTTGTGCCGGTCGCGGTATCATCACATCCATCAATCTTCTGGAGCAGTTGGGCGCCTGGGACGATAAATACAAAATCGACTACACTTTTTATGATGTACTGGGCGACGTTGTTTGTGGAGGTTTCGCGATGCCAATGCGTGAAGGTAAAGCCGAAGAAATTTACATCGTGGTTTCAGGAGAAATGATGGCGATGTATGCTGCCAACAATATTTGTAAAGGGATTACGAAGTACGCTCAGGCAGGAGTTGTACGATTGGGCGGACTAATTTGTAATTCACGTAACGTTGACAATGAGCGCGAAATGATTGAAGAGCTTGCCCGTCAGTTGGGAACCAAAATGATTCATTTTGTACCCCGCGAAAATGTGGTTCAACGTGCTGAAATCAACCGTAAGACGGTAATCGAATACGAACCAGCTCATGATCAGGCCAACGAATACCGGGCATTATCAAGAGCCATTAACGAGAATACCAATTTCGTTATTCCTACTCCACTGGAAATGGAAGATCTTGAGACTTTGTTAATTGATTTCGGAATCGCAAACTAATTTAAAAAATAGGAGAACCAAAGTATGTTAATGATCAGAGCAATAATACGTCCCGACAAATCAAGTAAAGTATTGAAAGCATTGTTCGAAGCCGGATATGTGGCAGTAACCAAAATCCCCGTAGTGGGTCGTGGTAAACAGCGTGGTATCAAAATCGGCGACGTTACCTATGACGAGTTACCTAAAGAAATGCTGCTCATTGTAATAAAAGACGAAGACAAGGATTTTGCAGTATCTACCATAATGGAAGCAGCACGTACCGAACCCAAAGGCGCTTATGGCGATGGAAAAATTTTCATTACGCCGGTTGAAGAAGCTTATACCATCAGCAGAGGAACCAAAGAATTGTAACAAATTAAAATTCAGAAGTATGAAGTTAATTATGGCAATTATCCGCATCGACAAAATGAACAGAACCAAGCGAGCTTTGTCTGACGCCGGTCTCCCTTCAATGACTGCTACCGGAAAAGTGTTCGGTCGGGGGAAAGGTCTTTGGGATGCAAAGGTACTGGAAGGTGTAAAGAAGGATCTTCCTGAAGCGCTGGTACACCTTAACAAGGAACCACGTTTGCGTCCGCAACGCGTAGTGACACTAGTGGTTACCGATGAGAATCTCGACAAGGCTATCGAAACCCTCATCGAAGCTAACCAGACTCCGGAACCGGGTGACGGTAAAATATTCGTCATTCCTCTACATGAATCCGTCCGGGTAAGAACCGGCGAAACAGGTGATATAACACTGGATTAAACTTACAATCATGCCAAAGAGAAAAGATTATACCAACGGATTACCAGATCCTTCCGAACTTAGAGAAGAGATTCTGAAAAAATATCCAGTAAAAATAGCGAAGAAAAGGGCGAAAGGGATAGTGATAAACGATCCTTCGTCTGAACAGGAAGTGATGGCCAATGTGCGCACGATCCCGGGAATTATTACTCAACGCGGTTGTACTTACGCCGGATGTAAAGGGGTTGTACTCGGGCCAACACGCGACATCATCAACCTGGTTCACGGACCAATCGGCTGTAGTTTCTATGCATGGCTGACACGCCGTAACCAAACCCGGCCTGCAGAGGGAGAAGACAACTATATTACGTATTGCTTTTCGACCGACATGCAGGATAGCAACATCGTATTCGGAGGCGAAGCAAAACTTAAAGAAGCTGTTCGCGAAGCATTCGAAATATTCAAACCAAAAGCCATCGGAATATTTTCAACCTGTCCGGTAGGTTTGATCGGAGATGATGTTCATGCAGTATCCCGTGATATGAAAGCCGAATTGGGGATCAATATTTTCGGATTCAGTTGTGAAGGTTATCGCGGAGTTTCACAGTCGGCTGGTCACCACATTGCCAACAACGGTGTATTTAAAAACGTAGTTGGTCTCAACGATCGTCCGCGTGTTGGTAAATTCCAGGTAAATATGCTGGGCGAATACAACATCGGTGGTGATGCTTTCGAGCTCGAAGCTTTGTTCGAAGAAGCCGGAATCACATTGTTGTCAACTTTCTCCGGAAACTCAACCATAAAAAGTATGGAATATTCGCACACTGCCGACCTGAACATGGTAATGTGTCACCGTTCCATCAACTACATTGCCGAGATGATGGAAGAAAAATACGGCATTCCATGGATCAAAGTAAATTTCATTGGCGCCGAATCAACCGCCAAATCACTCCGGAAAGTGGCCGATTATTTTGGCGATGCCGGGCTGAAAGCCAAAGTGGAAGAAATTTGCGAACGCGAACTGGCCAAAGTGAATGCAGTGAAAGAATCGATCAAACCAAAAGTAGAAGGCAAATTGGCCATGATGTTCGTTGGAGGTTCCCGTGCTCACCACTATCAGGATTTATTCAATGAGCTTGGAATCCGCACCGTTTCTGCCGGATATGAGTTTGCCCACCGCGATGATTACGAAGGACGCAAAGTGTTGCCATCAATTAAAGTTGATGCTGATTCCCGGAACATCGAAGAATTAGTAGTAGCCAAAGATGAAAAACTTTTCCGTGATGATTTAGTGGTGAAAAAAGCTGATTTGCAAAGCAAAGGTTTCGAGTTCAAGGATTACGCCGGAATGATGCCCGACATGGCTAAAAATTCACTGGTCATTGACGATATTAACCATTGGGAAACCGAAAAGCTCATCGAATTCTATAAGCCGGATGTATTCTGTGCCGGTATCAAAGAGAAATATGTGGTTCAAAAAGCCGGAGTTCCTTTGAAACAGTTGCACAGTTACGATTACGGCGGCCCTTACGCAGCCTTTGGTGGTGCCATCAATTTCTTTGTCGAAATGGAAAGAATGCTGGGTACCAACATTTGGAAAATGATAGATGCCCCATGGAAGAACGAGTCTGAACTGGTGGGCAGTATGACAATTGAAGCTTAATTATCAGGAGGAAATACCATGTTACTAAGACATACAACAAAAGAAGTAAGAGAACGGAAGGCTTTAACCGTTAATCCGGCCAAAACCTGTCAGCCAGTGGGCGCCATGTACGCAGCGCTGGGTGTTCACGGATGTCTTCCGCACAGCCACGGTTCGCAAGGATGCTGCTCATATCACCGCAGTGCGCTTACCCGTCACTATAAAGAGCCGGTAATGGCTGCAACCAGTTCATTCACCGAAGGTTCATCTGTATTTGGCGGACAAGCCAACCTGATGCAGGCAATTGAAACCATCTTTTCGGTTTACGAACCTGAGATTATTGCGGTGCATTCAACCTGTCTTTCCGAAACCATTGGAGACGATTTGAACCAAATTGTAATCAAAGCGCGTGAAGAAGGTAAAGTTCCGCTCGGAAAATTTATTGTTCAGGCAGCAACTCCAAGTTACGTGGGTTCTCATGTAACCGGATACGCCAATATGCTCGAAGGTTTTGCAAAATATTTTGCCGAGAAAACCGACGAAAAACGTCGCCAGATTAACCTTCTTTCCGGATGGGTTGAACCAGCAGATATGGGCGAATTAAAAAGGCTCATGAAAGTGATGAAAATCAGATCGGTTTTGTTACCCGACACCTCTGATGTACTCGATGCGCCAATGACCGGAAAATTCGAAATGTACCCAAAAGGAGGAACCACCATTGCTGAAATGGTGAGCATGGGCGACAGCATGCAATCACTCGGTTTGGGCGAATGGGCCACTGAGTTGGCAGCCATTGCGCTTGACAACAAATGCAGAGTTCCTTTCGAAATCACTGATATTCCGGTAGGATTAAAAGCAACTGACCGTTTTATACAGGCTTTGGCCAAAGCTGGTCGGGTTTCAATTCCTGAGCAAATTTCTGACGAGCGTGGTCGCCTGATCGATGTAATCACCGATATGCACCAGTATCTCTACGGAAAACGCGTTGCTGTTTTTGGCGATCCTGATAACATTATCCCACTCATCGAATTTTTAGTCGATATGGACATGAAACCGGTTTACATCGTTTCCGGAACTCCGGGTAAAAGATTCGAAGAACGCATGTCACAAATTCTCTCAGAACGTGTTCCTGAAGCCAAATACAAAAACGGACCACAGGCCGACATGTTTCTGATGCACCAATGGATTAAGGAAAATCCGGTTGACCTGTTGATTGGAAATACCTACGGAAAATACATTGCACGCGACGAAAATATTCCATTCGTAAGAATGGGTTTCCCAATTGTCGATCGCATTGGCCATAGTTATTTTTCAACACTTGGTTACATGGGCGGTCTTCGGATAGTTGAGAAAATTCTTAGTGTACTTATGGACAAACAGGATGCAACCTGCCTCGAAGAAAAATTCGAACTGGTGATGTAATATAAAGAGAAATCCTCCTTAGGGTGAGGAGGATTGTGATGGCTATTTTCTTTTTAATGTTGAACTGGGGGAGTTGCTTCCCGCATACTCCCCCTTTCATTTAAAATAAACACCATGAACGAAATACTAAAAGAACGGAAAGGCCAGATTGTCACCAAAGGACAGGACGACGTTGCCATTGCTTGCGGAAAAGCAAGTATTGCAGGCTCAGTTAGTCAGCGTGCATGTGTTTTTTGCGGATCGCGTGTGGTGCTTTATCCCATTGCCGATGCACTGCACCTCATTCATGGACCAGTTGGCTGTGCTGCTTATACCTGGGACATCCGCGGATCATTATCATCGGGGCCGCAATTGCACCGGTTGAGTTTTACCACCGACCTGAAAGAACGTGAAGTTGTTTTTGGCGGCGAACCCAAATTATATCAGGCGCTGATCTCCTTGATCGATCAGTACAAACCCAAAGCGGCATTTGTTTACGGAACCTGCATTGTTGGTGTAATTGGCGACGACATGGAAGCCGTTTGCCGTAGGGTTTCAAAAGAAAAAGGAATTGATGTGATTTCGATTATGTCGGAAGGTTTCAACGGAACCAAAAAAGACGGTTACAAACTGGCCTGCGATGCACTCTCAAAACTGATCGGAACTGACACCGTTACTGAAGTTCCTGAACACAGCATCAATATTCTAGGCGATTTTAACCTGGCCGGAGAACTCTGGATATTGGCGGAGTATTACAAGAGAATGGGAGTCAACATGGTTGCCTGCATGACCGGCGATGGCCGCATCAACGATATTCGCAAAGCCCACAAAGCCCAGTTGAACGTGGTGCAATGCTCCGGATCAATGATTTATCTGGCCAAAGACATGAAGGAAAGGTACGGTATCCCTTTTATGAAAGTTTCTTATTTCGGGATTGAAGACATGTCGGATGCACTCTACGAAGTGGCCCGTTTCTTCAAATCTGACGAGATGATGGAAAAAGCCCGCCAACTGGTAAAAGAAGAAATCAGCCATTTATTGCCCGCACTTCAGGAATACCGAAAAGATTTGGAAGGGAAAAAAGCTGCCATTTATGTGGGTGGTGCGTTTAAGGCCATTTCGCTGGTAAAAGCATTGCGGCTGATAGGTATGAAAACCGTCGTAGTTGGTTCGCAAACCGGAAATCAGGACGATTACAATTTACTGAAAGACCTTTGCGACGAAGGAACCATCATTGTCGACGATTCCAATCCAAACGAACTTTCGGAATTCGTGAAACAAACCGGAGCCAACCTATTTATAGGTGGCGTAAAAGAACGCCCAATCGCATTTAAGCTTGGACTCGGATTTTGCGATCACAACCACGAACGAAAAGAAGCGCTGGCCGGATATGAAGGCATGTTGAATTTCGCCAAAGAAGTTCATGCCTCAGTCTGCAGCCCGGTCTGGAAGTTTATGAAGTAGAAGTCCCGTAGGGACGGCATATTATGTAGCCCCGGACTTCGGCGTGAGCTCAGTCGAACGCTTTCAAGCCGGGGGACGAAGAAAGGAAATAGTTTTAGCGCCGGACGGAAATTTTAGATCGAAGTCGCAATCAAGTTTCCGGCGCAAGAGCGAAAAAGTTAAGAAAATATCCAATATCCAATATTCAATAACCAATTACCAACGAAGCGGAACTTGGAACTTTGAACTTGAAACTTTGAACTTTAAAGGAGAAACGCCATGTTTGAAAATTCACCCATCATCAAATCATCACCGGATTATGTCGCAACGCGCAACGCCTGTAAACTTTGCGCTCCACTCGGGGCAAGCATCGCATTCAAAGGCATTCGTGGTTGTGTCCCCATTATTCATGGCGGTCAGGGTTGTGCAACTTACATTCGCCGCTACCTGATAAGTCATTACAAAGAACCTGTTGATATTGCCTCGTCAAATTTTAGCGAAGAAGCAACTATTTTTGGTGGCGGAGCCAATTGTCATGCTGCCATCGGCAATGTAATCAGCCAGTATCAACCTGAAGTTATCGGCATTACTACCACCTGTCTCAGCGAAACCATTGGCGACGATGTGAAACAATACATTCGCACATACAAAGAACTTTCAGGTAATGAGCAGCTACCTCATTTTGTTGCCGCATCTACCCCAAGTTACCAGGGATCGCACATGGACGGATTCCACGAAGCAGTTACCGGAATTGTGAAATCGATGGCCGAAACCGGCGAATTGGG
>DAITNH010000082.1:0-18089 GCA_036834745.1 Prolixibacteraceae bacterium
ATTTATTTCGTTTCCGACCGCGATTTCAACCTCGATTTTTCGAGCTTCGAATTTAATTACGTCTATAACAAATCGACACGAATTTATGCTGTGGCGCTGAAAGCCGATGGCCCGAAATTGTTCAAGGATAAAAACGATGTTGAACCAGTTAAAGAGACGGAAAAGCCAAAAGAAGAACCAAAAAAAGATAAAAAAGGAAAACCGGAAGAAAAACCTGCAACTGCCGAACCGGTAAAAGTTCAGATCGATTTCGATGGAATTAATTCCAGAATTACCGCTTTCCCGCCGAAATCGGGTGAATACCGCAATTTGATTGCTGTCGATGGTGGAATTTTGTACATCAGCGAAGGATCGTTGCGAAAATTCAGCATTGAAGACGAAAAGGACGAAGAAGTAATGGACAAAGTGGGTCAGGCAGTGGTGAGCGCCGATGGAAAAATGATGATTTACCGCTCCGGAAAAGATTTCGGAATCACGAAACTGACAACCGGACAAAAATCGGGAGCTGGCAAACTGAACCTTGACGACATGGTGATGAAAATTGATCCAAAGAAAGAATGGGCGCAGATTTATACTGACGGATGGCGCATTTTCCGCGACTATTTCTACGTTGGCAACCTGCATGGAATCGACTGGAAAGGAATAAAAGAACGTTATACTCCTTTGGTTCAGCATGTGAGCCACCGCGCCGACCTGGATTACATTCTGGGCGAAATTATTTCAGAAACCAATACCGGACACTCGTATGTTGACTGGGGCGATTTTGAAAAAGTGAAACGCATTGACACCGGCTTGCTTGGTGCTGAGTTGAAAGCTGATCCAACTTCAGGAAAATACCAGATTGTAAAAATCTATACCGGCGAAAACTGGAACGAAGACCGCCGCTCGCCACTTACCGAACAGGGAGTGAATGTGAAAGAAGGCGATTACCTGATTGCCATCAACGGAACTGAATTGACAATGAGCATGAATCCTTACGAATTGCTCGAAAATACCCTTGGCAAAACGGTTGAAATAACTGTTAATTCGAAACCGGAAGCAACCGGGGCCAAAACTTATACCATCAAGCCAATCGCCAGTGAACTGGAATTGCTCAACCTGAATTGGGTAAACGAGCGCCGTGCGATGGTTGACAAACTTTCAGGAGGAAAAATCGGCTACATTTATGTACCAAATACGAGTACTGATGGAAACCGCGAATTGTACCGCGGAATGTACGCTTATCACGAAAAAGAAGCGCTGATCATCGACGACCGTTACAACGGCGGAGGTTTTATTCCTGATGTGATGACCAACCTGCTTGAGCGAAAAACACTCAGTTACTGGCAACGCAACGGTTTGTCGGCCATGAAAACTCCGGGGGTGGCACACAATGGCCCGAAAGTAATGCTGATGAACGGTTATTCTTCTTCAGGAGGTGATGCTTTTCCTTATTATTTCCGGAAGAAAGGTTTGGGACAACTGATCGGAACCCGCACATGGGGCGGATTGGTTGGCATGTCGGGCAATGCGGGTCTGGTTGACGGCGGTTACATCGCGGTTCCGCGATTCGGTATTTACGACGAAAACGAAGAGTGGATCATCGAAGGCATTGGTGTTTCTCCAGACATCGAAGTGGTTGACCGCCCCGAGCAACTGGCAAAAGGTATTGATCCCTGCATCGAAAAAGCGGTGGAAGTGTTGCTGAAACAACTTCAGGAAAACCCTGTTAAAAAAATAAATGCCCCTACCCCGCCCGACCGGTCGGGATGGAATGAGCAGATGAAGTAAAAAGTAGCCCATCCCCTGCCCTTCCCTAAGGGAAGGGAGCAAAAAACCACGTAGCACAATGATCTACGTGTTTTTTTTTCTAATAAAGTGATCATCAGGTGAAAATAAATTGCTTGAATTTTAGAAAAGTGTTTTGTTAACTCAATTTTGTAGGGTTCCAGTCACCCCTTGTTTCAGGGTCCAATTCATAGAAGGGATGCCGAAACAAGTTCGGCATGACGCTGCGTCAAAAGATCATTAACGCAACACTAGTTAGCAGCAATGTAAACGCTCAATATAGAACGATGAATTTTGAATCTTTTAGAGAAATAAAAATCAATGAAACTAATGAGTTCAAAACTTTTGCTGAAGAAATTGAATATTTAATTGAATTCTTCAAAAGATTCTCTGAACTAATATTTTACAACGGTCGAGTTATTTCTTTTTTCACTGATAAAGACGTATTTTATTTAAATTCTTACTTGATTGATAGTTCTGCCCAAACTATACGGAGCATAAAACTTTGCTGTTCAATCGGGAGTTTCTCAGATGCAAATACATTAATTAGAAAATTAAGAGATGACCTAATTCAATACGTTTACATACTTACGATAATCAATATGCGTAAGCCTTTTATTGAGGAAGATTTAAAGAATTTTAAAATTGACAATTCAGAGGAATTTGCAAATTATTTCTCTAATATTAGAATTAACAATATTCTGAATGATGATGAGAAAGCTGTTTCAGCTTGGTTTAGCAATACTATTTCAGATTTGGCAAAACCGATAAAAAGAAAATTGGAGTTTGAGAATTATATGAAAATACTGAAGCAAAACCCAAATATTGCTCAAATTTTAGAGAAATATAATCTTCAAAAATATTGGGAAATTTTAAGAAAAAGACTCAACGATTATGTCCATAACAATGGAGTGAAATTTTCGGCTCATAATTCAATAAGAATAAATGATAAGAATTTAGAGGTACACTTAAAAAATATAAACATTCGGATATCTTATATTTCATCATTCTTTATTATTGTCCTTTTAATGGTTGATTCATCTTTAATTTCATCAACAGATTACATTGACCATTTGGATTGCAACTTAGAACCTCCTGAAGACAGTCAGTATTCTATCTATTGCTGGTTTTATTCAGGATTTTATTGATACTAAAGTCAATAAGCTTCATCCAGAATTAAAACAATATTTGATAGATAATAACAATAACGGAATGAGAATTGAATAAAAACACTGCCATTAATCAAGTAGACGGCTCCGTCAGTAGTTAGCTGACGGAGTGCGCCTCTCACACCACTGTACATACAAATAATAAAACCCGATCAATCTGACCGGGTTTTATTGCCTTCAAAGAAATCTTTTACTTCGCCATCTTCCACACTTCGCTTCCGGCCAAAAGAAAACAACCCAAACCGTAATCTTCAAAATCGGGTTTGCTGGTGTAAGTTACCGGTTGACTATCCGACGGTTGTTTGCCGGTTCCCTGGGTATATCCCAGGAAGCCATTTGGATGAACAGATTCGGTTGCCATTGCATTCCAGCCTTTGGTAATTGCAGGCATGTATTTTTTGGCGCTTAACATTCCGTTGTTCACACCCCAGGCCATTCCGTAAACGAACAGCGCTGTTCCGGTCGTTTCTTTTCCGCCGAAATTATTCGGGTCGTGCAGGCTTGCATTCCAGAAACCATCTTCGCGCTGAATCGGCAACAAAGCTTTCATCATTGCCAGATAGGTCTTTTTGTATTCTTTGTAGTGCGGATCGTTGGGTGTAATGTCCATCACCCGGACCAAAGCTGCGATCACCCAGCCGTTTCCGCGCGACCAGTAGCAATCTTCACCATTCGGCTCTTTGTACGGAGGCAAAAAATCCTTGTCGCGCCACCACAGTTTATCTTTTTTATTGTACAAACCTTGAGTCATTTTGCTGTCCATGTACATCTCGTACATTCTTTCAGAATACTTTTTGTCGCCGGTAATTTTGTGCAGTTGGCCAAACACGGGCATGGCCATTTGCAGCGCGTCAATCCAGTCCCAATCGTTTATTTTATCTGTTGCCAGCATCAAATCTATCGAAGCCTGAATGTCTTTAATCCGCACCGGCTGTTTGTCGATCTCGTACAAATCGATGTAAGTTTGGCCACAGCACTGGTTGTCGGCATTGCGGGTTTTGATTCCATCGCGCAGCCCCCATTTGTGCGCCTCGCCCCACGAAACGCCATAATTGTAATACGCTTTATCCGGATTCACTCCGTACAAAGCCATCAGTCCTTCGTAATAAACGGCGCGTGTCCAGATGTTGCTGGGGCGTTCGCGGTTGGTGATGATACTTTTCCCGGTGTCGGGCCATTTGTTCATAAAATAGGCGTTGGCCAGTACCATTTTGTCCATTACTTCCTTTTTCTCCGGAAGTTTTTGAGTCTGAGCAAAACCAGCCATAAATATCAATACAGCCAGCATTAGCAATGTGATTTTTGTTTTCATTTTTATCGATTTAAGATTTATAATTGAGTCGAATCTGTTTTTTTAATTTGTTTATCCTGAACGGGTCTGCAATCTTTGAAACTGATGTCTTCCACATTTTTCAGGATTAACGAAGGAACCGTACCAACTTTTGACATTATCACGTTTTTCAGACTGGCGCCTGTCACATCATCAAGAATAATAGCCGGACGGAAATCGTCATTTTCGAGCTTCATTTCAACATGATTGAGTTCAACGTTTTTGGCATGGCGGATAAAAAAGCCATAAGCTGGCATGTCGCCAAATTCCTGCGGATCAGGATACGATTTTTCGTGTTCTCCAACCTGATTGAGCGCTTGTTCTTTCGGCGCCCCACCTTTTATCCTGATCTGGATATTGCTCAACTTCACATCTTCGACCGGATGGCCGGGTATGCCAACAATCATGGAACAGTATTTTGGGTTTTCGCTGTAAATCACCACATTGCTGATGTTGATCCGGCGAAGTACCCCAACCGGAACACCTTCCGGACCGCGCATCCGTGTGCCCAATCGTAAAAAGAACGGCGCTCCCTGAATGTCTTTCATTACAATGTTATCAACAGTTACATCTTCCAAAATACCACCATCAACAGTTTCCAGCGCCAATCCACGACAAAATTCGAAAGTGCAGTTGGTAATGGTAATGTTTTTGAATCCGCCGTTCGACTCTGTTCCAAATTTAATACGACCGGTAACCACGCCTCTGTCAGGCACTTTATGGGCTTCGTCTTTTTTGTACGTTCCATTCATAAAAGTGGTTCGGTCGAAACCGCTGACCGAACAATTGCTGATGGTCACATCTTCGGTAGCGCGGGCAAATCCCAGTCCGAAAGAGCTTTTCAGACAAATTGCATCGTCGAATGGCGAATTTACACTGCAATTCGAAATACGCACATGACGGCAGCAATCCACATCAAAAGCATCACGATTGGTATCCACTTTTAGGTTGTCGATGGTCATATTATCCACGCCCGTAGCCAAAAGGGCAAAATGTCCGCCCATCAAAATGGAGAAATCTTTCAAAACAACATTGCGACACAATTTCAGCGCGATGGCTTTATTGGCTAACCCGGGCGTCTTATTTCCTTCGCGGGTAAGTCCGTTTCCAAAGATGGTTCCCAGTCCGGTAATGGCAATATTTTGCAGGTTTTCGCCATAAATCAGGCTGTTTCGCCAGTGACTGTGCCCAAAATCCTGATACATGTCCCACTGATTTGGCTCGGCCGGATCGTAACCCAAACCAAACTTTTTCACATCGGCAGCTTCGAGTACTGCGCCGTTATCGAGGTGCAGGGTGATAAAGCTTTTCAGGTGAATCGTAAAACTCAGGTAAGTTCCGGCGGGAAAAAAGACAGTTCCCCCGCCTTTTTCCGAAGCTGCAGTAATCGCAGCATCAATGGATTTGGTGTCGATGGTTTGCCCATCTCCTTTGGCACCGTAATCCTTCACATTGTAAAAAATGCCGGATTGGGCAAAAAGGCTGCCGGTAAATAGCAACGAGAGCAGTAAGGTCTGAATTTTTTTCATTGTAAATATCTTTTTTTGAAAAATTCCTTTTACTTTTTTGAACTCACCCCGTCGCATCTGCGATGCTCTCCCCCTCTCTTTTGAAAGAGAGGGGGAACGTCCGCTTGCGGACAAGGGGGTGAGTACAATTTTATCATCCGACCAATTCATTAATTTCCATCGGGTTTTACCAGATTCACAGAAGGACTTTCGTACCAACGAAATCCGGCTACCGGATCGGGTTGCGACGGATTGAATTCGGTACAGTCAGCACGAATATATTTCGCCAGTTCAGGAATATTTTTTCGGATTCCTTCGGTCACACATTTCGCTAATTCATACGCACCATACGGGTTGAAATGGGTATCATCGGCCAGTGGTTTGTCTTGTCCCGGATAGGTATTGGCCGGATAATGCACAAATGCTTTTTTCGAGATTTCGGGTCCCAAAGCTTCATAAAAGGCTTTGCTCATCGCATTCAGATCAATCAGCGGAACGTTTTCGTCTTTTGCCAATTGCCTCATGGCCTCCGGAAATTCTTCCAGCGTATTGATAATTTTACCATTTTCATCGAAACGGCGGCGGTTGGTGGAAGTCACCAACACAGGCTTTCCGCCTTTCTTTCGGGCTTCAGCCATGTAATATTTCAGTTCATCTTTGTAAGTCGTCATGGCATCCAAATGATTGCCGCCAGGCTTTTGGTCGTTGTGCGCAAATTCCATAAACAGGTAATCGCCGGATTTCATTTGGCTCAGGATTTTCTGCAACCGTTTTTCGCGTTTAAAGGCCAGCAGTGTTTCACCCGATTCGGCATAATTGGCCACCACAATTTCAGGTTTCAGAAAATTCGGGAACATCTGTCCCCATGAAGCCCATGGCTCGTTTTCCTGATCAGTCACGGTTGAATTTCCGGCAAGAAAAATGGTTGGCAAATGGTCTGCTTTTTTTATCTCGATCGCCGCCACACAAGGGTGTTCGCCATTGAATTCAAGGGTCAGCTTGTTGTCCCAGTTCAGGTAATTCAGTTCGCGCTCTTTCAGTTTGATTTGTTCCTCATCATTGATTTTCGGGGTGCGAACATCCACAACTATCGTTTTCTGAACGGTTTTTCCGGAAGCCGTTTTTACATTTTCGAGCATCAACCGTCGCGATTCTGCTTTAACAGTTGTTGATGAACCTTCGGATGATCCGCCTAATGTCAGAATAATCCGGTAATGCCCTTCAGGAAGGGTTACCACAAAATAAAAAGGTTTTTTACTGCTCAAAAAATCAGCTGTTTTTCCATCCTCAATTTGTCCTGAAGGGATCAATCCAAAGCCTTTTTCTGCCGAATAAACCGATGACGGAGTTATTGGTGTCCAGCCTTTTTTCACCTTTTCTGAACCGAAATCGAACCGGGAAACGGTTGATTTTTGCTTTGAAAATCCGGAAAGGGAGAAACAGATAAAGAATATTAAAAAGTAATGTTTCATTTTAAAATTATAGTTTGTTAACCACAGAGTTTCGCAGAGAAATGCAAATCAATGGTTGGATTTTAAAACCTGAAGGGTTGAAATGATTATAGAAAATGGTGAAATATGTGCTCTTAAACCACGGAGTGGTGACATAATCCTATCATGCCTTCAGCATTTTCATCTCTTTTCATTCAATTTTGCTATAATCCTGACATACCTTCGGCATTATCATCCAATATAAATTTCAACCTAATTCTCATTATAAACTATTATCTATGTGTTCTACTGTGCCTATGTGGTTCATTTAATCTTTACAAGTTTCAAATTCGGTTTAACCGGTTTACTCATTTCATCACCAATATAAAAACCGGTGTGCGGAGGCTGGTTGTAAGCCACATTTTGCCAGGCAATTCCCAAACGGTAAATGGGGTCCTGCATCAAGGTTACAAAGCGATGTTTCGTTGGAATTGTCGTGGTGAAAATGCGCAACGATTTGTTGTCGGTGGTGCGAAAAACCACTTCTTCGCGCCAGTCGCCAAACAAGTCAGCACTCAAAACCGGAGTCGATTTGGTGCCGTTGTTGCTCATACAGTCGCTGGCAACCAGCAAGGGAATCACCTTTTCAGCCTTCCAGTCCCATTTCATCACCTGATTTTTATCGAGCAACTCACGGAGCAAATCGCCATCCCACCAAACCGCAAAATTGCAGATCGGTGGAGTTGTCTCCGAAATCTTTTTTCCTTGTGCATTCCACATTCCCTTTAACTGCGCTCCAAACACCCAGCATTCGTTGCCCACATAACGTGAATCGACATTAAATGAAACACCACGTCCGGGGCCTTCACCTTTATCGCCACCCGATTCATCAGCTTTAAGCGAGGCCACCCGCCAGAGAATTTCGCCCGTTTTGGCATCGCGCATGTTCAGTCCGGCATCGCTGAAACGTTCCTGAATGTTGAACACTTCCAAGCCAGAGCGAGTCGGATCAAGATCAGAAAAGTGCATGGCATCGGCATGTCCCAGACCGGTGGAATAAAGTCCTTTGCCGTCGTTGTCAATCACAGCAGCACCGTAGATAATCTCGTCGCAACCGTCACCGTCCACATCTCCAACACTCAAATTGTGGTTTCCTTGTCCGCGATAGGCGCGGTTGTCAGGCGTATTATCATCGCTGTCGAAAAACCAACGTTTGGTGAGTTTTCCATTGCGAAAATCGTAGGCCGCCAAAGCCGCACGGGTGTAATAGCCCCGGCACATCACCAGCGATGGGTGAATTCCATCCAGATAAGCCACGCAGGCCAGATAACGTTCGGAGCGGTTGGCATTGCCGTCGCCCCAAACTTCTTTCATTTCTTCCGGAGTCGGATTTTCTTTTGAAGAATGCCTTGGTGCCCAGTAATTAATCGTTGACAAAGCAGCCCCGGTCAAACCATCGAAAACCGTCAGGTATTCCGGTCCTTTCAGAATGTGTCCGTCCTTGTCGCGATGATCGGCATTTGCATCACCGACCACTTTTCCGGTGCCGTCAGTCGTGCCATCAGCCGTTTTCATGGCCACTTCAGCACGTCCGTCGCCATCAAAATCATAAATCAGAAATTGGGTATAATGCGCTCCTTCGCGAATGTTTTTTCCCAGATTAATGCTCCACAAAAGCGTTCCGTCCAGTTTATAGGCATGAAAAATGGCCGGATCGGTCATCCCATCGTGACTGTTGTCGTGTGCTTTACCAATCATGTGCAACACCAGTTCGTAATCGCCGTCGCCATCCAGATCGCCAGCCGAAGCATCGCCGGGCGTGTATTTTTCAGGAGTTTGAAGCGGAATATCAATCCACGGTTTGCCGTTATCTTTTTTATCCAGAACAAAAGTTCCTACTTCACCACCTTTAACCGGTTTTACAGAGTAGGTATATTTTACTTCAGCCAAAGGCGACACATCCAGCAAGGAGGTTGCCTCGGTCAGTGGTTTGGAATTCAGTTTGACTGCTTTCCCCTTTTCTGCCTGACGGTAAACATTAAAAGCCACATTATCCGGATCAGAATGAAGCAGCCGCCAGCTCACAAATACACTGTCGCGACCAGCCTGAACAGCTACCACTCCGCGGGACAAATATTCCATCTGGCGCTGCGCCTGAAGGGTAAAGACTGAAAGAATCAGGAAAAATAAGATTAGATGTTTCATTCTTATCGGTTTTGGTTTATGTTCTTATATTTACTCACGGGGTGACTTAGAGTCACCCCGTGAGTATTTCATTCAGTCCTTCAAATAGGCCTTCAACTCACAATTTTTCAATTCCTTGATGCCCTGAACCACTGTTTCCGCATTCAGCTTTGCGCCTGCACGATTGGTATGTGTATGATCGCCGGGGAACAAAGCTTTGACTTTTTCGGCTCCCAATTCTTCATACTTTTTAGCCACCAATTCATTCAGGTCGATGAAAAATGCTCCGGAGGATTCTGCAACTTCCTTTGCCCATTTTCCATACATTTCCGAAGCACGTTCCACCTTTCCGTCCTTCCAGATATTTCTCGGAATCATCGCCAGAACAATAGGGACAGCTCCTTTTGCCTTAGTTTCCTGTATGTATTTTTTCATGTACCAGCCAAAACTATGAACCGTTTCTTTGGTTCCGTCGGGCTTTGTTACTTCCTGCGTTTCGTCGCCGACTCCACGAAGCGAACCACGGAATTTTTCTGTATCAGGACGTGCACCGTCGTTGTGTCCAAACTGCATCAGCACATAATCACCTTTTTGCAACTGCGGAAGTATTTCGTTCCAAAGTCCTTCCGAGTGGAATGTACGGCTGCTGCGGCCACCACGTGCTTTGTTTACAATCATTACCCGACTGGTATCGAAAAATGCAGGTAATTCTTTTCCCCAACCCACAATGGTATCATTACCATTGGCTACGGTTGAATCACCAATCACAAACACCCGCTTTTTCACCGGAAAGTTGATTTTTGGATTTGCCAGCAAATAGCGGTTGAGCTTGCATTTGGAATTCGTCCGAATACCTTCAATAACCAGCGATGCCGCCATTTTTGCTCCTTCAGCCGAGGTATGCGTATGGTCGTGACTGTAGAAATACGTTCCTGTCACCTTGCTTTCGCCCAACTGGTCAAGCCGTTCCGACAAGCTTTTATTCAGATCAATAAACATCACTTTTTCTTGACGGGCAACTTCCATTACCCAATCGGGATAACTGTTTGAAGCCCGTTTGACCTTGCCATTTTCCCAGTCGTTGCGCGGAATGGGAGTTACAATTATCGGAGTGGCTCCTTTCGACTTGGCCTCGCGAATCATTTTCCGGAGATACCAACCGTAACTATGTACGATTTCATGCTCCTTAGTCAGGATATTGTCAATTTCTTCGGTCTCCTCTCCCACTCCTTTGATGGTTCCACGGGCACGGCTGTCGTCGTTAATGGCGCTTCCGTCGTTGTGCCCAAATTGCATCAACACAAAATCACCCTTTTTGAGTTCTTTCAAAACTTCATTCCACAAGCCTTTGGTTTGGTAAGTGCGGCTACTGGTTCCACCCAGCGCATAGTTTTTCACAGTAACTTTGCTTGTATCGAAATACTGCTGAAACGGATCGCCCCAGCCCCACAAGCCTCCGGCACCGTTGCCCTGGCCATTTTTCACGGTCGAGTCGCCAATGGTAAACACGGTTGGCTTTTGTTTGGCCTGAAGGTTGATTTGGAAGAACAAGCACAGTGTTAATAGCAATATTATTCGGTTCATTTTATACATTTTGACATTCACGGGGTGACTCGAAGTCACCCCGTGAATAAGTTATCTCTTCAATTCAAATACAAAGGCCGATGAACTCATATACTTTCCGCCTTGCGAGGCCACAAACAAATGTGTGGGATGTCCGTTTTGCATCAGGATTTGCGGACGCTCGAACCGACCATATTTTTTTAAATGCGAAGGTGCAGGCGGTTGCTGCAAATAATGACTAAATCCGAAATAACTGATCTTCGGCTCCGACCAGTGAATGCCATCTTTCGATTCGAGGATGATACCCACTTCATGATCAAAACGCCCCATATCGCGAGCCAGCATGTAATACCGGCCATTTTCGATGAATACATTTCCGTCTTCCAATTGGCGGTTATTGCCCAGTTTCGAATAATCCAGAATCGGGTTTCCTGAATATTTCACATACGGCCCTTCCAATTTATCCGAAATGGCCAGTCCATATTTGCGGTTTCCGCGAATGGCCGGATCAACCGGATGCTCGTATTCTTCGGTATTCCACGATTTGTAGTACAGCCAGAATTGCCCGTTTGGGTGTTTCAGAAATGCTGGGTTCGAGGTACAATGATCGTCCCAGGAACCTATTGAACCGACTTCCAGCAAAGGTTTGTCTGGTCGTATCCATGGGCCATTCAACGAATCAGAGGTTGCCATTGCTATCCGTTTGGTGTCGGTCTTTTTGTTCGAATTACCGATATAAAACAGGCAGTATTTTCCATCCACCAACTGGATGTGTGGATTATGGCAGGTTGTACCATCAAAATAACCTTCACCCCGCGGTGCAAGAATGGTTTCGATGTCGTAATACGGTCCTTCAGGCTGATCGGCCACGGCATGGGCAATCTCCGAACCATTGATCCAGCCGCCCATTCCTTTTTTAGCATCCCATCGCGAAAAGAAAACGTGAATTTTCCCATTGGGCGCCAAAATCGGACTGGTTCCCCAAACGTAATATCCTTCCATTTCAAGGATTCGCCCGAGCGGTTTCAGGCGTTTGGCAAAAGCCGAAATGTCTTTTTTGCCATAACTTTTTTCAGGAACAGCAGCAAAACCAACCATACCGGAAGCCAATAAAGCACTTCCTGCCCATAAACTTTTACTTATAAATTCTCTTCTCGATGCCATTGAATATTCGTTGCGGCGCATACAGCGTTTTGTTTCAATCATCATTCGTAGATGCGCCTTGTTTTTCTTTTTTACATGTCCGTTGCCTAAAGGCAACGGCAAAGGATATTGCACAACTAATCATCAGAGCGATATTCTTTGCCGTCTGCTTTAGCTGACGGTATGGAAATCAATTCAGCAATCCAAAATAAAAATACAGTGTCCGTTTTACGGGTTTGTCCATTTTGTTGAGTTCGCCCATTGGGCCGAGGTTCCAGGTATCGTTGCTGATGCCCATTGCCAGTTTGGTTCCAATTGGCGGAATGGCATCCAGAAATGATATGTCACCAACAGGCAATTCCGGATAATTCTTCGGTCCTGAAATTCCGTAGAAATTGAACAGGCGTATAAAAAGGTCGTCTTCCTGCACAACAACAGTAAACTTGCCGTCAACAGTATTGAATTCCATCCAGGAAACTTCAGGGAAATAGCCCTTGAACTGCGGCAATCCCCAACTGTTATCGGCTGGCAAACGATTGTTGTACATGCGCTGATACACATCGAGCACACCACCGGCTGTACGGTTTTTCCAAACGTGTGACGGACCTTTACCCAGCCATTTGGCGCCAATCACATCCGACTCCGAAAAATCGAAACCAATACCGGTAAATTTCTGCTCGCCTGCTACCTGATATTCGTAATCCATCGCCAGCCAGCCACTGCTAAACATGGTCCAAATCACTTTTTTCATATCGCCGGAATAGATCATTTCCAACGAATAGCTTTTATCTGTTTTAATGGGTTTAATGCTTTCCAGTCGGGCATTTCCGCTCACCAAAACCGGTCCGTTACTGAAAGGAAGCGGCAAGCCCAAATCGTTGGTAACTTTTCGGATTTTGCCATCTTTCCTGCTAAAGGTCACTGCAATTCCGGAGGCTTTTAAGGTGTAAAGACTATCATTTTCTGTCAGTTCTGCAACTCCCTTTTCTTTGGATAGATCGGCCGATTGCTGTTCAATGGGCAGAATGTTATCGGCTTCAATTCCGGCAGCTTTCAGTTTTTCGCGCTGCTGCTTTTCCTGCTCGCTGATATCCATTTTCACCAGTTGCGAAACAGCATGTAGATTTCCTCCGATTTTCCAACTGTAGCAGTAAATTTCATCGCCCGAACGGTCAAATACTTTCAGGTAAAGGGCATCGTATTTTTTGTAATCGGAAGGAAGACCGGAGACCGGAGACCGGAGACCGAAGTCAAGGATTCCATGGTCCAGCGGTTTGATATCCGAACTGGGAACAATACCACTTTTCATGACTTGATGAGCAGCATGGCGATCAGACACGGTGCTGAAATTCACCAGTTGCCATTCGAATCTGCAATCTTTCAAGTTGGTGAAATGGTATCGGTTCTCCACCGAAATTTTACCATCAAATTGCTCCGGAAGTTTTTTCAGGCTGATTTTAACCGGGCAATAAATCTCGCGAAAAGCATAATAACTGCCTTCCTTTTCGCGATGAGGACCAACCACTCCATCTGGCGCATTTACCCGGTTGACATCAATAAAACCATTCAAGTCGGTGCGGACAATGCCTTCATCTGACAGCACCCAGGTAAATCCGCCTCCGGAATTCGGCGTTTTCCAGAACAATTCCCAGAAGTCTTCCAGTCCGGCAGCACCGCCGCCATCGTCCTGGGCATGCAAAAATTCGGTAGGCATGTAAATTTTGCCTTCTGCAAATATTTTTTTCGAGCTGTAATACGTTTCGTAGTGGTTGCAGTCGATGCCATTAAAATCATTGCCGGGTCGGTGATGCGCATGAATAACCGGACGATTCGACTTGTCGTAAATTGCAAAATCATCGTCGAGTTCCTTGTTAGTGCCGCCTTCGTTTCCGTTACTCCAGAAAATAATCGACGGATGGTTCAAGTCGCGGATCACCATTTCCTCCACCAGCTTCGCACCGGGAGCAGTAGCATAGGCATTTTGCCAGCCCGCCAACTCGTCGAGTACATACAAACCCAGCGAATCGCAGTAATTCAGAAAAATCTGATCGGGCGGATAATGCGAACAGCGAATGGCATTCATATTCATCGACTTGATCAGTTTCACATCATCCAGATTAATCTGATTGTTTAGGCATCGTCCGGTTTCTGGCCAGAACGCATGACGGTTGATGCCTTTCATCTTGATTTTGGTACCATTCAGGTAAATGCCATCGCCCTGCCGGATTTCGATGGTGCGAAATCCAAATTTTTTAGTGGTGGTATATAATTCACTTTTGCCGTCTTTCAGCGAAACCCGGACCGAATAACGGTTAGGCGTTTCCGCAGTCCAGCAAGCTGGACTGTCAACTTTACAGTTTAAGGTAACAAGCGAATCGGTATTGTTTACTGCTGCATTGCAGGTGGCAACTACTTTATTTTGGGCATCCAGCAATTCGGCAACCACATTTCGTTTTCCTTTCAGGTTTTTTGGGAAAACATCCATTTCGAAGGAGCCGTCGGCTTTGGCATCGATGGCAACCCGTTCCAGGTGTTCCACCGGAAAAACTTCGAGGTAAACCGGACGGAAAATGCCACCAAACACCCAATAATCGGCAAAACGTTCGGCACTGTTCACCGACTTATCGGCTGACATTTTGCTGACGGTAGCTTCCAGTAAGTTCGTCTGCCCAAATTTGAGTTTATCGGTAATGTCATATCTGAATTGATAAAACGCGCCCTGATGAATATCTCCAGCCAGTTGTCCGTTGATTTTCAATTCGGTATCAGTCATCGAACCTTCAAAGACAATGAAAACCTTCCGGTTTTTCCAGTCAGCCGGAACCTGAAATGCATATTTGTACATTCCTTTTTCATCGGCAAACTTGAATTTCTTGCCGTAGGTGCGGTAATCGCGGCCATAATCGTATTCACCAAATCCCTGCTGCTCCCAATGCGACGGCACTTCAATCTTCGACCATACTCCGCTGTTTCTTCCCGAAGTGCAGAAAAACTCCCAGGTTTTGGTGTGGGTATTGTCGGTTCCGGAAAGGAAAAGTGTTTGCTTTTGGGTTGGTGCTGCGATTGTCGCGAATCCAAAATTCAGACATAAGAGAAAAAGATAAATTAGGTTACCAGATTTCATGTTGCTTTTTTGATTATAAATTTTGTGGCGCATACAGCTTTATTTTTCAAATTTCATTGTTGGATGCGCCTTAGTTCTTATTTGCTTATATGTCCGTTGCCTAAAGGCGAACGGCAAAGGATATTTTCCAATCATCATCAGAGCGATCTTCTTTGCCGTCTGCTTTAGCTGACGGATAGGTTAAACTGCAATTCTTAATTTTTTTCCACATGCGACGCATACAACTTTTGTATTTCAGACTTCATTAGCAGTTGCGCCTTAGTTCTTTTCTTTTCTCCTGCCCGTTGCCTAAAGGCCAACGGCAAAGGATATTGCACAACTAATCATAAAAGCAGTATTCTTTGCCGTCTGCTTTAGCTGACGGTAGCTAATACAATATTTTCGTTGGGCTTTAGCCCATTATCTTCCATTTGAAAAAACCTAAAAATCTTTAGTCAATCCTTCCCATTTCACGTTCCACTTGCCGTCTTTTGGGAATCCGGGGTTTTCGGTGGTGCAGCCTTCCCATCCGGCGCACATCAGCGAAACAGCTTTCAGGAAACCGCCGTTGCCAGGCATGTAAATTCGCAACCGTTCGCTTTGGTAATTATGCCCGTTTTTCAGGTATGTATTTTTCTGAACGTCTTTGAGCAAGGCTTCCAGCGCAATTTCTGGTTCGATCAAACGGGTGGCGCACATGGCAACCATCGGATAATCCCAGCCCCAGGTTGATGGCCAATCCCATTTTTGCATGACCACTTTCAAGGTATTTCGCATGATTTCAGGATCAACTTTATCCCATGCAGGCAAAATACCCAGCGCACCGGTAACAATCGGATGATCTTTCATCGCTTCCGGATTGGTATAGGAATCGGGTGCATTGGCAATACCAAGGTACACACCATTTTCCTGAACCGGCGCTGCAATTTTGGTGCGGACTTCTTCCCAAGCCGGGTCAGGCTGCATGTTCAATCGATTGCGCCACTGCTGCGCAATAGTCAGCGCCCAGTGCCAATACGCCAATTCGAAAGGCGGATTCATCGTGGTCTCGCGTTTCCAGTGTTCCTGCGCCGGAATGAGCGGTGGCAAAAGATTAAACACATTTCCTGAAGAATCGGCCACGGCAAAATCGGCCATAAAATCGGCAGTGGCAAAAATCAGGTCTTTGTATTTGTTCAAAATTTCGGGCGAAGGATTGCTGCGGTACAACTGCTCTGCCATGTAAATAAAATGCGGTTGCTGCCAGATGAGGTAACTGCCGACACCCGATGGACTGTTCTGCCCTTCAGGCCCCACCATTTTGGGCCAGCGAATTCCTTTAAAACCTTGCAATTGGGCCGTCTCCAACGCTTTGTTATAAATGGTTTGATACCAATCCAACTGTTTTTCCAGGTATTCGGGATGATTCCAGTTGGCAAAATGGGCGGAATGCCACCAGTGCATTTCGAGGTGGGCTTTCCCATACCAACTGTTGTAAACCAAACCGGTTTCCTGTGGCAGCATCGATCCTGAATTCTGAATTTTTGTGAGATATTGAGACAATACAAACCGGCGTTCCACCTCTTTGGCTCGCGGATCGGTACATTCAGAGAAATCAACCACGCCGCTGGTTTCCCAGAAATTTTTCCATGTTTCGAGGTTATTGGTTTCAGTTTCGGCAAAAGTCGGCAGTATTTCCGGTTTTGCTTCAGGAGTAAATAAACAGCTAAACGAAATGGTATTTCCGGATTTTGGAGAAAGCACGAAATGATGTTTTTCGGTTTCATCCAGCGCAGCCTGTCCTTCCCAATCCAGTTTTACCTGGTAACGGTCGTTGTCGAGTGTCCGCAAAATTTTGACTGAATTTTCGTTTACGTTTTCCAATTGTGATTGGTGTTTGTCCACGGAAGTAAAATCGTAACCGGAATGCGTATTGACTGGCAAGGCATAAGGAAAAATCCATTCCACTTTTAGTTGCCCTTTTTCAATCAGCGGAGAACTGATTTTTGCAGAAATCATGTCTTTTTGCTGATGGCAGAAAACCTCCACTTTTACAGGCTGACCTTCCACCGAAAACTCGCTGCTGATGCGGCCTTCCCAAAGCGTTAACTGATGTTTTGGATTTTTAATATCGGCCAGTTTTACTTCTGTTCCATCGGACTTTTTCAGGAGCAAACGAATTACGCCCAATTGCAAACGTTGCGGATTTTCACGAAAATAGTTGGCTGCTTTCGCATCGCGCCCATCGCCCGGGAATTGCACCAGATACGGCACTTTTCGTTCGCGGTAATCCGAATATTTGGCACTTTCCATCACCTGATAATTTTCGGTATTCGGGAAAGTATGCCAGCCCCAGTTCGACTGCGTGCCAAGCGTGACACCATTTTCGTATTCCTTGTAAAATGTTTGAAGTCCGGTAACATCGGTGGTAAAAGCAAATTCACCGTTTCCGACCGATAAGCTGGCCAAAGTATCGGGCTGCTCAACCACCACATTGTTGCGGGTAACCAAAGCCAACCGGTCGATTTTAGATGGCTGTTTCGGAGAACTGCAGCTAAGAAGGCCAAGTGCAATTAGGATCGGCAGATAGTTTTTAAATGACATGGTGTTGGTTTTCAGGTTAAAAAATAACGATTGCAGATTAACGAATAACGATTTATGATTTTTCCACAGCGTTTCATAGAGAATAATGTGCCTATGTGGTTTATTTTATTTGTTGCAAAGGTGTAAGCGTTACCGGACCGAACAAGCCTGAAGGCTGCGGTTTCCAGCCCAAAGTTGTAAATAAACCGTCGGCTCCCCTGTTTTCAGCTTTGTAGGCCGGGAAATTGATGTTATAGAAAATCTTGTACGGTTGTCCTTTGCGCTCCATGTCAGCCATCCGGTTGCCCATCAGGTTGGTCACCGAAATTT
>DAITNH010000083.1:0-18081 GCA_036834745.1 Prolixibacteraceae bacterium
AGGTTTTCAACTTGTGTTCCTTTTCCGATGTAATGTTTTTCAAAAGTTGTCATAATATTGATTTTTAAGTTATAAAAAAAATTTCTGCATGATGACTATTCTGATGAAGGGTGGCAATGAAGGAATTGGAATACCGAGGTTCGACAGGCTCACCTGGCGAAAAAGCGAGGATATGCCGAGAAAATTCATTGACGGATTTCCTTCCCTCTAAGAATAAATCTTTGTAGATAATTTTTGACTAACAGTTCAATATTCTGTCAACAGTAGAAATCTACATTGTGAAACGGTTCCACCAGTAAACCTGAAATCAGTTTAGAATCGTCAGTAGTGGATGGGCTTATACCGCGTTCTGAAACCAAAGTAAAGTTCCATTTGAGGCTGTGCTAATGAGTGAAGATGATCGGCTCTACAACTTGAATCAGACCAAAGTTCAGCCATTCCACAGGATGTTTGCCTGAAACAAAATTACAGAAAGAAATCACGAAACTGGCAGAAACTGATGATCTTTACAATTGAAAAAACAAAGCTGGGATGGTAAATAGGGGAGTAAAATTCAGGGGTTCGATAACGCAAAAGAAAAGGCTCCAGCAATCCAGAGATGTTTCTTCATAGTTGCATCCGGACTGGATACAGTTCAGTACTACTTGTTTGTTTACCGCAATGGAATGGATCATTCATTTATTTTCGCAAAGGAACTGAACGGAAATTTATTAGGAAAGGACAGGTCTGAAGTCAGACTATTGAACAGTGCAGACCTGTTTAAAATAAAGGAAGTTAATCTCACCTTTAACTCAAAACATGCAAGTAATATTGATTGATAATCAATTATTTATGCCATTATTTAGCGAGGTATTGAGAAACTACAAACTCTTCAAATATTTCATTGTCTGGGGTACCTGTTTTGCATAACTTTGACTTTCGTCTTCGATATAATAGTGCTTAATTCCATCTTTTTTTGCCGCTTTTATAATGGATGGAATATCAAGTTGTCCTGTGCCGAGTGCCACATTATTTTCAACGGACGTTTTCCCGGATGAATATCACGAGAGTCTACTTCAGTGATTTAGTAACTTTTTACTTTAAAGTTAACTCAAATGGTTTTAGTAATAATCACCCATATCAATTTTTAATTTCTCTTATTTTAATATTGCGGAAAGAAGTTCTTGGTCCTTCATCCTGTAATAATATATGCCCATCCTGAAACTCTCCCCATCCTTTTAAGTTTGCATATTTACTCTTTGACAAAAGTTGATAGTATAGTTCACTGCTTTTTTCGATATTAACTGATTTTATCCCGTTTAGCCAGTGTTCAATGTGATTTCCATCAACAATAATCAAAGCTTCGTTCCACTCTCCATTTGGGTGAACTTTTACGTTTTGAGGTGCCCGCACTAAATCATATAACGAACCACAAGTTCTGTTATAATCCGGCTTGTCATAAGGCCAATTTTCGTTATCTAAAATTGCGTACTCTAATCCAAGCCCATGACCTGGAGATGCTTTAAGTGACTCATTCACAAAATATTTAATTCCACTATTCCCTTTGTCCGAAATTTTGAATTGACATGCTAATTCAAAACTTCCATACTTCTTCTCGGTTATGATATCACCGCCTTTCAAAGAGTCTGGCATTTCATTTCCAAGACATATCAGTTCTCCGTTTTCAATAATCCATCCTTGAACCGGAAAATTATCTTTGTAAATACCTCTCCAACCGTTAAAAGATTTTCCATCCCAAAGAAGCGCCCAACCAGCTTTGATTTCTTTCTTTGATAAAGTGTTGGGTGCCTTGGAAGAAGAATTCTCTTTTTGAAAAAAGCATGAGGTTAATAGAAGGCAAAGTGATAAAGAAGTTAGCAATAAATTAGTTCTTGTTTTATTCATCATTAAAGAATTTTTATAATTTATAATTTTAAATATTAAAATAAGCAATTCAAAAACAGATCCAACAGATCCAACAAACCTGCCAAATCAAAATCAAATACGTACTTTGGTATTTACTCCAAATACATTGTAATCTTTCCATTCCCAGGTAGGTCTTGTTTTTTGGAAACAGTAGTAAATATCAATTCCAAAATATTTGCTTCTGAAAAGATGAAATCCTCCATATAACCGGGCAGTTTGAACCTTCTGAAAATTAATATTTGTGAACAATTCACCCATCAGATATGGCTTTGGCAATTTATTCGTGGAACGAACAAAAAAATCAATGCTTGTAATGTTGTCCAGTCCATATTGAGTAGCCGAGGCTTTATAAGTTTTGGAGACCAGTCGATTAGCAACCTTAACGATCATATTGTCCGGATGCCAAAAATATACTCCATAAAGCATATATGTTCGTCCGGGATTCCAACTATTGGATTTAAAACTTTCAGTTTGACGAAGTCCCAGACCTAGTGTAAACTTTTCACTTATTTTGTGGTAAGCAATCATATCAAAATGAAAATAGTCGAGATGATCATTCTGATTGCTGTAATGATCTTTATTTGAAATTACCAGATCCGTTTTATCATTCACAGAATATGTAATACTTGTCGAATTCCATAGGTAAGAACCATCGCTAGTCAACTGAGCAACGCCATCAGAAGAACAAAAAGCGAACAAAATGATTATAAGTCCGGTAATTTTTATCATTCTCAGTTGCCCTATTTATTGACTAAATTATACTCTTAAAAGATTCAATAATTGGAAAACACATTTTAAATCTATTCCGTTGTATTTTATATTGAACCAAACAAGAATACCTAATGGCAGAGCTATTGATCCTCTTATACACTTCAATAGTGACAAAATCCGCTGCTTAAATTGAAAAGGGAGGCATGAGAAGTTTGATTTTCTCATACCTCTCTTTTCGGGAAACTGAGTTATTTTAACCAAGCGATCTAAAAAGTCGGCAACATGAAGGCTATCCATTCCTAAACTCGGGCTGGCAGTATTACGGCCTTCCAGAGCACCTTCTACAATACTGTAACCAGTATTCTTTTTCCTTCAATATCGACACATTCTCACAGAATCAGGTTATCCCTGAAAGGTTGCTCGCCAGCAGAGCCTTTTTACGTTTCACCTGATGGAACAAAGATAAAATCACTTTCTGAAATTCAACTAAGAAAGTGTGTATAGTGGTAAAAAGAATGGGGAGTATTAAAGCTGTTGCAGCAGCTATACCCTTTATAAATGTTCGTCTGTTATAGCTCATTTTATTAAATTATAACTTCCAAGGTTTACGGTATTCATAATGTAACAGTTGATTTGCTGCCTCACTGTTGGTGAATCGTTCCTTTGCAGAATCCCACTGAAGACGTTCCTTAGTGGCCAATGCAATATTTGCAAGGTGGGCAAAACTCGTTGAACGGTGCCCATCCTCAAGTGTACACAATGGTGTTGCCCGTGATTTTACACAATCCAGAAAATTACGAACCAAATTTGCAGTGCTGTCACCACTGCTACCATCAGTCAACATCTCGTTTTTTGCTTTATATTCTTCTGCTTCCATTTGTTTGTTCCAGTTTTGGAACTGTCCTTTGGTGGTTGGAATTATCTGATACCCGCTTTCGCTTGCATACAAAGTCCCTTTGGTTCCGCGAAGTTCCACTTCCCCTTGTGGAAATAATCCACCGCTGCTGGCTTCATAAATGCAAAATGAGGCAATAGTTCCTGAAGCAAATTCATAGGTAACCTGAGCTGTATCTGGGATATCACCATCATGGTCTAGCACATATTTTCCACCATGAGCACTAATGGCCACTGGTGCTGTTTCTCCCAACATCCATCGGATAACATCCATAAAATGAACGCCCCAATTTCCCATCTGTGAAGAATAGTCGCTCCACCAACGAAACATGTATGGTGCAATGTTGTATTGATAAGGCCGGTAAGCTCGTGGTCCCAGCCACATATCCCAGTTAAAATCTTTAGGTGGTTGTTCTGGTTTCATTTTGCCGATTCCATCAGGAAACATGTTATTAATTCGAAAAGCACGGGCTACAGTTATTTTACCAAGCTTTCCCGTTGGGATTTCTTTCGCTAGTTTCTGATAGGTTTCTGAACCACGACGGTTCAGTCCAACGGCCACAACTTGTTTGCTTGCTGCCTGCACTTCTATCATTTTACGCCCTTCGTAGATTGTAGCTGTAAGCGGTTTTTCTACATAAACGTCTTTCCCTGATTGTATAGCATGAACTGTAATTAGCGCGTGCCAATGGTCGGGAGTCGCAATACACACTGCGTCAATATCTTTATCTTCAAGCAATTTTCGGTAGTCGTTGTATATCTTCGGTGATTTAAGGAATTTTTCACCCATTTTCGGGACTTGTCCTCCCATGCCTTGCAGATAGCGATGGTCAACCTTGCTGCGATCCCTGATTGTATAAGGCTCATATACATCGCACAATGCTGCAATTTCGCAATCAGCATGCTTCATAAATAGTTGTAATAATTGGGAACCCCTGTTGCCAATCCCGATAAAACCCATCCGGATTTTATCGTTTGCTCCTAATATACCTGACTTTTGTGGCGAACTAAATGTTTTCAACCCGGCAGCAACACCAACGGTAGTTATTGCTGACTGTAATAAAAAATTTCTTCTGGTTTGATGATTTTCCATAGTGTAAGGTGTTATGGCAATTGACTTAGTATTAAAGGCCAGTGCCAGTATTATTTTAATGAGATTTATTTAATAAAGTGGATTTTGGATGAGAAGGTTGTTTTTGTTCATTTCGTCCAATTGATTGGCATAAAATAGGATCGATTGTTCCATAAACGTGCCTGTGCAGGGATCACCTTGTATATCGGTTTGCTCTGGCCAATATTATATCTGATATCAACTCCAGTGGCATTCACAATTACCTGTGGAGCAATCATCCAACGAATATCCCAATATCTTTGTCCTTCAAACATAAGTTCTACTCTTCTCTCATGCCTGATATCTTCACGTAGCTGATTTCCAGTTGAGCTAATCGCGGGCAATCCTACTCTTTTCCGTATCATATTAAGGTATTTTTTTGCTTCAACGTCTTCGCTTAATTCGTTACAAGCCTCTGCATAACTAAGCAATATCTCAGTATATCTGATATATCGCCACGGAGACTGTTGCACCTCATACTGAAATACATAAGTTGGATCAATGTATTTTTTCTGATAATAGCCTGAACCAGTATTGTTCCAATCTTCGATCGGCTTTTTCTTGTATCTAAACCACCCTCCAGGTTCCATCGGCATTTTCATAAAAACCTTTTTGAATGATACCAATTGGATCTAGTGGAACAACATCAGTTGGACGTTTTCTCCAAAGCATTCTTAGTCACATTGGCTGCTCCCCTGTCTGCAGTACGCATAGCTTCATCAGAAAACATTTGAAATCCAATTTTACCATCAAAACCATGGTACAAATTATAATAGATGTTATTTACAAAAGTTTCCATAAGGTAAAGATCATTCCAAACCGCTGTTTCTGAATATTCATCTAAAGGTTGTTTTTCGAGAAATTCTTTATTACATGAATTAGTGAATACCAATAATATAAAAAATATTAATATGCTTAATATATTTTATTTGATTCTGCTTTTAAAAGTTAAGTTAATTCCAAAGTTGCACAAATTTTCGAACTTTAAAGAAGTTGGGCTTGCCGAAGTTGTTCGTTCATACCAACGGTCTGAAAAATACCAGAAAATCGGCATCCGGTGAAAAAGGAAGCAAAAAGCAACGATCTGACTTACTGGATATTTCCGAATTCGCAAAATTCTTAGCCAAACGCATAAAAAAATTGTGTATATAACTAAAGCAGACAACAAATTAAAAATGCTAGAGTTCAATGATTTAAGCTCTTGTATTTTTGGTAAAATCAAAAAACAATTAAAAATGATAAACCACCCAATCTACGGTTTTACCACCCCGATCGTCAGCAAAATATTGGCAAATCGTCGGGTTTCGCCAGAAGCAATTGCCAGACAGGTATCCAGCGATTTTGCCTCGTCGTAAAAATCGAAGCGCTTCAGTTTTTTCAGGGGTACATCGGGTCCCAGAATTTCAGTAAACTCCAAATGAATTGCCTGTTCGCTTTCATCAGGTGGCACCATCACGGTGGCACTTTCAACCGGGATGCAGGTTGCCAGAACTTTCAGGATATCTGTGACCGAAAGCATATCGGCAGCAAAATTCAGGAATACTTTTTTAGCTGTAGCCGGAACCGCCGTTGTTATCGGGAAATTCCCATCAGCAATCAGCACTTTTGCCCCGTGACCATTGCTACCCAGCGCACTCCATATTTCAGGATGTAATAATTTAGTTTTTAGCATGATAAGTTGTTTTTATGATTATAGACAAACAAATTCATTTCCTTTACCTTTCTCTAAGTTTCGGGAGTATTTTTTCTTATCCGCATTGTTCCAGTGCTCATGTATCCCCAGGCTTTTCAGCCTGATTCCGTCGCCATGCGGAGCATAAAACGATCCGGATGTCGGATTGTCTGTAAGCGCTGTGCACCCGTGGTTATTTTTATTAAATTCTTTCAGGATTTTCTCTTCGAAACCACGATGCGGTTTAATTTGAATTACTTGTTTCCTCCGATATTCGTTGCAGCTTTTCATCTTTAACCAGTGGCCCCATTACAAAAAGGACGATGATTAATCCGATAAGCGCCAGTAAACCGTAACCAAGAAAGACTAAATTGTATGCTGTTGAATAGCCCGAAGCCGCCGAAATATTTTTTACAGCCACTCCTGATAATGATTGGAAAATGGCGCCTCCCAAACCTGCGCCAACACTGGCCACTCCCCAAACAGAAGCCTGTGCATTAGCCGGAACCACATCGCCCGGAAAAGCCATCGTGTTGGCCGTGTAAGCTGCATAACCAAATCCGGCAATGGCCAACACCGCCAGAGCCGATGCGGGAGTTACAATTACCAATGGTCCTGAAATAAGCGAAAGTGCCATGATGGAGCCAAAAAGTCCAACTGAAATTTTACGGGCACGGGGAATAGGCACTCCTTTCCGGATGATAAATTGAGTAAACAAACCGCCCAGAATATTTCCCAAATCAGCCACGATGAACGGAATGGTAGCAAACCAGCCAATGGTGGCCAAATCCCATTTGTGTACGTCGGCCAGGTAGCGACCAATCCAGAAAGTGATGAAATACCAGACCGGATCCATAAATACTTTGGAGAGAGTGAGCGACCATACAAACTTCGACCGCAGTAGTTTCAGCGGGGGAATGTTTTTCAGTTTGGGCATATTGGCAGCCTTTTCAGGAGTGTAATAAGTAAACCAGAATGCAACCAGCCACAAATATCCAAGGGCACCGATCACAACGAAGGTAATCTGCCAACCAAAAGTTACGCCCAACAAGGCAATTAAAGGTGGCGCCACGATAGCTCCAACAGCAGCACCACTGTTGAAAATTCCGGAGGCGGTTGAGCGTTCTTCGGGAGGAAACCACTCACCTGTGAGTTTAATGGCTGCCGGCCAGTTACCTGCTTCGCCCAAACCCAGCAAAAACCTGAAAATACCAAAGTGTAATGGAAGCATCGCTATGGCATGTAACAATCCGGCAGTAGTCCAGAATGCCATACACAAGGCGTAACCCAATTTGGTTCCGAGACGGTCGATGACGAATCCGGAAAAGGCATTCGAAATCATGTAGGCTACAAAAAATGCCGTGGCAATATATCCAAAGGCATCATCAGGAATCATATCATGTAACGGACCTTTGGCAGTAAGGTAGTTGAACGACAGCCGGTGAAGGTAGTTCAGCACAGTTGCCACAAAAGCAAAACTGATCATCACCCACCGCATTCGTGAGAGTTTATTTTGTCCTATCTGGTTTTCACCCTCCAATTTATTTTTCATAATTTTTAGTTAGCAACAAATGATTAATAATTTCGTTTTTTGTTATACAAACAAGCGAATTAATTAAAATCGAGTTAATTACACCTTCTCAATCAGTGCTTGTGCTAAAATAGTTTCGCATATCACCATTGTTTTTAATGTATCAGAGAAAGGTGAAGAGGTTTGTTCATTTCCTGATAAAAGAGAATTAATAAACTCTATGCTTTTTTCCTGAAATCCACCATAAACAAATAATTCTTTGCTACAGGCTATCTCCTTTGTATCGAATCTTTCTCCTTCATAATTTCCATTTTTATATAGAAATGCTTCCTTTTCCAACTCTACCTCAGCACAAATTCCTTGAGAATGCATATTTACACGAAAAATTCGCCTTCCTGAAGTCCAATTCCCAACAATATAACAGGTTGCCTCATTATCAAAATAAAGAGTTGTTCCAATCCAGTTTATATCCGGGAAAATAATACGCCTGCAATGAGACTCAATTTTTTTGACTTCTCCTCCACATATCCATCTAGCTGTATCAACCGCGTGTGTAAAGTCGTCTAACATCCTGTCACGTGCACTGAATACAGGAAGTATGTCATATTTATTAAATTCAATAATAGCGTGAATTATAGGACCTTTTTTTAGGCATTCTTCCTTCATTTTCTGCATTATCGGAGATGACCTTCGCTGATGACAAACCTGAGTGATACGATTGTTTTTCGAGGCCAGATATGCCAATATCCTTGATTGATGAATAGTCATGCCCATTGGCTTCTCAATAAAAAGGTTAAACATGTTTTCCAGACACCAAACCCAAACATCGAACATACGTTCTGGTTGTCCTATCGCATAAACCCCATCAGGTTGGAGATTGATTAACATCTTTTGATAATCAAATTGTGTTTTTGCAACATGAATGTTTTCTAAGGGTATTTTAAATTTGCGTGCCGTCTGTTTTAGCCGTTCTTCATCAAAAGCACAAATACCTACAATTTCTACATTTGTTAATGATGTAAGCGAAGGATAATGAATCATGTTCGCAAAATGGCCATTACCAATTATGCATATCCTTGCAATCTTCCTGGTTCTCTTATAATCTCCCATCAAAGTCGAATTGGTCATTTTCCTGAAATAAAGGAAATTTTACCGGCTGATTATCGCGCTGCGAGCGATAAATAGCTGTAAATAATTCAACAGTTACTCTGCCGTCTTCACCAGAAACCATTGGTTTGCGATTATTGATGATGGCATCGCAAAAATCTTCATCCTGCAACATCATATAATGCTCCATGGCATTGATAGAATTGAAGAAATCGGAATCTTGTTTTACCCATTGGTCTAACATTTTTTCTTCACCAGATACCGACCATAAGTCGTTTACCGGTGGTTCGGTAATTGATGACATACCTGCAATAAACATAGCACCACCATCGGTTTGAACACCTATTGAAGCACCGTTTTCGCCATGTATATGTACTTTACCGTAAATGCCGGGTTTTTGCGAGTTACTCACAATGATATTACCAATTGCACCGCTTTTAAATTTCACAATGGCCACCGCAGTGTCTTCAACTTCGATGTACGGATGGTTCAGATTTCGCCAAACGCCGTACACTTCATCGATAGGGCCCATCAACCACTGAAAAATATCCAACTGATGTGGCGCCTGATTAACCAACACTCCGCCACCTTCCATTTCCCATGTACCACGCCATGCATCGCTATCGTAATAGTTTTTGTCGCGCCATCCAAGCATGTTGATGGTACCAAAAACGGGTTTGCCAATTTTGCCTGCTTCAATGGCTTTTTTTATACGTTGTACTGGCTCATAAAAACGACGCTGACTAACAACCGAAAGCTTTACATTATTCTTTTTGCAGGCTTCTATCATGGCATCGCAATCATGCAACGATGCTGCCAATGGCTTTTCAACCTGACAATGTGCACCTGCATTTGCAGCAGCAATAACTGCCTGAGCATGGAATGGATGGGGAGTACAAATAAGTACTGCTTCCAATCCTGCTTCTTTAATCATTTGTTCAATATCATGATATGCTTTTGCGTTGTATTTTTTACCAAATTCTTCGGCTTGTGCAAACCATGCTTTTTCATTATAAACTGCTGTGAGAACTGCATTTTTTGATTTCATTATGCCAGCAGCATGAAGGTGCGCTACTTTTCCGCATCCAATAATTCCTATTTTGACTTTTCTAGTTGACATTATTTAATAATGTATTATGGTTTTAAAACTACTTTCATTAATCCTTTTTCGCGGCTATAGAGACGGTCGAACCATTTAACACCTTCATCCAACGGAGCAATGGCGCTGGTCAGCGGATCAATTTCAATCAACCCGCGACTAATTAAATCAAGCACTGGCTCGTACTCGCCACAAATAGCACAGCTTCCCTGTATTTTTAACTGGCGGGTTACCACCTGTTGCAAAGGAAAATTCACTTCGGGAGAAACATTACCAACCAAGGTAACCTGCGCCCCTTTGCGTACCGATTCAATCACTGTTTTCAGTACCGGGGTGATACCAACTACCTCAAACCCAATGTCAGCTCCACGTCCGTGAGTGAGCTTTTTAACTTCTTCAGGCACATTGGTTGCATCAACTTTGAAAGCGTGCGTTGCACCCAGTTTCAGGGCTAAATCCAGTCGGTCCTGATCGAGATCAAAGGTGATGATCTGTCCGCATCCTGCCAGTTTCAGAAGTTGAATAACAAAAAGGGCAATCATACCGGAACCGCCAACCACAGCGGTGTCGTTTACCGAGATTTGAGTAAGGTTAACTGCATGAAGGGCAACCGCAACAGGCTCGACCATCGCAGCATGTTCAAAGCTCACCTTTTCAGGCAATTTGTATAAAATATGCTGTGGTACAGCCACATATTCAGCAAAAGCGCCTTCGCGTTTAAAATCGGGACACGACACACCCAACACCATCCGGTTGTCGCTCAGGTTATACAATCCTTTGCGGGTGTACCAATCATCGAGCCGGTAAATGGTAGAGTCGAAGGTTACACGATCACCAGCTTTCCAGTCAGTCACTTCAGCGCCAACCGACTCAATCACTCCGGCGGCTTCGTGCCCCATTGTGATGGGTGGTATCCGTCGCCCGGTGCTGCCATCCATGCCGTGCACATCGCTTCCGCAAATACCCACTGCTTTTACCCTCACGAGTACTTCGTCGGGTTGAATGGCCGGAACGGGAACATCGAGCAATTCAAATTTTTTGTATTCGGTTAAAACCAATGCTTTCATAATATGGTCGTTTTTTACAATGTTCTGTCGTTTTCACGGCTTTCGTAATAGTCGAAATGATTGCCGAGTTTTTCTTTCAGATTTTCAGTCACTTCGTTCAGCTCCTGAATTATCTCGGGGGTGACTGGAGCATCGAGCGCTTTTACGTTCTCCTCAAGTTGTTTCACATTTCGGGCACCAACCAAGGCACAAGTTACGCCGGATTTAATTGCCCACTGGGTAGCCAGTTCCGACATTTTTATCCCGTATTTTTTGGAAATCGTTTCAATTCCGTTCAAGGCTTCAGCGGTTTCCTGCTCAAAACCAAGCTCTCCGTGGCGACACTTGGGCGTTCCGGTGCTATTAAAATGTCTGGTTCGGCGCTGCCATTCCGGAACATCAGCAAGTGAGGCATATTTGCCGGTCAGGATTCCCTGAAGCAAAGTCATATAGCCAATCACCCCAATACCATTCTGCGCGCAATACGGCAGTGTATCGTATTCAACAGCGCGGCAAAGCAGATTGTAGGGCAATTCGTTAACAGCCACCGGAACCGTAGCAGGAACATCATCCTTCAGCCGTTTATAGCTGAAATTGCTTAAACCGATATACCTGATTTTACCGGATTTCTGAAGCTTTTGCATCGCTTCGAATGCTTCGTGGATGGTAGGCGGGTTATTTATTATTGCTTCGTCGCCAGTAAAGTGGCGGATGGAATGCGGATGAATGGGCCAGTGAATCATGTAAATGTCGATGTAATGCGTCTGAAGGCGCTTCAGCGAATCTTCGCAATGTTTCACCAAGGTTTCGGCATACGCATTCGATGGTGAAACCTTGCTGCCAATAATCAATTTGTCGCGCTGAATTCCTTTGATGGCCTCGCCCAGCGACGACTCGCTCCGTCCGTCGTTGTAAACTTCTGCGGTATCAAAATAATTGATCCCATGAGCCACCGAGGCATGAACCACTGCCGTGGCATCGCTCTGGTCCTGGGCACCCCAGTAGTCACCCCCTCCAAACGCCCAACCGCCGGTGCCTATGGCAGACAAGTTAAGATCTGTATTTTTGATTGTTCTGTATTGCATTTTTTCTACGGATATGCTTTATTAATTTATATTTTCTTCTTATCAATCAGTTTAGGTTTTGGCCGAATGATCGATATTTGCATGTTATCAAAAACGTCTTTAGCAGTAGTTACACCAATGCTAACAGGTTCAACATTATTTACCCCATTCTCCCAAATTGATTGAGCCTCTAAAACCGGGGTAAATTTCATACCTTCATCAGCATTGACACTCGCTTTGAAGAGTAGAGCCGGTTGCCCGCAACTAAACACATCTTCCTTAAGTGTCTGTTCATTAAATTCAGGAAAGGAATCATTGTAATCTCCTGCGAGGTTCATTTCAATCCAACAAATCCATGTAGAACCTGGCTCCACTTCAACTCTAATTGAAAAATAATCATCTTTTGGAGTGGCGCCAGACACCGCTGAATACTCATCATTGTCAACTGACTTATAAGATTGATTTTCTCCCCTGAAAATCTCAAACCATTTTGGAAGTGCAACTGGTACATTTGCTTTACCTTCCCAATCGCCTTTTCCAACCCGGCTAGTAACAAATACTGTTTTTAATTTATGGGTAATGGAATTCTCGATCCAAATTGCAAATTGCGGTGGCTCAGCAAAGGTTGTAAGGTGTATTAGTTCCTTATTCATATGAACATCAAATTGAATGAGAGTTCGCCCAAAGGTTCTGAAAATTAGAACTCCGGCAATTACAAGAATTAATACGATGGCACCACCAAGCACTCTAATGATAAATTTAGATTTTTGCATTACGTTTTTAATTCTTATCATCATAATTTGCCTGGCATTTCAAATCCTCTCCTGTAATATCCTTTATCAAGCAAATTCGCTTCATCAGAATTGGTGACTAGTTCTTTTGAACCATCAAAATATAGTTGTTTCTTTCCCATCCGGTAAGACAGATTTGCCAGATGTACCAAAATTGCACTACGATGTCCCTGTTCAATATTTGCATTGGGAATTTTCCGTGATCGGATGGATTCGATGAAATTTTGCTGATGGACTTCATCCGGGAAATATCCTTTGTCTTGAGCTATGATCTCAGAATCTTCACCTTTTACCTGCCAGCCGGCACCGTGACGTCCAAGATACATCAGGCCTTCTGTACCATAAATCTCTATCCGATCGCAATTTAATTGCCAGTCTGGGAATACTTTACCATATCTAACTTCAGGTGATGATTTTGAAAGGTAATTTCCATAGTTTGAACTTTCACAAGTCATCAAGAAACTCCCATAATCAAATGTTATTGTTTGATTGTCAGGTATATCTCGCTTATCATTGTACAAGACCCTGCCTCCGGCACAATAGACTGATTTGGGATGAGCCGGATCACCAAGAACCATTCTTGCCAAATCCATCACATGGGAGGCATCACCTGCCAAAGCCAGCCCTCCGGAGTAAGCCCACCAATCATACCATGCTTTGTGCCTACTAACGTTATAATTTACTTTTGGTGCCGGCCCTAGCCATCGGTCCCAATTTAATCCTTCGGGAACCTGGGAATCGGGTTTTAAGAACCATGGTTTGCTTCCGGGAAGCATACAATAGTTTTTTACCAAGACGATTTCGCCCAATTTTCCGCTCTTAATATAATCCCGTGCTGAAAAAGAATAAGATCCGCTTCGGTTTTGAGTACCGCATTGTATAATCCGGTTATACTTTTGGGATGCTTCGATCATCCTTCTTCCTTCAGGAATATTAAGCGAGATGTTTTTTTCAACATAAACATCCTTCCCAGCCATACAAGCCCACACCGTAGCTAAAGCATGCCAGTGTTCAGGTGTAGCAATTACTACCGCATCAATGTCTTTGTCATCCAAGACACGACGCATATCTTCGACCCTTTGTGGCTTTATTTTTTGTTGTTTCTCAAGCTCTTCGATTGCCCGCCCCCCCCTATCTTTATCAACATCACAAATGTATTTCACTTCGACATTTGGCAGGCATTTTTGCATGCCCAGAATAATCTGTGTCCCCCGGTTTCCTGCACCGATAAGTGCTAATACTACTTTCTCATTTGCACTAGTCATAATTAAGTATTCTTTTAGTAATAATTTCTATAAATATTGGTAGATATTTAGTCAGGTGAAACTGCAGAAGCAATAACTCCTGACTAAATTTATTCCCGAATTACTTAAGAAGTGCGATTATCATTACACGTTTTCAGGCATTTTATAACCATCACGATAAGAGGTTTTCAGCAATTTATTTGCATCATCGTTTCCAATAAACCTTTCACTTTTAGGATCGAAGTAAAGTTGTTTATTGCCTACACGATAGGCGATATCTCCTAAATGTACAAGACAAGCACTCAGTTGTCCCTGTTCCACATCACCATTAGGTTTTTTGCGAGTTCTGAGAGATTCAATGAAATTCTTCTGATGATCCGGGTCAGGGAATATACCCCCATCCTGAGCGATAATTTTAGAATCTTCGCCAACCACCTGCCAGCCTCCCCCGTGACGACCCAAATACATCAATCCTTCTGTGCCATAAATTTCGGTGCGTGTAGCATTTGTCCTCCAATCGGGAAATAGTTTTGGATCCATCCTAATATTATTAGGAGTTTTTTTCATATAATTCGTTGCATTTCCACTATCACATGTCATCGTAAAATTTCCAAAATCGTAGGTTATCGAAATAAATTCAGGAGTTTCTTTTTTTGATCCCCATGGCCAGTTTCCACCGCAAGCATAAACTGACTTTGGATGTGAAGGATCTCCTAAAACCAGACGGGCGAGATCCATAACGTGGCTTGCATCATCTGACAATGCCCCCCCTCCAAATGCCCAAAAATCCAACCATCCACCGCGTCCATTCTCATCTGTTATATTTGGGTTGTATGGACGATATGGAGCAGGACCAATCCATGCATCCCAGTCAATCCATTTGGGAGTTTCCTGATCAGGTTTTGGCATCCACTTCTCTCCACCTAACAAATTGTAGCATTTCACGTTAACAATTTGACCTAATTTACCACTTTTGATATAATCGCGAGCTGAAAAGGCATATGGCGCACTTCTGTTTTCAAAACCAATCTGAACTATACGATTGTATTTCTCAGCAGCTTCAACCATTTTACGTCCTTCCCAAATACTAATAGATGGGGTTTTCTCTACATACACATCTTTGCCAGCCTGGCAGGCCCATACTGTTGCGAGCGCATGCCAGTGTTCCGGGGTTGCTATCCATACGGCATCAATTTCTTTATCATCAAAAACATATTTCATGTTTTTTGTTGATTGTGGCTTGTAGCCTAATTCTTTCTCAATTTGATTTATAGCAGTTTCCAATCTTGTGGTCTTAACATCACAAACTGTTTTTATTACAACATTCGCATTTAATTTGCAGGTGCTAATAATGGTGCCTAGTCCCCTTCCTCCTGATCCGATAAGTGCCAAAACAATTTTGTCATTAGCTCCATTGCACGAGGATTGAAATGGTAGTAATGATGCTCCCAGAGATAATCCTGCGGTTCCAATAATTGTTTTTCCTAAGAAATCACGTCTTTTCATTATATTTTATTTATTATTAGTATCTAATAGAAAATCTACAGTATTGACCATTATCTGACGGAATTTTTCAATTTTCCAATCGTCCCAATGCCCAAGTGAGGTATATATTGCCTTACCATTTTCACGATTATTTATCCAGAAAACCGGTTCAACAGGCTTCTCAGGAATAGTTCCTAAAAGAAGTACTTGTATATTGGCAGACCTCAGTGGTCTATTCTCATAAAGTGTGTGTAAGGGAGCAACAGGGCCAACAAAATCTTCGGGTGAAACTCCTTTAAATATTGGATGGTTTTCCATTCCTGGAACGACTGAGAAAACAATCCCTTGTTTCATAGTGCCGTAATGACCCATGTAATTTCCACCTAAAACTTCTTTATCAAATTCTGGCCATTGATCCAAAAAACCTGATACATTTCCAGTTGCTGAAGCAACACCACCACCTGAGTTAGGAACTACCTGATTGGCGTTAAATGCATGGCTCGCCGTGCGAATTCCAAGTACAGGTTTTCCGCTCTGTACATATTCTTTTATTAGGCTCATTTGGCCGGATGGCAAAGCACGCCGTCTGACGAAAATTACAGTCAGATCTGCAGCTTTTAGTATCTGTAGGTTTTCTATGTTATGTATTCCTTCTCCTGTGTAATCGGGTTTCCCCAAGGCAAATTCACAATTCACACCTTTTGTCAGTAATAACTCGTGAGCAAATGCAGGTAATGTTTGATTGGCATGGTATTCATTTTCTGCAATAATAAAGGCCACAACAGGACGTTTATCATCCTTAAACCTGAATTGTTTTTGTCCCGTAAAATCGGTTGATACTATTGTTGGGCAAACATAAGTTTCAATGTACTCATTTACTAAACTGGTGCCTGTAAAGTGTGATACATTAGGCTTTTGCTTTGAATCATACATTACATCGGTCAAATCACGCATTAGTACAACATTAAATCCTAAGCGAACCATATTCCGTAATCCAAATGATCTCCCGATGACACACATATTTGTATGAACGCCCATCAAAATCACATTTTTAATACCTTTTTTTTGAAATAGGCCCGCTATTTCTAAACCTGAATCACTTATAGCATCTTGATTATTAATTTCAATTATATCAATTTGTTTTGTCCACGCTTTCCCCTGTTTACATTCTGGTGAACAATCACATCCACCATCAGACTGATCAATAGGCCATTCGGCATCTTTTTCTGATTCCAGTTTATTGTCACTAATCAGATTTTTTGCTTTTTTATTTTTATATTTTTGAGCCAATTTGCGCGCAGGATGATCTTTATAATATTCTATACAATCGCTGGGGGCATGCACAATTAGAATCCCTCTATCACGTGCCTTAGATATCACATCATTCATGACAGGAGCCATCTCAGCAACTCTGTTTGTTGCTCCTTTACACCAGTGTTTATCCCACATATCACAAATAATAATAGCTGTTTCTTCTGAATTCCATTCCCCTGTTTTGCTTATCAAGATGTACGCTTCTGTATCCAAATCAGAGGGGACTCTTTGTTGAAGAGATATTTTCATCTTATGAACATTATTTGCTTTTTGTGCTTGAACGTAAAGACAAACTGATGATAGCATTGTTAGTAATATAAAAAATGTAAAAAATCTTGTTTTCATGATTATACGATTAATTGATTGATTTATTCTTTTTTTGGCCATTTCAACTCACGATGCAAAAAATCAAAGGTTCCCTGGCCATTGATAGAGTGTGGTCCTTTGAAATATTCGATAACACAATCTTCATTAATTCCTAACTTTTCATATACGCGCTGGGCACGTGCAAATTCATAAGCTACCCAGGAATCAATTCCTACACCATCATCACTTCCACGCTCTACCATAAAAGGCCGTGGGGCAATTAAATAGGTCATTTCAGCATAACTAAAAGAATGTCCCAAATCCCATTCTACCATTTCATATTCAGGACCACGATACATATAAGCTGAAGGAAAATGTATGTCGGCATTAATGCGTACCCATTCGTTAAAGTCGGCTGAACAAATAGATAATTTATATCTTTGTTCAATTGCAGGGATTCGCATTGCTGATTTTCCGCCGTAACTAAGTCCATAATATCCTATACGATTTTTATCAACAAAAGAAAGGGTCTCCAGCCAATTAAGTATTTGTGAATGTTGTGGGATAATTATGGAAAACAATGAAGCCTTCAGAGGATTCGCTTTTCTCTGCATGGAACGAAATTCATTTCCACCCCTGTAGAGGTTGAATGGTGCAAAAGTAATAAAACCCTGTTCAGCTAATTTGGCAGTAAAACTTTTGTAATAGCCATAATCTCTTCCAGATTTCTCAATGGTTGAGTAAGGCGTGCCTTCTAGTCCGTGTTGACAGACCACGACTGGACGCTTTTCTCCCGGTTTT
>DAITNH010000084.1:0-10966 GCA_036834745.1 Prolixibacteraceae bacterium
TGTTAGCAAGGAACTTTTTTGTTGCGTCGGTTCAAAAAAAGGTATTTGCAAGATCGAATGTGGGTGTGATTTTGGTGAACAAACAGCAGATTAATGCACCGTCAGATTGGCAGGGTAACCGGTATAACCGGATTGCAGGATTAGAATATAACCTTGCCAGCCGCAATAACTTCCTGAATAGTAAGTTTTTTGCACAAAAATCTTTTACCCCCGGAAAAATGGCATCAGAAGAATATTCTCAAGGTATTGATTTGGCTTATTCAAGGAAGTCGTATCTTCTTGAAATGGAAGAATTCTATGTTGGCAGAGATTATAATGCTGAAGCGGGGTATGTCCCACGCTACGATTTTCTGAAGCTTAATCCAAGGGCGACCATAAAATTTTTTCCGAAAAATGGCCCACTGGAATACCATGGTTTCTTAACGGAAGTTATCAATTATTATGCTCCCGGAAACAGGGAGTTAATGGATAGGCAAATAGGTGCCAATTATATTTTTCAATTTAAAAACCGGGCACATCTGGATATTAAAAACAACTTACGGTATATTGTCCTTCAAAAAGATTATGATCCTACAAAAAGTGGAGCGTATTATCTGCCTGCCGGAAGTTCATATAAGGGGTATGATTTTGCACTCAATTTCACCTCGGATAACAGTAAACTTTTCAAATACCTGATTCATTCGGGTTATGGTGCTTATTATAATGGTAAACGGTGGTTCGTTGAGGGCAATTTCAATTACCGGGTCCAGCCATACGGATATATCTCACTTATTTACAGCTACAATAACCTGATGTTGCCCGCACCGTGGGAACGTACCAGGTTATGGCTTATCGGAACTAAACTCGATGTAACGTTTACAGATAAGTTATTCTTTACAACTTATGTTCAATATAACGAACAGGCAAATAACATTAATATAAATGCACGATTCCAATGGCGCTACAAGCCGGTTTCCGATTTATTCATAGTTTACACGGATAACTATTTCCCCGAATATATGGTCAAAAAAAACAAGGCATTAGTACTAAAAGTTTCTTACTGGTTCAACTAAAATCTCTTTCAGTCGCTCAATATTTGCTTTTACTTGTGTATTCCGATGGTATCGGGATTATAGGGGTGGTGTGATGGCCGACTGGGGCGTTCATTTTTCGAAATAGACCAGGGTTACGGCTTGAAGTTTTTTATACTCTTCCATGATTTCGGTGGAAACATTCAACCTGGCTGCATAAATCACAGGTAATTTCCCTGAATTTTACCTCTTTCCCGAGTCCGATCATTCCACTGACAGATTTGATAGGATTCATCAGTGACGATTCGGTAAGGCTTATTCCGCAGCTATTGGGCGGAAAAAAGGAAAACAGTTTGTGCTGATCGGCAACGCTCCATTTGCAATAACCCGGACTGTAGCGATTGGTAATTGAGAGATCTTGGGAAAGGGCTATTTGCCTGATCTCTTTCTGCAACTGGTCGATAGCAGTTTCAACAATCATTGATCCCAAAACATCGAAAACATATCCCAAAACAGGATTCTCACCTGTTAATAATTCCTTTGAATGCCCGCTAATTCCTTCACCAGCAGTACAAATGAACAAAGCGACCGAAGTGGAATTTCGCAATTCTTTGGCGACAGTTTTACCAATACCAAATTCAATTCCATCCACCGAAATACAACTATTTTTGGCGATAAACTCACTGTTTTGCGGAAAACAAAAAGCTCCGCGAATATCACAAAGCGCTTCTGCCTCCTGAATTGCATCGGCAACATATTGGTCAAATGGCTCAGGAAGAACACCATCGGGAAACCCAAGCATGGCCGATAGATAATTCCTGTCTAAAGTGAGTTCGCCAAAAGAATATGCAACAGTATGGATCATGATGTGCAAAGATTTTCGAATAGTTTTTGATGGTTTTGACCATCAGAAAAATTACCAATAACGATGAATTCAGTCGGAGCCGCAAATGCTTCTACTTCCTGAAGCGTGAAACGGTCAAAGCTTCCCTGCAAAAATACTTTCAATCCTGAAGTCAGGTTAATGTAACCTTTACTACGGATGCAGCCTGAATGAACAACCTTCAGAAAATAATCAAGCTTTTCCGGAGAAATCGTGCGATTGCTTTTTATAACCACTGACTGAAGATCTGGCCGGCTGTTCTCCGCCTTTTCTCCTGAAGGGAAAAACTTCATTACAGATTTTCGTTCGGTGAAATCAATACGTGCAAAAGTGGTGGTAATGACAGCTGCAAACGGATTAATGTATTTGATTCGGTGAATGACTGCATCGTTCTTATTTTCAGATAAATCTGTTTTGTTTACAATGATAGTATCAGCGATTCTGATCTGGTGGTTGACCCGTGTTTGCAGGCGGCTTATTTTCTCGAAATTCAGGGCATCCACCATGCACCAAACATGGTCGAGATAAACTTTGTTCTTCAGCAATGGCGACTGTAATATTTGCCCGATGCTGAGTGGATCTGACATTCCGGAGGCTTCCAGAATCAATTCATCGGGCTGATACTGGTCGATAAAAGCTACCAGTGAACCGATGAAACTCCCCAACAAACAAACACAAAAAACAGAACCATTATTGACTTCGAGAATTTGAAAATCCGCATTTCCTTGCCGAAGTTCATGGCTGTCAACATTCACTTCCGAAAATTCGTTCTGAATCATCCCAATTTTCCTGTTTCCTGAAAACTCTTCCAGATAATTTTTCAGGAAAGTAGTTTTACCACTTCCCAGAAAACCTGTAACCAATTGCATCGGAATTGAAGTCATTTCGAATTTGTTTTATCCCAAATCAGATTTGTGTTGCCATTGTATAGAAGTCCGGAGACCGGAGAAAAAACTTCCGTCTTCCGTCTTCTGACTTCGGACTCCTTTCTACAAACTTCTCACCACTTCGCGAACCTTGCAAATGTGTCCGGGAGTTGTACCGCAGCAACCGCCAATAATGTTGGCTCCGGCTTCGGCAATTTCTTTTACATTTCCGGCCATGTCATCCGGCGATTCGGGGAAAGTAGTTTCTCCGTCGCAATAATGAGGCATTCCGGCATTGGCATGAATCAAAATCGGGATGGTCGCATTCGCCAGCCTGATTTCCTTTACTATGCCAATCATATCGGCGATTCCGTTTCCACAATTCGCTCCGATTACCGATGCACCGGCTTCTATCAGTTTTTCAGTCATTTCTGTGGGCGAAATTCCCATCATGGTGCGGTATTCGCCACCAATAATTTTATCGAAAGTCATGGTGCAAAAAACTTCGCAACCGGTATTTTCTTTGGCTGCCTTCACCGCGATACGCGCTTCTTCAAGGTCGGTCATGGTTTCAATTACAATGGCATCAGCTCCTCCGGCTTCAAGAGCGATTGATTGTGCTTTAAAAGCCTCATAAAGCTCCCCTTCGGTAACTTCTTCCATCATCAGCAGTTTGCCTGTCGGACCTACAGAACCCAGCACAAACCGATCGGCACCGGCAGCTTTCCTGCTGATTTCAGCGGCCGCTTTGTTTATTTCGAAAACACGATTTTCAAAACCGTAATTTTTCAGCTTGAAATAATTTCCGCCAAAACTGTTGGTTTCAATCATATCGGCGCCTGCGTCCACATAACTTTTGGCAATGTCAAAAACATCGGCAGCACGCGAAATATTCCATTCTTCGGGGCATTCAGAAGGTTTCAATCCTTTTTGCTGAAGAAAAGTTCCCCACGCGCCATCCGAAACGAGCACCCGACCTTTGTTTATTTCGTTTATTATTTTACTCATAATCAATATATTAATAGTTAGTGCAAAATATTGAACCATTTACTATTTGTCCATTGACAATTTACGATTTATGGTTGCCACATTCACGATGGATGTAAATAGTAAATCGTCTAATCGTAAATTTTCATTCAAGCACTCTGTACTTCTAAATCTCTTTCACCCATTCTTTAATAACATCAAGCGAAGGAACTGTTGCCGACGATTTCATCTTGTAGTTCACGGTTACAACTGCCGGGCCTTTCTTTATTCCGTAGGAATTCATCTGGGCTTTATCGGCAACAACGGTTACTGTTATATTTTTACCCAGTTCGGCAATGGCTCGTTTTACTTTTTTAGTTAGTTCGGCACATTCCTTTTCCGTTTCGCCAAGAATCAGTATTTCGCTGCGTTTCGATTTAATCCGGAGTTTTAACTTTTCGTTGATGCGTTTCTGAATGGCCTCAATTAACTGGCTTTGCGGCGGAATTTGCGATACAAAGACAATCTTTCCGTCAATACAAATAGTCGGAATATTTTTCACCATCATCGACGACATGAACGACACCGCTTCCATTTTTTTGATCGGATGTTCGCGCCATTCAACCACACCGTCGAAATGAGGAGCAATTCTTTTTACAGCTTCCACCATGTATTGACAAGGGGCGCAGGATTCTGAATCGAGCGTAATAATATCGACGATCACTTTGTCAGATTGCCCATAATCCTTCATGTTCATGATGTCCAGTTTGCTTTCCTTTTTATCCAGATTTCGTGCAACATCCTGAAGATACTGACTGAAAACCAGCTCGGAAACCGCCTGAATATTTCCGACAGGTGTCTGCATTGGCAAATCGCAACCCGGGGCCAGGATAAATCCCAGATTTCCGCCTGAATCCATACAAGCCAGTGCATCGTGCTTTGCATCATCCGCATCGCCCATCAGCAAAACCACTGTCAGTTTCATGTTTCCACCAAAGCTGATATTTTTTGCCAGTGCAATTTCTTTCACGAATTCGAGCGGAATATTTTCATCGATCGAAATATTGTCGGGACGGCAATCGCACATTGCTTCAATGTTTTGCTGGGCATGGCCACAAACAAAGAATGAACTCAGCTTTTGCTTTTCGCGCACAAAATCAAAAATGCGGCTTGCAAATGGAGTCACAAAAGTTTCGAACGACAGCGGATCGATTTGGCTGGTCATCGGATCAACCACTGCGATTACATCGCATCCGGCATCGATCAGCATTTCCGAATATTTGATGGCCACTTCAGTGCAAAAATTCATCACTTCCATCACATATTCCGGATCGTCAAACAACTTCATGAAAATATCGGTGCCCAACAAGTGCAGTGCAAGTGTAAACGGACCGGTAATCAGTCCGTACAAAGCAATTTCAGGATGACTGGCACGCAGTGCACGGGTTGTTTCCAAAACAAGCGGAATTCGGCCTTCGTGCGCTTCAGGAATTTTTAATGAATTGAGCAGCGTTCCTTCTATCAAAGGATGGGAAACCACTGCAGGCGGATTTTCTTTCGCCCATTTCAACTTGCATCCCAGAATTTCGGCTTCAAGCTGTAAATCAAAACTGACAGGAATCCCGTCCGGCTTGTACAATTCGATGGCCCTGGTTAGTCCGGCAATCATGTATTTGGATGATTTCAGGTACTCTTCGGCATCCACACCAATTAAATATCCGCCATGAACGCCAACAAAAGGAACCCATGGAATACGTGCAACAGGTTTGAGCCTGATTGCCTGATTGATCAGTGAAAGTCCGTGCATGTTTGTTTTGTGTTAGGCTATTTTACTGTTCAGATATTCAACGACACCCTGCGGATCGGGTGAATAATTGTCGGCGCCGATTTTTGAACAAAAATCGTTGTTTACAGGCGCTCCGCCAATGGTAACAAGCGTTCCGGGCATTGCTTCCTTAATTTCCCTTGTGATCTTTTCCATATTTACCATCGTGGTGGTCAGCAATGCCGACAATCCAACCACTGCTTCAGGATTTTGCCTTACCGCTTCAATGAACTTTTCTGAACCAACATCGGTGCCCAGATCAATTACCTTGTATCCGTTGCCTTCCACCATCATTCCAACCAGGTTTTTGCCGATATCGTGCAAATCGCCCAAAACAGTTCCAATGATAAAAGTTCCTTTCTGTTTGGCGGCTCCCGATAAAAAATGAGGTTTCAGATGAAGCATGGCCGTACTCATGGCTTTCGCCGACATCAGTACCTGTGGAACAAACACTTTGTTTTCGCGAAACTTTACACCAATCCGTTCCATGCCGGGCATCAAACCATTGGTTAAAATATCCTGCGGAGGAACGCCTTCTTCAAGGGCGCGACGGGTAATCTCATCGGCTCCTTCCTGTCCTTTCATTTGTGGAGGATATGGAGAAGCCATGTTTATCTTGCCAAATTCAATACACTCAGCCAGTTTGATTAATAATTCGTTCATGATTTGAGTTTTAGATTTTTAGTGTTTCAAAAGTAATGGCTATTAAAACAGCAAAAAATAGTATTTTCTTTGATAAAGATGTAAAATATTACTTTTTTCTTAATAAATTGTGTCGAAAAATTTCAGTAATCTATCGTTCTTTTATTAGCAACCGCATATCCTTTGCCGTCTGGCTTTAGCGTTCGACTGAGCTCACGCCGAAGTCCGACGGATTGAAATGAGCACTGCCAATGGCTTTAGCCACAGCATTTTGGGCTAAAGCCCATACAATCTGCTCAATGCAACCCGTTGCCTAAAGGCGAACGGCAAAGGATATTTTTCATTATTCAACGGTATAGGCATATAACCTGATACTCATTTAAAAATAATTAACAAAACAATCTTCAATACCATGATCATTAAAAAACGGTTTTTCAAGCTACCCGCATTTATCATTGAAGAGCAGAAAAATAATCCGCTTACCAAAGACTTGTATTTATGCGAATTGGCCGAGATTTTGGTTAAACAGGATACGCTTTGGTCTGATCGGATCAAACTGGAAGACCATCAACTGATCTTTTGTACCAAAGGCGGCGGGATCATCCAAATTTCAGGAGACCTTGTTCCTTTCACCCAAAATCAGTATTGTATTATTCCACAGGGATTTATTTTCAAGATACAAACCGGCGAAACCGATCCTTCTGTTTTTTTGACCTGCAAGTTCAATGGCGAAAAAAGCAAGATCATGGAAAAGGATTTTACGGTGGTGCGCGACCTGATTCCCTCAGTCAATAATTTGGTGGCCAACCGGATGATGCTTTTCGATGAGCTGTTCAGTAACCTGACCAAAGGTTTTTACAACGCGAATTATCAATACATCAACCTTTGCTTCGGGCATTTGCTGGCCACTTTTATATATGCCAGCCGAACCAGCGACGATTTGATGGAAGAGCAGAATCCCGGGATTAGTCACGCCATTCAGTTTATGGAGCAAAACCTGGGCAAAAAATTAAGTTTGGATGAAATAGCCGAAGAGGCCGGGTATTCACCTTCGTACCTCACCACTTTGTTTCGCAAAAAAACAGGATACAGCCCATCGAGCTATTTTTCACACCTTAAAATCACGAAAGCCTGCGAGTATCTTGATTTCAGCAAAGTAAAGATCAAGGAGATTTCGTTTTTGATGGGTTATTCCGATCCGTATTATTTTTCGAAGGATTTTCAGAAAAAAATGGGCATTTCGCCCCGTAATTACCGCAAAAGGGTGGCAGGAAAGAATTAAAACGAACAAGTTTATGCTCAATTTGTTGTAAATTTATACTGCGATATAAAAACCAAAAACTTCAACTTTCCATTTTAAAGTCATTCAACCCAATGATTTAGATTCGGTTTTAATAAACTTTAAAACATCAGCAAAATGGAAACACCGTTTATCGATTTACACATTCATCCGGCTATCAAACCGCTTGGAAAAAGTTTTAGCCGCCATCCGGGAGTTAACAATCCAAACAAAAACAGACAGGACAGTACCTGGCATTACGATGCTCCCAATGTTACCGACAAAATTTTTAACATTGCCGCAACCCTCACAAAATTCAGGCAGTCTGATTTCACCTCATTGGCAAAAGGAGGCGCCCAAATTGTGTTTGTATCGCTTTGTGGCATGGAAAAAGGATTTGTGATGACAAAAGCCGGTACAAAACTTATTGGCGATGCGTTGGGCAGTCTGGTAACCGGAGTGGGGAAGGACCGGATTGACCATATTCAGGGAATGACTGATTATTTTACCGATCTGGAAATTGAATACAATTTTTACAAACAACTCGATGGTCATAAGGTAAAGATTGATGGCCGGTGGTGTCAGTATAAAATGGTTTCCAGCTTTGACGAAATTGATGACAACCAGGAACTTCCATTGAAAACCATCTATGTGATTCTGACCATCGAAGGAACACATGTTTTTAACTGCGGATTGCAAATGATGGGCAGAACAGCCGACGAGACGGAAGTGCTGATGAATGTTGACCGTGTGAAAAAATGGGACAAGCGGCTGTTTTTCATTGGCATGACGCACCATTTCGACAATGAATTGGTGGGACATGCACAAAGTCTGAGCGGTTTGGTGAGTAAAAACTGTGACCAAACCGAAAGGATGAACGAAGGGTTCAGTGATTTGGGGTGGAAAGTGTTGCGTAAATTACTCGACAACTCCGACGGTAAGCGGGTCTTGATTGACCTGAAACACATGAGCGTAAAATCGCGCAATGAATATTACAGGTTTTTGGAAGAGGAACATCCGGACGAAACCATTCCTCTGCTGGTGAGCCATGGCGCGGTTACCGGTCTGAAATCGAACAGTGATTTGGTGGGCGATGATATTTTAAATTCAGGAAAATTCCAGACCTACGATATCAATTTTTACGATGATGAAATTATCAGAATTGGAAGATCTGGTGGATTGTTTGGAATTCAATTTGACGAGCGCCGGCTTGGAAGTAAATCGGAAGTAAAAAATTCAGGCATGAACATCAACCGGCGCGAAATGCTTTTCCACAAATCGAAGCTCGTTTGGAACCAGATTCAGCACATTGCGGAAATTCTTGACCGGGACAATCAGTTTGCCTGGGAAATTCAATGCATTGGCACGGACAACGACGGGATGGTGAACCCCTTAAACGGCTATTGGACTTCCGAAGAAATGCCCTTGCTGGACAGTTACCTGGAAAAACATGCCTACAATTTTGTCACATCAGAACACGCGAAAAGTTTTAAAGCGTTCAATAAGCTAAGTGCAAACAGCATTGTTGAGCGGTTTATGAGAGGAAATGCGTATGAATTTCTGAAAAGGAATTTTTAATTAGGATAAAGGGGCGAAGGTTTTAATTGGATTGAATCAGTTGGCATCATTGCCAAAACTGAGACTGAACACTGAACACTGATCACTTTTTTATCCCTACAATTCCATTATCAACTCCTTTTTTGTTTTGGTTTTATCGGAAATGACTGTGTTTTTCTGACGAATGGCCATGCAAACAATTTCGGCGATGTCGTGTACAGGTAAATCACGGCTTTTGGCGAATGTCTTTTTACACAGCGGACAGGCAGTTGCCAATACATCTGGCTGATAGCTTAGGTATTCGTCCATGGCTTTGTCGCGTATCTGGTTGCGTTCGCTCATTTGTATTTTGATGTTGGCCAAACTTCCGCCACAGCAGAAAGCCGCTTCTTTCTCATTCTTAATCGGAATTACTTCGGCATATTCGTCGAGCAGCAATCGGGGTTGGTGATAAATGCCACTTCCGCGTCCCAGTTCGCATGGATCGTGGTAAACAACACGTAGCGGCAATTTATTTACAGGCAATCGTTTATCTGCCATTAGTTCAAGTAAATATTCAGAATGATGTTGAACGGAAATACCCGGCAAAGCGTAATCTTCGTTGAATACCTTGTAACAAATGGGGCAGGAGACCACCAGTTTTTTAGCTCCTGAAGCCATTATCCGTTCGCGGTTGTGTTCAATCAACTTTTTGGCCGCTTCATATTGTCCGACCTGCATCAGTGGCCGGCCACAACAGGCCGTCTTGTCTTCATCCATAAACCAGTATTTTACACCGGCCACCGTAAAAATTTCCTTCATTGATTTGATAATAGCCGGAGTGAGGTGCGTCATGCATCCGGCGAAATAAATCACTTCTGTTTGTGGGCTGACAACAACGGGTCCGTTCTTCAGGTATTCGTACGAAGAGTTGTATTCTTTGGTCGATTCAATGCGCTGCGTCATGCGTAAGTTGTTTAATTCCAGTCCAACAGGGCAATCAGGCTGACATCGTCCGCAAAGCAGGCAGTTGAAGAGTTTTTCGTCGGTTAAGTTCTTGTTTCGGATGTGTTTCAGCACGTAAACCGACTGCGTATCTTTAATGGCGGCATGGGTCATCTGGCAACTGTCGAGACAGATTCCACAGCGAGAACACGAATACACCTGAATGCGCGAATAACCATCGATGCGTTTTTGTACTTTGATGCCATATTTTCGGAGAAAAATCATGATAACCTCAACTGGAATGTGCATGTATCGTGAAACTGGCAGCGCAACGAAAAACAATCCCAATGCTCCTGAATACGCCCACCACAAAGGCATTTGGATCGTTTGAACAGGTAGGATTGAAGCCAGCAATTGTCCGGTTGGCTGACTGATGATGCTTCCGTTGTGATGGATTCCGGCAGAAACACTTTCGGCCAGAAATCGAAGCGGAAAGATGAGCCAAAGCGCGCTGAGTGCAATGCGGTCGCCCATTTTAAGTTTTGTAGTTTTTCTCATTCCGAATATCCGGCTGTTCAGTCGTTTAAAATACGCGAGCATTACTCCTGAAAGCACAAATAAGAGCAGCAAATCCATGCTGGCGGCCAGTATTTTTCCTGAAATTGTTGTTGCTGCTTCGGTAATAAAATAGCGCATGAAAATGGCTTTGTATGCCGGAACCGAAAAGGTTTGATAGTGATTGACGGCATCGATGTGCCCAACCACAATGAGCAGGAACCATCCGAAGGCAAGACTCATGTGCATGTAGCCCAATACCGGGTTTTTACGGAATATTTTGCGGTGGAGCAGCGCTTCCATAAAGGTTTCGCGAATGGCCAGCAGGCTTTTACGGGTGAAAATGCTATGAATGATCCGGCTTTTATCGATTCGCGACAGTCCTGAAATCCAGATTCCGATAATGATTACCAGAAAAACTGAGATGAATAAAAGCCCGATGGTAAATGGCAATATAAA
>DAITNH010000084.1:11066-18024 GCA_036834745.1 Prolixibacteraceae bacterium
GTTTGTATTTTGAAATGCTTTTTTTGATGAGCATGATCACATTCCGGAGGTTGATTCCGCGCGGGCAAACCAACATACATTTGCCACAGAGCATGCATTTTTTTATTTCCGATTCGAGTTCCACTGTTTCCCCACGACGCAGCAACAGGTTCATCCGCCTGACATTGAAGCTGACCAGATCGCCCGCGCTGCACGTCGCAGTGCATCCTCCGCACGACAGGCACACTTTGAACGAGGGTTCCATTTCGAGTACTTCATTCAGCAACCGCCCGTCGAATTGATCGTAGTCGATGGTACGTTGTTTGATTATTGTGTAGCCAAAGTTTTTCATTTTCTTGATAGCCAACAGTCCACCTCAATCGCTGCCGATCGGGCGTGTAAAATGGTGTCGTTTATTGTCATCGGTGCGGTGCAGCTTCCGGCCAGGAATATTCCTTCCTGTTCCGAAAAATTGGACTTCAGGAATGAATCTGTTGTTTGCAGAAAGCCTGATTCTTCGCAGCCAATACCACAGGTTGCAGCGGCATTGGCGGTTCCTTTTCCGGCTTCCATTCCCACAAGCAGCACCAGTAAATCAACATTCATTTTAAGAGGCCGGCCGGAAAGGGTGTCTTCGGACTTGATCAGCAAACTTTTGTCAATTTTTTCCGAAGCCTCCGACAATCTTCCGCGGATAAACTGTATGTTGTATTTCTCCTGTGCCTCACGGTACAATTCTTCGAAATGTTTGCCATACATGCGCAAATCCATGTAAAAGCAATAGATTTCGGCTTCCGGCAAACGTTTTTTGAGTTCGATGGCCTGTTTCACGCCGGTTATGCAGCATACTTTCGAGCAATAATGGTTGCCTGTTTTTTCGTCGCGTGAGCCTACGCAATGCACAAAAGCAATCCTTTTAGGATTTTTTCCGGCTGCCACAGTAAGATCGCCTCCGGGAAGGAGCAATTGTTCCAGATCGGCCGAGGTAATTACATGATCGTAAATTTTGTAGCCATATTCTTCTTTCCGGCGGGCATCAAAAATTTCGTAACCGGTAGCAACAACCAAGGCATCAGCTTCCAGCTGCTGTTCACCTGAGGTTTCAATGTTGAACTTGCCATTTTTGCGTTGAATGGTGCTGACTTCGGTATTGTTCAGGATTGAAAAGTCTTTCTCTGTAATTTTTTCCTGAAGGGCGCCTGTGATTTTTTCAGTAGGCGTAAAATCAGGAAAAAGGTACGACCAGTTGTTTAGTTTTCCGCCCAGCTTTTCATTTTTTTCGATCACAGTTACCCAGTGTCCTGCATCCGTCAGAGCGCAGGCTGCTTCAATTCCGGCGATTCCGCCTCCTATAATTACGATGTGTTTCACGAGTTAAGTTTCAAGTTTCAAGTTCCAAGTTCCAGGTTCCAGGTTGTTGCGCTAATGAACGTTAACGGGTTTAATATTTGTTTCTTATTCCTTATTTCTCGTTCGATATCCGATATTGGATATTGGACATTTTCAAATCTCAGCATCCGCAACCCACCATTTTCGGTTTTCCGATCACCTTACCATCTTTTCCGGCGTATTTTAAGCTTGAGTCATACTGAATTCCCATCTTGTCGAGCAGCGGTTCGCAATTGGTCTGGTGCATTTGCAGTCCAAGATCCCAGGGATCGTAACCCAACACCAATCCGGCCAGTTCTTCGTAGGTCAGCACCGGGATTCCCTGCCCGTTTTCTCCGTATGTTTTACCTTCCATTTCTTCAATCACATATTGCCACCGATCCATGAACATCGGACAGCCCGGACAGTTGCACAATATGGCATCTGGCTCATAAGGTTCCATTGATTCAAACTTCTTTTTTGAATTGGATAAAGAATAGCCACGGTTCGACATCACCAGGTATTGCCTGAAGCCAAATCCGCAGCAATGGCGACGTTCAGGATAATCGACCACTTCGCCTCCCCATGATTCTATCATTCCAACCAGTACATGCGGAAATTCTGCACCACCGATTCCTTTGGCCGGGAACATTTTTGAGTAATGACAACCAATGTGTTCAATAATTTTCAATGGCCTGCCGGTTTGCTGATTGATGAGCGGAAATTTCTTTTTGTTTGCGATATCTTCCCTGAATTTATAAACAATATCGCTGGCATGTGCCACGTTTTGGGGCACTTCAAATTCGCGGCCAGTAGCTCTTTTCAGGTAGTTTCGCACCTTTTCCAGTTCCGAAGGATACTCTTTCCATGTTTCGATGATTTCGCTGTAAATACCAAACGAAGTGATGCACGAAACTGCAAAGTTTTGGTAGCCAGCTTCGGTCATCAGCGCAAACTGCCGCGCAACAATGGTTTGAATGGTATTGAACGGAACAACATCGGCATGATAGGCTATTCCTGAACACGAAGTATGATGAGGGTTTTCGTAGATGTCTTTGCCCAATTCATTGCGCAGAATCTTCAGGAAAGTTTGTTCTGCACCGGGGAAAAAGTTCTGCCGTATGCAACTGCGAACATAAAAGTAATGATCATCGGCTATTTCCTTCTGATAATCCTTCCAAACCTGTATTTTGCCTTCTCGTTTCATTGTCGGTTGTGTTTGCCGTTGTTGGTGGTGAAAATGTGATTTACATAGTCAGAATAGTCATCTTCGCCTTCGTTAAAACCCATACTTTCGGCTTTGATTTTTGAGAAATGTTCAATTTTATCGAAGCGGTCAAATCCACCTGTCACTTCGAATATCCGGTAAATTTCGTCCATCGATTCCTGTGGTATTTTGCGCAGTGCACCTTCGCCATCGCCCTTGTAATTAGCGCCAACCCGCTTGTAAACTTCCTCGCTGTTTTCATAAATCCATTCGCCAACCGGACCAAGTTCGGGGTGCAATTCAGGAAGCAAACTTTCAGGAAGCACGCAATAGCCTTTGTAAACGACATTTTCGCCTACAGTTCGTTTGATGGCCAATTGCTGTCTGCCTTTTTCCGATTCGGTAAAAAAGCCCAATTCCTGAGATAAATTTCGTAATGCCATGATAATCAGTCCCGGAGTATTTCCGCGCGGACAACGGGTTTTGCAAGACATGCATTCGCCGCAATACCAAATTGTTTCGCTTTTCAGGAGTTCTTCAATTCGTTTCTCATCTTTTGATTGTACTATTCCGGCAATGATTCGGGGGTCGTAGTCGTAAAATTCGGCTGCGGGGCAGATGGCAGTGCAAATACCGCAATTCATGCAGGATTTCAGACCTTCAGTAAACCGGATATCTTTGGATAGTTCAAGGTATAGTTCCATTTTTGGTTCAAAGTTTTAACAACTTAAAAGTAATTTTTAAAACTTTAAGCAGGTTCAGTCTAAAACCTTATTTTCCGTAGGTATTTGTGCGTATTTCTATTGGTTAAAATTGAAGTAAAGTGTTATGTATTTTTCGTACAGGAACATATTGGGCTGGCTCATTGGCCCCAATGTTTCAGCTTTTGTGAATTTGGTTCCGATGGGATTGATGCCATGCAAAAATGAAATATTACCTGCCGGAAATTCAGGGGAAGTATTGTCGTTTTTGGCTCCTTTTGGTTTTTCAGGTGTAAAAAGGCGAAGGAAAACATCTTCGTCGGGACAAACGATCGTGAAGTTTTGTTCTTTTGACTGGATGGTTGCCCAATTGAAATTGCGATGATATCCCTTGAATTCAGGATAAATCCAGTTTTCGCCGGTAATCGTATTGTTGTATGCTTTTTCCCACACGTTTAAAGTATTGCCTTTCATGCGGTTTTTCCATACACGGTAAGGTCCGTAGCCCATCCAGCGCACACCCGTAACTTCTTCTTCCGGATAATCGAAGCTGACGCCCATGAATTTGTTTTGATTAGGCGCTTTGTACAATACTTCCAGTTTGAGCCATCCGGATGCGAGAATCGTCCATTTTACCTTTTTCAGGTCACCTTTGTAAAAACATTCAATCACCTGGTTGTCGCCTTCGCTGTAGTTTTTTAATTCCTGAAATTCGGACGATCCGGTTACTGAAACAGGTCCACCTGCGAAACGGATTGGCTGATTTTTATTTTTAACACCGGCCAGAAAACCGCTGATTTTATCCCAACTGAATGAAAGGTCATTTATTTGAGCTGTAAGTCCCATTGAATCTTCAGTGATTTTTATCCTTCCGGTCCGATCTGTTGAAACGATTTCATCTGCTATCGTTTTTGCCTTTTTTATCGGCCAGCTCCAGGTATATATTTCGCGTCCATAAGGATCAGAGGCTGTAATGTAAAGTACATCATAATCGTAAAAATGTACCGGAAGAAACATCCTGAGTTTTCCCTTTTGTCCGGGTACAAGGTCGGGTGGATCGATGTTTCCGTTTTCGCTCAATCTTTCTGAAGATTCATTGGGTTTTGGCAAGTCAACCAGCCGGTAAGTAAATTTACAGTCTTTCAGATTTGTATAGATATACCGGTTTTCGATCGGGAATTCGCCATTGAAAGTGGAGGTGATGTGGCGGGTTTCAAGAAATACAGGCGACCAAATTTCTTTGATGGTATAATAACTGCCTTCTTTTTCCAGATAGGGGCCAACAATCCCGTCGGCTGCCAGATTCCCTTTGGTATCCAGCATTCCGTCTTTATCAGTTCTGACCACAGCCTCATCAGCAAAATCCCACAAGAAACCTCCTGCCGACAATGGATTTTTAAGCATCATGTTCCAGTAATCTTCAAGACCGGCACCATGACCGCCATCGTACAAGCCGTGCAGAAATTCAGTTGGAAAAACGACCTTTCTGCCTTGTTGATGTGTGCCAACTCCATAATTGTAATCTTTATAATGTTGAGTGTCGGTACCCCTGAATTCAGCCCAGGGATGGATGAGCGGACGTTTTTGCGGATCAAGTTCGTCGAAGAAATGATCGAGATCTGTGTTCCAACCGCCTTCATTGCCATTGTCCCACACCACAATGGATGGATGGTTGACATCTTTTGCCAGCATTTCCTGAGCAAGCAATGAACCAACATGGGTATCGTAAGCCGATTGCCAGCCTGCCAGTTCGTCAAGCACAAACAAACCAAGTGAATCGCAGACATCCAGAAAATGATCATCCGGCGGATAATGCGTCATTCGCACGGCATTCATATTCATATCTTTGATCGTGTTAACATCTTCAATACTGATCTGTTTATTCAGTGTCCGTCCGGTATTTGGTCTGAACGAATGGCGACAAACTCCTTTAAACATTACTTTCTCGCCATTCACATAAATACCATCGCTTTCTCGTAATTCAACGGTGCGAAAACCAAATTTTTCAGTCACTTCATGAATCACATCAAGGTCTTTGATGAGCTGAATATCAACCTGATATCTGTTTGGAAATTCGGGGGACCAGGATTTTATGTTTTCAACAAAGGTTTTCATATTGGCAGTTGTCTGCCCTTTGTCGATTATCACTGAAAAAGGTGAGCTTAGCGGTTCGCCGGTGAGTGTTTTAATCTGTGCCTTTACTTCCATTTGCTCAGGAATATCTTTCAGGAATACATCCATCTGAAATGAACCGTCGGCTTTTGCATCAAGTGCAACCCGCTCAATATTTGTGTGAGGTTTGGCTTCCAGAAATACAGGACGAAAAATACCGCCGAATATCCAGAAATCGCAACGGCGCTCAGCTTCGTTCACACCTTCATTTTCAGAATGTTTGGCCACCGAAACTTCAAGTAGATTTTCTTTTCCGTATTTTATAAGTTCGCTGATGTCGTATTTAAAGCGGTAAAAACTTCCCTGATGCATTTTGCCTGCCGAAACGCCATTGATTTTGACTTTGGTATCGGTCATAGAACCATCAAAAACAATGTTGACTTGTTTGTTTTTCCACTCTTTGGAAACCTGAAATTTGTATTTGTACAAGCCCGTTTCCTTGCCACGAACTTCGTCCTTGTCTCCACCATAGTTATAGGTGCCAAAACCCTGAAGCTCCCAATTTGAGGGAACCGGAATCTGTGTCCATTTGCCCGAGTTCTGTCCTTCGGTACAAAAAAAATCCCAGTTGACAGTTTGGTCGCTGCCTGTTCCGGACAAATACTGAATTTCGGTTTTCTGGGCTTGAATAAAGGAAATAGTAAAGAAAAACAGTGTAATTAGTGTAATAAAAATAGGTTTCATTGCCTTTTGATTTTGGTTGGTTCTGGTATTTCAAAAGTAGGAAAAATATCTCTCTGTGAAGTCATCGGTTGAATCGTTTCAATAAATCAATTCCAATTTTAGTTGTCAAATCCCTTTTTTAGAATTTTGTTCCGATGACGGGAAATAACGTTTTATATCTACTTCAGGATGAATAAAATATGATGTTCCAGCCAAATAATCGGCCAATTGCCGCGCAAAATAAGGACCAAGCAAAACTCCTTTTGAGCCAAGTCCATTGAAAATTCCGATTTGAGGATATTTGGGATGAAATCCAACAACTGGCTTGCGGTCGTGCATGGTTGGGCGGATTCCCGCTTTTTGACCGATCATTTCAGGAATTAACGGAATGATTTTTTCGAATTTGGCCAGCAACTCTTCACGGGCGGAATCGGTTGTTTCCCAGTTAAGTGCATCCCAGGTATAAGTTGCGCCAACTTTGTATCGGTCGTTGCCAACCGGCATCACAAATACTTCGTCGCTGATAATTTCGTTCATGTTTAATTTCGGAATTTTTAGCTCGAGTATTTCCCCTTTTGAATGTTTGAATTTCAGATGTTGAAAAAATGGATTCTGATCAGCGGAGGGGCCTTCACAAAAAATGATCTTTTCGGCAGTTATATCTTTGTAACTTACCAAATCATCCTTAATGGTAAGTTTTTCGAAATCAAATTTTACTTTTCTGAGGGAATTTTGTAGAATTAAAAATTCAGAAAATGATGAAATAAGTTTCTGAATATCAAGTCTTCCAGATTTGTTAATGCAACTAAAGCTATAATAATTGGTAATATTGCTATTTCTGAAATTTAAGTCCGGTTCGGCATCAATA
>DAITNH010000085.1:0-18016 GCA_036834745.1 Prolixibacteraceae bacterium
TTGCGTTACCCGAATACCGACTGGTGGGATGTGCTGATGCGCGATGGTCAGGTTCAGAACCACAATCTTTCGGCTTCAGGTGGCAACGAAAAATCAAACTTCTTTATATCTGTTGGGATGATGGACGAAAAAGGTCTTCAGATCAACAACGATTATTCGCGCTACAATGCCCGTTTTAATTACGATTACAAGGTACGCGACAACATGAATGTTGGTGCCAAGTTCGCCGGCGACTGGTCGAAATATACTTATGCCCTTGAAGATGGATTTACTGATGACAACTCGACCAATACTGCCGGATTTGACCTTCAGTATGCCATTTCAGGATTGACTCCTTACGATCCGGTTTCAGGAAATTATGGTGGAGTGATGGCTTACAACGAAGATCCTCAGGCCTATAATCCCTATACCCAATATGTCAACAACCTGAATTACCAAAACCGGCAGGAAGCTTCCACCAGTATTTACTGGGACTGGACGCCAATCAAAGGATTAACTGCCCGTATCGACTATGCACTGAATTATTACAACCAGTTCCGTTATTCTGCATCTATTCCAAACCGTTCGTTCAACTTCCAGACCAATACATTTGGCTCACGTACTTATGTGGGAACCAATGCTGGTGTTGGTAATTACACGAATACTGGTTACAAAACACAGCTGAACGGAAGATTAAATTACAACACAACCATTGCAAATAACCACGATATAAGCGCATTGTTTGTCTATGGAGAAGAATACTGGTATGCCCGCTCACAATCCAGCTCGCGTACCGACCGCTTGCATCCTTCGCTTCATGAAATTGATGCCGCTTTGGCTGGTACAACACAGGGAGCCGGCGGTAACTCAAGCACCGAAGGTCTTCAATCATATATTGGGCGTTTAAATTATGCCGCATTCGACAAATACCTGCTTGAAGTTAATTTCCGTTACGACGGATCTTCTAAATTTCTCCCCGGAAGTCAGTTTGGGTTCTTTCCATCAGCAGCTGTCGGTTGGCGTTTTACTGAAGAAAACTTCCTTCGCTCTTATCTGGAAGGATGGCTTTCGAATGGAAAACTTCGTGTTTCTTATGGAGGCTTGGGCAACAACAGTGGTGTCGGCCGCTACGAACAACAGGAGACACTTGATGCAAATCATTATATGATTGCCAACACTATTGCATTGGGTTTGGTAAACGAAAAAATGGTAAATCCTGAACTTTCATGGGAAACTACCAGCGTTTTAAATATTGGTTTGGATCTTGGATTCTTTAAAAACCGGTTGACCGCTGAAATAGATTATTACGACCGTTTAACTTCGGGGATGAACCGTCCATCGGAAATGTCGATCCTTTTAACGGGAGCATATACAGCACCCCGAAAAAACATCGGCGACCTGCGCAACCGTGGTATTGAAGGTAATTTCACATGGAAAGACAAAATTCGTGATTTCACATACAGTTTTAACCTGAATGGTTCATACAACACTACTGTACTTGAAAAATGGAACGATTTTCTTGGAAGGGGCTATACCTTTCTGGACATGCCTTATCACTTCCTATACACTTACGAAGACATGGGCATTGCACAAACCTGGGCCGATGTTTACAATGCTACTCCACAGGGAGCTTCGCCTGGTGATATACTGCGCAAAGACCTTAATGGTGATGGTAGAATTGATGGTAACGATTTAAAAGCCTATCCAAATGTGCAACGTGACCGTCCAACCACCAACTTCGCATTCAATGCAGCCGTTGCATGGAAAGGATTTGACCTGAACGTACTTTTCCAGGGAGCTGTCGGACGTAAAGATTACTGGATCAACATTTTCAATAATGTAAACTTCAGTGCGCAACGTTATGCATCTACCTTGAGCCATTGGGAAAATCCATGGAGTGTTGAAAACCGCGATGGCGAATGGCCTCGCCTAGGAGGAAGCAATAACCGTACAGAAACAACTTTCTGGCTCGACGACCTAAGTTACCTGCGTTTAAAGAACATTCAGCTTGGATATACACTTCCCAAGAATCTGCTGATCAGAATTGGTATCGAAAGTGTGCGTATCTACGGATCGGCTGAGAACCTGGCAACATTTACCAAATACCGCGGGTTAGATCCTGAAAAAAGATCACATGCCAGTGATGCCTATCCGTTAAATAAATCATTCTCACTTGGTATTAATATTGGAATCTAAAAATGACCATTATGAAAAATATAACTTCAAAAATACTGGTCTTCTCGCTAATTGTTGGGTTGACCCTTTTTAACAGTTCGTGTACCAAAGACCTGCTCGACCAGGTACCAACAACAGAACTTGGCGCGGCCCAATTCTGGCAAACCGAAGCCGATGCAACTACCGCCTTAATGGGAGCTTATGCAGCCGTCAGGCCACTTTTCGACCGCGATTATTACCTGGACGGACATGGCGATTATGTCAGGGTTCGTGGAACAAGCACCACCAATAACAACCTTCAAAAAGGTGATGCATACAACGGTGGTGACTATAATCCTACAGGTTATGGAGACAATTTCGACAAGTATTATCGTTACTTGTACGGTGGAGTTAACCGTACCAATTATGTGATCGAAAACGTTGAGAAAATGCTTCCGACTGCAAGTGCAACTTCAAAACCTAGTCTCGAAGCCGTGATTGGCGAAGCACGTTTGCTTCGCGGCATGGTTTATTTCCGTTTGATCTCCATGTGGGGCGATGTTCCGTACATGGGAAACATTATCTATTCAAATTCAGAAGTTGAAAATCTGGCACGGACACCAATGGCTCAGGTTAAAGACTCTATTATGGCAGACTTTACTTATGCCTTCGAAAAATTACCAATAAAAGCATCTGCTTTAGGTCGTGCAGGCAAACCTGCCGCTCTCGCTTTCCGTGGCAAATTGCATCTTTTCTGGGCATCGTGGAACAAATTCGGATGGCCTGAATTGGATACTTTTACTCCCAGCACTGCTGATGCAACAACATCATACACTGCTGCTGCTGCCGATTTCAAATCTGTTATCGACGATTTTGGCTTGAAGTTATTCCGCAATGGAGAACCCGGCGATTGGGGTACCATGGGCAATGCCGATGTGCTCCCCAACTATTTCTACCTGTTTCAACCTATTGCAAACGGCGATCCTGAAATAATCATGTCTTTCACCCATGGTGGAACCGGAACAGGTCAGGGAGAAGAACTGATGCGCGATGTAGCTGGCCGTACCCACGAAGGTTCACAGTGCTGGGTATTCCCGACGTATGAAATTGCCGACCGCTATCAGTCAACAATCACTGGTGAATTTGCTGACAAGTTGATCCCGATGAACCCGAGTACCGCAGGAGCACGCACCAAACTTAATTCGGCTGTTAATCCTGCAAGTTATGCTGATCGTGACTATCGTATGAAATCGTCTATCATGTGGGATTACGAAATGAGCATCGGCTTAACTTCATTGAAATCAACCGGCTTTACTCCATTTATTTACAAAACATGGAACCAGGCAGTTACAATAGACGGTGTAAAATACACTTCATACAACACCGATGCTTCTGTTTACGGATATGTATTCCGTAAATTCCTCCGCAACTACGGCGGTTTGGGACGTAGCGAAGGTGATTATGCCTATCCGGTGATGCGTTTGGCCGATGTGTTCCTGATGTATGCAGAAGCAACCAACGAAATAAGCGGACCTCAGGCTGATGCCATTGAACTTGTAAATAAAATACGTTACCGTGGTAACCTTCCGGCATTGGCTCCTGAAAAAACAGCCTCGAAAGAAGCCTTTTTCTCAGCCATTGAACAGGAAAGAATTATTGAACTTTTGGGTGAAGGGCAGCGCGGTTTCGACATTCGTCGCTGGAGAGCCATCGAGCGTGTATGGAATCCACCTTATGGATTGGGTGTATGGAGAATCGACACACACGGTGCAAACCGCGACCGCTACTACCAGAACACCTCCGAGCTTACCTATCAGCAAAATTACATTTTCCGCATTCCTCCGGGGGAACGTGACCGCAATCCAAATTTAACACAGAACAAACCCTGGTTATAGTATTCGGAAAACAATTTGTGAAACTTAAATTCATACACAATGAAAAAATATTTTTTAACATTCATAGCTATCACTTTAGTAACCTTTGCCTGGGTTAGTTGCACCGATTTTCCTGTTGATGAGGATGGGTTGCTGATTACTACCAGGGGACAATGCTATGTAGGCAATTTCGAATTGCTTGGCGTTGATTTTCAGACAGTAAGAACAAAGGCAGCAGTTATTGATACAACTGCACAAACCATTAATGTGGAGGTTTTTTACGGAACCGATCTTAAAAATGTCTATCCTCAGTTTAGTCTGGTAACCGATGCCAAACTTGATCCGAAGATTGTAGGGAAGGTGGATTTCTCCGACCTTGCCAATCCGAAAGTTTACACTGTAATATCGGGCAACCGGTTGGTAAAAAAACCATATACCGTTTACGTAACAGTTCAAGCCAAACCCTAAAAGAATCGAATTATGCAATTAAAACACTATAGTTTAACGCTCCTGACCTTACTGGCTCTCTTTTTTACGGCCTGTCAGGATGAAGAATACGCTCTGCCAACTTTAGAGGGAGGGCTTCACAACGACTGTATCAAACGCACGCTGGGGCCAAACGTGGTTGGCTTGAACCTGGAATTTGCTTATGCAATGGCGCTTCCTCAGGCCGAAGGTAAAATTATTTCGGCACAGGTGGAAGCTTCGATTGCAGGAGCTCCTGCCACTTACTTTGAAAACCGTTCATTCAGTACCAGTGGAAGTGGTGTTGATGTTCCCATAATTGTTGGTTCTCCTTCGGTTAATTCAGGAACAAAAACAGAAGTGGTCTTCAGCAAAGACACCTGTGCTGCAACCTTGCGCTACTATTACATTATTCCTGAAGAAGCCCGCGGAAAAACTGTTAAATTCACTTTTTCAGCAAAAGCCAGCAACGGACAAACAGTATCTTATGAAATGGGGCCATACACCATTGCTAAAATGGATATGAAACATGACCTGGTATTGAGCGATAACAACAACAGCTACATTTCTATTGCCGATATGGCTGTATACAATGCCGCGGATGCTGCAACAAATGCCGCTAATATTGATCTGGTTTACCTTTACCGGGTAATCACCGGAATCACTTTTACCCATGCGTTGGTTGCACCAGCTTCCAGTCCCGATTATTTACCCGGAATAACCCTTCCTTCAGGAGTAAATAAAAGTGCAAAAATCTGGAAAGTCTGGGCTTTGCGCGATCAGCAACTTGCCCGTTTGCAGTATGGTATTTTTATCGACGACCTCGATTTTCAACAGCTTGATTTTGCAGGTGCACCTGATTATGCCATCAATTTAAAGGCTGAAGCTGGCATTTGGGTGGAAACCGCTGACGGAAAATACCGGGCATATATTTACATCAACAAAATTGACAATACCAAAAAGGAAATGACCATCAGTATCAAACGATATCCGATGCAGTAGTCACTAACAGTTACAAAGAGTTATTGTGCTTCGGGAGGAGCGCAATAACTCTTTTTTTTCAACCTAAACCAACTAAATTTAACCAAGCCTAACGAAATGCTATCCAAAGGAACATTTGGCTTTCTTTTCATTCTTATTTTCTTATTCTGCCCGCAACAAAACATTGCCGCGGAGAAATCCCTCTTTCCGAGACAAAAAGTTATTCTGGATGCCGACCTTGATTCGGATGTTGACGATGTTGGGGCAATGGCCATGCTGCTTAACCTGCACAAAGCCGGTACAATTGAATTGATTGGCGTCGTAGTTACCAGCGACGATCCTTTCGCTCCCGTTTGCGCCAGCGCAATCAATACCTTTTATGGATGCTCCGATATTCCGGTCGGATTTTTGAAAGGCCAGCCAAAACTGACCAACCACTCACGCTACACCAAAACCATAGCCAGCGAATTCGCTTCAAAGCTGAAATCATGGGAAGATGCCGATGATGCGGTCAAACTTTACAGAAAATTACTGACACAAAATCCCGACGAATCGGTAACAATTGTTTCAATAGGCCACCTGAGTAGCCTTCAGGGGCTGTTGCAATCCGGATCCGACCAACTATCGCCCCTGAACGGGAAAGAACTGGCAAAGAAAAAAGTTGGTAAATGGATTTGTATGGGAGGCCAGTTCCCCCAAGGTAAAGAGGCCAATTTTTACCGCCCCGATCCGCAATCGACGGTTTATTGTCTGGCCAATTGGGAAAAGGAAGTCATTTTCTGTGGCTGGGAAGTTGGCAACAAAATAATCACCGGAGGCAACAAGTTGAAAAGCGAAGTTCCAAACGACCATATTTTATATCGGTCGTACGAACTGTACAACAATTTTGCAGGACGCCAAAGCTGGGATCAAATTGCCGTTTTACTGCTTACCGATCATGCTGATCGTTTCTTTTCTTTTGTTAACGGGCACTGCATGGTTGCGCCCGACGGCAGCAACACCTGGGAAAGCGCTTCCGCAGGCAAACATCAGTATGTGATCCTAAATCCTGAAATCAATACAGATCACATCAGCATTTTTACGGATGATTTGATGATTGGAAATAAGGTACCACTATCACAAAAACCAGAAATTAAACCTTAAAATTTAAAGTTATGAAAGGACTTTTTTCACTCATTTTACTGGTTTGGGTTTTCATCGTCTTTTCTCCTGAAAATAGTTTTGCCCAAAAATTTATCCACCCCGGAATTGGCCAGACTTCAGCCGATCTGGAATACATGAAAAAACAGGTACTCGCTGGAGAGCAACCCTGGAAAGATGCATTCGACCGCCTGAAAGCTGCCACCAACCTTCAGTTTGAGGTAAAACCATACACACATGTTCTTCGTGGCCCATACGGAAAACCAAACATTGGCGGCGACGACCTTTCCAAAGGCTCCGACATGGCCTACAATTGTGCCATTATGTGGTACATTACAAATGAAAAAGCTTATGCCGCAAAGGCAATCGAAATAATTAACGCGTGGGCGCCGGTAGTCTGGGATTTCGATTACAACGACGCCAAACTTCTGGCTGGCTGGACTGGCCATCAATTGTGCAATGCCGCCGAAATTCTGCGCTACACCGATTCGGGCTGGCAGCAAAAAGACATTGACCGTTTTACTGAAATGCTGATGACGGTTTATTATCCGCTGATGCGTTTTTATTACCCGCAGGCCAACGGCAACTGGGACGGCGCCATTATTCATTCCATTCTTGCCATCGCCATTTTTACCGACAACCGTGAGATGTTCAACAATGCCACCGACCATTTTTTACACGCTCCTGTCAACGGAAGTATGTTCAAATACATTTATCCAGGCGGGCAATGTCAGGAGTCGATGCGCGATCAGGCGCATGTTCAGCTTGGACTGGGCGAATTTGCCGGAGCGGCCAAAATAGCTTTCACGCAGGGTGTCGATTTCTTTTCGATAGCTGATAACCGGATTGCGCTGGGTTACGAATACACTGCCGTTTTTTTACTCGGACATAAGCCGCATTGCTATGGAACGATTTCCGACAGGGCTACCAAAATACGCGATGACTACGAATATGTCTATCGCCATTATGCCGCACAGGGAATAGAACTACCCTACACCAAACAGGCTGCAGATTCCATTCGCGGAAAAGCCCACAGAAGTGTACTAACCGCTTTCCGCGCACCTTCAGGAAAAACGATCACCAAACAGGCAAAACCGGCTGCCTCGCCAATAGCTTATCCTGCAGGGGCAATGGATCAGGCAGTTTCAAAACCTGCAACAAATGCAATTCGGGTCAATCCCGATCAATCAATTCAGGAAGCATTGGACAAAGTTGCGGGTAAAAACGGATGGGTAATAGCAACTTCCGGAATTCACAGGTTATTGACGACCTTAAAAATACCATCCGGAGTAACACTTTCAGGAGAAGGTTTGGCAACCGTACTATTTCTTGATCCGAAATCGGGGGTACGCGATGCCATTGTGAATGCAACCGACGACCTGCACGATGCAACGATTTGTGATTTGATGGTGGAAGGCGCCACTGATACCGATCCGGGCAGCGATCCCAATAGCCGCCGGTCATACAGAAGCACAGCAAATAGGGGCGGAATCATGTTTTTGGGTCAGCATGAAGGACAAATGAAAAATATTACACTCCTGAATATAACCGTCAGAAACTGCACTTACAATGGAGTTTTCATTAGCGGTGCTGAAAACCTGAATGTGGTTTGCTGCGATTTCAACGAGAATGGCGCCAGCGTGGTTCCGGGACCGAAACTTCAGCACAATTTGCTTTTAACGCATTGCTCAAATGTAAGCGTTAAAGACAGCCGGATGGACACCTCGCCTCACGGCTGCGGCATTGCCCTGACAAGTTGCACTGACGCCACGGTAACCAACTGCGAATTGGCGCGCAATGCCTGGTTCGGAATGTTGGTGACGGAAAGTAAAAACATTTCCATCTCCGGAAGTTTGATCGAAGCCAACGACCGCAGCGGAATCATGGTTCAGTATTTATACCTTGGCTCCGAAAATGTAAGTATGAGCAACAACTTGATCCATTACAACAATGGTTTTGGAGTGGAAGCCTATTCAGGAAAAAACATTAAAACAGCAAATAACACTTTCGCCGGAAACGGAACGGATTTAATATCGAATGAAAAGATAAGTGCCGAGAAATTTATTTTGATGCAGTAGTACATACCCTTTTTGGGGAAGCAAACCAATTAAACAACCGACTATGAAAACCTTGTACCTCACAATCGTATTTCAGATTATACTTTTCACCGCTTGCGCACAGGAAAAGGCACCTGTAATAAACACCGGAACATTAATTTTCCAATCGGGTTTTGAGCCTGGTTCGAAAGTCATCGCCAAAGGTTCGGATTCCGACATTACCGGCACTGACAAAGCTTTTCCCGACCACAACGAGTGGGTGAACGATCTGGACAATCATCCCGAAATCGGCAATTTCAACCTGCAATACCAGGGCGGCGACTCAACGATGCGCTTTGCCAAAATTGTTCCCGAGCCGGGTAATCCGTCCAATCATGTGCTGCATTTCTGGCTCAATAAACCCAATGTGGAAGGTTCAAAAGGACGTATTCAGGGCAATCTTTACGGCAACAAGGGAATGAAGGAATTTTACCAGTCGGAACGTATTTTTCTGCCCAGCGATTTCAATACCGTCCGCACTTTTCCTGATAAAATAAGTTGGCTCACCATCGCCGAATTCTGGAACAATGTTACCTGGAACCAGAATGTGCCTTACGGATTCCGGATCACGCTTGGAATCGGAAAACCCGTTGCTGAAGAAAGCGACCTGTATTTCATTCTCGATGGGCAGGATTGCGAGTTGTTTGCCGATGGAAGCCAGAAATACACCACGCTCTGGAAAGAAACCAACCAAAAAGTAAAAGTGCCGATAGGGCAATGGTTTACGCTGGAGTATTACTACAAAGAAGGCGATGCCAACAATGGGAAATTCTACATGACAATTCAGCCTGATGGCGGAAAAAAGGAAATCATTTACGACCTCACCAAAATCACCCACAACACCAAGGATCCCAATCCTGACGGGGTGACCGATTTTAATCCAATCAAACTTTACACCTCCAAGAAGTTGATCGACTATATGGGCAGCCAAAACAAAACCCTGCAAATTTACTGGGACGACTTTAAACTTTGGAAGGACAAACGGCCCTGACATAAGGATAAAAGAATAAAACCAACTAAATCGATAAATATGAAACCTAAAATCCATTTTATAATCAGTGTTTTATTTCTGACTATTTTATTGTCAGTAGCAACGCAATCCTTCTGCAACAATTTATTGCCCGACGAAAAACAAATTACAAAGCTTGAAAATCCAATCACGGTAGCGTACCTGAAAAGTAATTTGCTGAAAACACAGCCCCGTCTGGTATTAAATACTGAACTCGAAAAACTGGTCAAGTCGAAACTAAAATCAGACCCGGTGATTCAAAACATGTATAAAGCCATTCAGCTAAATGCTATTGAAATTCAGAAAAAACCAATGTTGGAGCGGAAACTGGAAGGCCGCCGTTTGTTGGGTGTAAGCCGCGAAATGCTTTACCGCATCAACATGCTGGGCATGGTTTACCGGATTGAAAAAGGCGCAACGATACTCGACCGCATCAACAAAGAAGTAATCGCGGTTTGCAATTTTACCGACTGGAACCCGTCACATTACCTCGATGTGGCTGAAATGTCGATGGCAGTAGCCATTGCACTCGACTGGACTGCCGGAAAACTGCCAAAATCGACCATCGAACTAGCCAAAACAGCTTTGATTGAAAAAGGAATTAAACCAAGCTGGCCCGCAAATGGTAAAGATCCGGGATGGGCATACGGAACCAACAACTGGAACCAGGTTTGCAACGGCGGAATGATTGCCGCCTCCATTGCCATTGCTGAAAAAGATCCTGAATTGGCAGCCAAAACCATCCACCGCGCACTCGATGGAATAGTTCACTCATTGGCCGAATATGGTCCCGATGGTGTTTATCCTGAAGGTTCTACATACTGGGGCTATGGAACAAGCTTCTCTGTTGTCACTTCGGCCATGCTCGAAAGCGCTTTCGGTACCGATTTTGGTATAGCCGAATATCCGGCTTTTAAAAAGAGTGCGGTTTTTAGGGTATTGATGAATGCTCCTTCGGGCTGGTACTACAATTTTGCCGATTGCGGCGATAAACGCAGCGAAGGCGGTGATGTTACCTTGGCCTGGTTTGCTGCAAAAACCGGGAACAAAGCCTTTTTCGAAAAAGAACGTTTTTTGATTCCAACAGCTGAATTGGGCGAATTGTCAAGAGTTTCGGGAGCAGCGTTGGTTTGGATGTCGCAATACGAAGAAAAAAGTGACGTAAAAATTCCAACGGCATGGAAAGGCGAAGGAGATAACCCCATTGTAATTTTCACCGGCGAAGAAAACGATGCCCGCGGTTATTATTTCGGAGGAAAAGGCGGACGTGCAACCACCAGTCACGGAAACATGGATGCAGGTTCGTTTATTTTTGAATTGGATGGCGTGCGCTGGTCGATCGATCCCGGAAATCAGAGCTACAACCAGATTGAACAAGCTGGATTTGATCTTTGGGGAAATTGCCAGGATTGCTGGAGGTGGACCCTGCTCACCAAAAATAACTACGGACACAGCACCGTAACAGTAAACGACGCGCTGTTTATAAACAGCGGATTTGCCCCGTTGAAGGAATTTAAAGATGAAGCAAAACCTGAAGCCACATTTGATTTGACGGCAGTTTACGGCGAAAACATAAAAAATGCTACCCGAAAATTTACCAAAGAAGATAACCGTTCCATTCTGATTGAAGATCATTTCACCACGACCAAATCGACCCAAAGTATTTCGTGGCAAATGATGACTACAGCCGATGTAGAAATCGTAAAAGGTGGAGCCATTCTCCGTCAGGATAATAAGGAACTGAAACTGGATAATCTGGCTAATCCCGAATTACAGGTTTCGGTTATTCAACTCGACCCACCGCCATTCTACCTCGACCGCAAAATGAATGGATTAAAAAGGATAGAAATCCGTATGCCAGCTTACCTGGCTAAAGAGAATGAAGGAATGTTTAAAGTCAGGCTTTCAGGCAAATAGTCAATAATTCATTGATGTCTGGTAAAATAAAAAGTTAATCCGCTACGCGAAAAATCGGGACTATCTCTATGCTGATCTACAATACTATATCCGCTACGCGGAAAATTCTCCGTAGGAGTCCCTTTGTATATTGCCAAACTGCCCATAAATGAATAGCTGTGTAAAAGAGAGACGGTGGGGTTCAGCCCAGTATGGGCGAAATATTTGTAGCCCAGGGCAAACGACGAAGGAGTGTCGCCCTGGGTAGGAATGAACAAAAGAAAATCGTCCGCGCGAAAATGTTTTTCAATGAATTAACCATCTTTCGGACGGAATTGAAATCACGTTCAGAAAAGTAGTTACAAAAAAGACCAAATGCAGAAATCAGAAAATTATGAAACGAGCCAAGAGAAATATTCTACCACGTTGGAACATGATTAAAATAGCGAGTTATATCTGGCAATTTAAAAACTAATTCTAAGAGTATATGAAAAACCTAATTCTATTATCAATTTTCCTCCTGGTTGGACTAACAAAATCACAGGCATCGAGCCCATCCTTAAATTCAGAAATTGAACTCCTCCGACAAAAAGTGATTGCCGAACTGATGGCTCCACCGGTAAATGAAACAAGTGTCAGGGAACTAATGGCGACCATCCGCCCCGATGGAACCTGGCTAGGCATCGATTATGTGGATGTTTCGAACACCGGATTTCAACATGCCCGGCATTTGGGCAATATGGTCGAAATGAGCCGCGCTTTTAAAAAGAAAGGCACCAAACTGAAAGGCGACAAAAAGTTAAAAGCAGTCATTTATTCAGCGCTCGGCTACTGGCTGACCAACGATTTTATCTGCCAAAACTGGTGGCACAACCAAATCGGTACGCCCGTTGCCCTGAATTCAGTATTGATGATTATGGATACCGACCTAACCAAAGAACAAGTTGAGAAAATGCTGCCGATGATTGGCCGCGCGCACTTAACTGCCAGCGGTGCACGCCCCAGTGGCGACCGAATTAAAATAGCCGGTATCCTTGCCAAAACATTGCTCTACAAACGCGACGAAGTTCAGTTCGGCGAAGTCATCAAGGTAATTGAAGGAGAAATCAAGTTCAACACCGGGCAACGTGGAATGCAACACGATTACAGCTTTCATCACCGGGAAGACCGCGTTAACAACACCCTTTCTTATGGTACGGGGTATGCCGACGCTTTTGCCGAATGGGCTGCTTTTGTAGCCGGTACAAAGTATCAGTTCTCGGAGAAACCACTTCAGCAACTGATCGACTATTATCTCGACGGAATCTGCAAACAAATGGTGTATGGCAAATTTAGCGATCCGGGAACAAAAAACCGCGATGTTACACGATTCGATAGTCATCATGCAATGGGGACAACTACCCCTGAACGCTTGCTAAAAACAACCAGCTACCGGAAGAATGAACTGGAAGAGATCATCAAAATCCGCAAGGGAGAAGCCGCTCCTACCCTGTCGTTCGGAAAATTTTTCTGGCAAACAGAGCATTTTAGTTTCCAGCGTCCCGATTTTTTCACCTCCGTCAGGATGCACTCCACGCGCAACGACAACATGGAAGTACCATACAACGGCGAGGGTTTGATGAACCACCACCGGGGCGACGGCACCAACTATATTACCAGAACAGGCGACGAATACACCAACATCGCTCCGGTTTACGACTGGCAAAAAATTCCGGGAACAACCATCCTGCAAAAGCCCGAACTCCCTTCAGAAAATGAAATTCAGAAAAAAGGGCTGAGCGATTTTGTTGGCGCGGTTACCGATGGCAAATATGGCGCGGTGGTTTACGATTTCAAAAGTCCACACGACCCGATGTCAGCAAAAAAAGCATGGTTCTTTTTCGATGATGAATATGTTTGTCTCGGAACAAGCATTAATTCAAGGGCAAAACTTCCGGTATCAACGACCATCAACCAATGTTTGCTCAGCGGGAAAGTAGTGTTGATGAATGGCACCAAAAAATCAACTGTTGAAAAAGGAGAACGTTCACTGGACGAGGTGAAATGGATTTTACACGACGGCATCGGCTATGTTTTTCCTGAAGTGCAAAAGGTAAACCTGTCGAATCAGGCGCAAACCGGAAGTTGGTTCAAAATTAACCGCCAGTCAGATTCGCCAAAAGATGAAATAAGCAAAGACGTTTTCAAACTTTGGATCGATCACGGAACACAACCGTCGAACGCAAGCTACCAATACATCGTTGTTCCGGCAACCACAGAACAGGAAATGGACAAAGCTGGCCAGCAAGTTAAAATCCTGTCGAATACCAGGGAAATTCAGGCAGTCAGTCATTCAGGACTAAACATTTGTCAGATCGTATTTTATACTTCAGGTGAATTAAAAGTTTCGGAGAATCTGACGATCGGAATGGACAGTCCGGGAACTGTAATGGTGAAAACAGTGGGTGCTGCGGTAAAACAAATTTCGGTGGCCGATCCTTCCCGAAAACTGGGTAAAATACATGTCGCCGTTACCGGAAAGATTGAAAAAAGCGGAGAAAATTTCCGCTCATTCTGGAACGGGCGAAAAGGAGTTTCCGAAATATCAATTGAATTGCCACAAACCGTTTATGCCGGACAGAGTGTAACAATAGAATTATAAAAAAGCCCCATGCTAAAATGGGCATAGCTGTCAAATGAAGGAAAATAATTGGGCTAAAGCCCAAATAAAATGCAAATTTCCTGTCCGTCACATAAATGTGACGGCAAAGGATAATGCTCTGATCGACCATGCTGCTTAATCGCAGCCCTATCCTTTGCCGTTGGCTGAAGCCAACGGACATGAGTACACAAAAGGAGTTGGGCTTTAGCCCTAATAAGCAGTGGGATTAAAATTCTGAATATAACATTGTAATTGCCTAATAATCAAAGGAGTCTAAACAATAAATATTTAAAAACCTAAACCATAAACACATGAACTACTTTAAAAATGCGCTAATCATTTTATTACTGACCTGTTTCTCCGGAATCAGCTTTGCACAGCAATCCATTTCGGTGGAGACTATCACCGACAAACAACATCCCCGCATCTTACTTCTGAAAGGTGAAGAACGGCAAATTGAGCAATCGATTGCCGGGAACCCCATTTGGAAGAAGATGCACGAAGCGATCCTTTTGGAAAGCAACAACATAATCGCTTTGCCTCCGGTTGAACGCATCCAGATCGGGCGCCGCCTGCTCGACAAATCGCGCGAAGCTTTGCGCCGTATTTTTCATCTTTCATATGCATGGAGAATGACGGGCGAACAAAAATATTTCGACCGGTGCGAAAAAGAAATGCTGGCCATTGCCAAATTCAGTGACTGGAATCCTTCTCATTTTCTCGATGTGGGCGAAATGACGATGGCCGTTGCCATTGGCTACGACTGGCTTTACCCGAATCTTTCTGCAGAATCGAAGAAAATCATCCGCGATGCCATCGTTTACAAGGGAATTTATCCTTCGCTCGACCCCAAATACAACTCATGGCACCGGGTAGTGAACAATTGGAACCAGGTTTGCAATGCAGGTATGACTTATGGCGCTTTGGCGGTTGCCGAAGATCATCCCGGCCTTTCAAAAATCATCATCGACCGTGCCCTAAATTCCATTCCACTTTCGATGGACGAATACAAACCCGACGGCGCTTATCCTGAAGGATATGGCTACTGGGGATATGGAACTTCATTCAATGTGATGTTTTTAAGCGCTGTCGAAACAGCATTTGATTCTGATTTTGGATTAAACAGCACTCCAGGATTTTTACAAACCGCTGTATTCCTGCAAAATATGACCGGAGTTGTTGGTCCGAGCTTCAACTGGGGAGATTCCGGTTCAGGTGGCGATTTGAGCCCTGCTATGTTCTGGTTCGCCCAAAAGAACAACGATCCATCACAGTTATGGGTCGAAAAAACTTATCTGCAACGCGACGACTTTTCACGTTTTACCCGCGACCGTCTGTTGCCTGCCATCATGATCTGGGGAAAAGATTTGCCTCTTGACAAAGTTTCTGAACCCAAAGTGAAAGCATGGAAAGGACAGGGAGCCAATCCTCTTGCCATGATGCGTACTTCCTGGACCGATCCGAATGCTATTTACCTTGGCTTTAAGGTTGGTTCGCCTTCGGTGAATCACGGACACATGGATATTGGCTCGTTCATTATGGAAGCAGATGGAGTGCGCTGGGCTTCAGATTTTGGGATGCAGAGTTACGAGTCGCTCGAATCGAAAGGAATGAACATTTTTGGACGGACACAAGATGCACAGCGCTGGACTATTTTCCGCCTGAACAATTTTCCGCACAACACTTTGACCATCGATAATCAATTGCAGGTGGTGAAAGGTTATGCCAAAATCGACCAATTCTCCGACAATCCTGATTTCATGTATGCCGTTTCAGATATTTCTTCGGTGTATGAAGGCCAGCTTGCATCTGCCAAACGCGGCGTGGCCATTGTTGATCAAAAATTTGTGGTGGTGAGCGATGAACTGACTGCTGAAAACAAAGCAACAACTGTTCGCTGGACCATGATGACAACCGGTACCCCAAAACTTGGAAAAAACAGCATCACTTTGACCAAAGATGGCAAGACCCTCCACCTGAAAGTGAATACAAGTGCGAAAGTGACGATGAAAACATGGTCAACCGAACCCACAACCACTTACGATGCGCCAAATCCGGGCACCACTTTGGTGGGATTTGAAATGCAACTGAAACCAAATCAAAAACAGGCAATTCAGGTTTTGCTGATTCCCGGATCGGTTAATGCGAAAAATGCAAAGTTTGAAAAAGCGTTGGGTAGCTGGTAGATTCTAATACAACTCACCCCCGACATCCCAGATGCGACGGGGGTGAGTCAAAATAATTTTGAACTAAACAATCTTAACATGAAAACCACTTTCCTACTTATAACTGTCTTATTCATCGCTTTTACGGCATGTGCTCAAAACGACCTGAACGACAAAAGCCGGATCATCGATGAATCCAAAAATACGGAGTCGGTCGAACAGGTGATTGCCATCGACAAAGTCTGGGCCGGGCACCGTGTCGGATTCTGCCTGCTGACACGCCAAAACCGTCAGTTCATTGCCTATTACAACGCCAATCGCAATATGGTAGTCGGGCAGCGCAATCTAAGCGATCCCAAATTTGAGCTGACCATTTTACCTGCCACTTCGCGCGAAACCGCCGGAGGAACCAGTACTATTTTGGGCTGGGACAGCCACAACAGTGTCACTTTGGGTGTCGATCCCGATGGGTATATTCATTTGTCCGGAAACATGCATGTCCATCCCATTACCTATTTCCGGAGCACAAAACCGAACGATATTTCGAGCCTGAAGCAGGAAATGAGCATGGTGAGCAGCAACGAAAAACGTTGTACATACCCGCATTTTATGACTACCCGCGAGGGCGAACTAATTTTTCATTACCGCGACGGAGGAAGTGGCGACGGAAACGAGATTTACAACATTTACAACAGCAAAACCAAACAATGGCAGCGGTTACTCGATACCCCGCTCACCGACGGGCAGGGACTGATGAATGCCTACCAAAGCCAGCCGACTTTGAAGGCCGACAACTGGTACCATGTTTACTGGGTTTGGCGCGATACGCCCGACTGTTCAACCAATCACGATCTTTCTTACATGAAAAGTCCTGATTTGAAAAACTGGTTCAACGCTTTTGGTGAACCTGTAAAGCTTCCGGCTACGCTCGACAATAAATCGGTGATGGTTGACCCGATTCCGGTAAAGGGCGGAATCATCAATCTGGCCGCCAGCCTTTGCTTCGACAACGATGGCAAACCACTTTTCGCTTACCACAAATACGACGCAGCCGGAAACCTGCAATTTTACACGGCGCGTTTATCAGGCAAAAAATGGGAAATCAAACAATTGACCAACTGGGATTACCGCTGGGAATTTTCAGGAAACGGAAGCATCAATACGGAAGTCCGGGTTGGCGATTTCAGGAACCTGGGCGACGGGTATTATGAATTGGGTTATTCGCACATCAAATACGGAAATGGAAATTTTCTCCTGAATGAGAAATTGGAAATTTGCGGACAGGTTCGGAAACCGGCATCTCCGGCACAACTGTCAAAGCTTGAAGGAACTTTCCCCGGATTGGAAGTCCGTACTTCAGGAGATTTGGGAACCGTTGCAGAACCCGGAGCCCGATATGTACTGAAATGGGAAACCTTGCCTGCCAATCGGGATAAACCCTGGCCGGAACCGTGGCCCGAAGCCAGCCAACTGTACCTGTATAAACTGAAAAAATAACTGAATTTCAAAATGAACCGACTCAAACAAACATTTGTAATCGCCTTTTTATTCTTTCAATTTTTAGTTTTGCCTTCCTGCGAAAAAACCGAGGCTAAACCTGTTCCTGAACCTGAAAT
>DAITNH010000086.1:0-17989 GCA_036834745.1 Prolixibacteraceae bacterium
AGCTTGCTGGGTGACACCTACCTCTCATGAACCGCTTTTAATAACGGCATCAATAGGAAATGGGGAAAAAGGCGAAGATTCTTACCGTGCCTGCCACGCGCTGATTAACGAAACCAAAGAATTTGGGTTAAACCTGCCAACTCCCGAACTTACAGAAGCCATACTTAAGGTCGGAACCACACACAGCAATGAAGTGGACAAATTTGCCGATTCCGGTTTAACACCAATGCAATCAAACAAGATTAAAGCTTCAATGCTTGAGGAATGTTTTATAAATCTCGAATGTAAGGTAATCGACCAGATAGTTACAGGCGACCACACCGTTTTTGTGGCCAAACCTGTGGTTGCATTTATGAACGAAGATGTGATGACTGACGGCAGGTTCTCGGAAAAATACATTAATAAAAATAACCAGGTTCAAATTTGTGAATTAATCACTGCATGGAATATGTGGTAAAAAAAATCAGCTATAAATCTTAAAATCAAAAATCATGAAAAAACTATTTTTAATTACTGTTACCTTTTTGTTTGTGACTTCCATTGTAGCACAAGAAAAATTTGTAGTTCCTGAAATCTCTGATGCACAAAAGCATTCCCGAATGGTTGGCCAAACGAATGCTTTTATTCTCAATTTCATAAATTACGCAAAATCGCAAGGTGATTCGGTTGAAGACCTGGCAAAGTTTACTGGTGACCAATTTAAAAAAAGCTGGAATAAGGAAAATGGATGGGAGGGATTTGCCAAAGGTTGCCTCAACAACTGGACAATTATGACTCCTGATAATAAATTAGTTATCCTGGAGCAATCTGAAACGATGATAAAATTCCAGTCAAAAACTCCTTTCATGTGGTTGAAAAATAACGGACCTCAATACAATGTCTCTTATAACGAGTATATGACGTTTTTAAAGATTAACCATAAAATAATTGGTGAATATTTAGGGGCTGACATTTCTTTTAAAGAAGTTGAGGATGGACTTATTCTAACAATCAAAAAGAAATAATTTTTAAACCATATAACAAAAATCATGGAAAACATTTTAAAACGAAAATTAGGCAGGTCGGGCATTGAAGTCAGTGCCATGGGTCTGGGATGCTGGGCAATTGGTGGTAACATTTTCATGCAGGGAATGCCACTTGGCTGGAGCACTGTTGACGACAATGAATCTTTAAAAGCGTTGCAACGGGGAATAGAGATGGGTGTTAATTTTATCGACACGGCAGATATGTATGGAACCGGTCATTCCGAAAAACTGGTTGGTGAGGCCATTAAAGGCAAACGCGACAAAGTAGTTATTGCCACAAAATTTGGAATGACATTCGAACCGGGAAGCCGGGAAATTCTAAGTATGGAGGGTGATGGCTCGCCTGAATATGTCCGCACAGCCGTTGAAGACAGCCTTTCACGGCTTCAAACCGATTATGTTGATTTGTACCAGTTACATATCGCAGAATATCCACTGGACAAAGCACAACAAACCCGCGATGCTTTGGAAGATTTGGTGAAAGCAGGAAAAATTAGAAGTTACGGTTGGAGTACCGATGATTTTGAACGGGCCGCCTTTTTTGCTGAAGGAAAAAACTGCGCTGCAATTCAACAAATATTCAACCTATTTGTGGGGAACAAAGAAATTCTTCGGTTGTGTGAAGAAAAAAACCTGGCAAGCATTAACCGCGGGCCTTTGGCAATGGGTCTGCTGACCGGCAAATTTACAACTGATACTACTCTTCCAACCGATGATGTCAGGTCAATACTTCACCATGTTGGCGATGAATACCATATATTCTTTTCTGAAGGGAAACCAGTAAAAGAGTTACTTGATAAACTCGATGCAATAAGGGAAATACTCAAAAGTAACGGTCGCACCCTTGCACAGGGAGCGCTTGCATGGCTTTGGGCAAGGAGCGAAAACACAATTCCAATCCCCGGTTTCAAAACAGTAAAACAGGTGGAAGAAAATGCAGGCGCTTTGCAGTTCGGGCCGCTAACAGGCGACCAAATGAAGGAGATTGATTTGATACTACATAAGAAGCAAGATTAAATATTAAACATTCAAAAACCAATATTATGAAATCGCTTATTTTGTCATTAATAATATTGTTAGGTTTATTCATTTCTTCAACCATTTTACTTGCGCAATCCTCAACGGATGGAATGACCTGGACTCAGTTTCGCGGAAATAACGGTTCAGGTATTGCCGACGAAACTGCAAATCCTCCGGTTGAATTTGGTGAAAACAAGAACCTGTTATGGAAAATTGACTTGCCTGTGGGCAGTTCTTCCCCAGTTGTTTGGGAAAACAAACTTTATTTGACAGGATTTACAGAAGATAAAAACATGCTGCAAACCATCTGTTTAAACAGAACAAACGGGGAAATTCTCTGGCGCGATTCCATTTCACCGGAAAAATATGAAAAGCCCCATGCAATAAGTAATCCGGCACAGGCAACAATAGCAGCCGATGCAGATGGAATTTATGTGTATTTTGCATCCTCCGGACTTCGTTGTTTCAGCCATGATGGCCATGTCAAATGGAATTATCCGATACCAGTTCCCGAAAAGGTTTTGTACGGCAGCCCGGGTTCTCCCGTGATAATGGACGATAAGGTAATCATTAAACTTGATTATGGAAACGAAGAACAGCGCAGTTTGCTGGCTTTTGACAAACACACAGGAAACATTATCTGGAAATCATTAATACAGGAAAACACACCTTTTATCAATTATGAATATCCGGGATACAGCACTCCAATCAGGTTTCAGAATCAGGTGATTTTACACCGGTGCGGAGGTGTTGCTTCCTATTCACTTGCAGATGGCTCCCCTGTCTGGTGGTTTCAATTAATGACAAATGGAATAGGGACACCCATAATTTATAACGATGTAATTTATATCAATGCATGGATGGAATTGTCAGAAAAAGAAAGAAGAGGTAAATATTTCAGCTACGGTAATTTTGAAGATGTTTTAAAAGATTTTGACCAAAACGGCGATAGCTTGATTGAGTTAAATGAGTTGCCCAAAGACATGATGATTTTTACCCGGCCAGGTATAACTGATATCGAAAACACCCAGTGGGCAGTCGGAAGTCTGTTTAAGGGTATGGATAAAGATAAAAACGGCTTTTTAAATAATACCGAATGGACCAAAACCCACGAATTCTGGAGTGATTTTGTGCAGGATTTTGGCCTTTTAGCTATACCTGCAGGTTTAAAAGGTGAATTGACATTCGATGATATATTGTGGATGCAACTGGAAAAGATTCCGGAAGTCCCAAGCCCGTTGGCATACGGCAACTTTATTTACATGGTTAAAGATGGAGGTTGGGTAACCTGCATGGATGCTAAAACAGGCAAGGTGCATTTTCAGGAAAAACTGGGAGCCCCGGGTGCATGCATTGCTTCACCTGTTATGGCAAATGGCAAAATTTATATGGCATCTTATAATGGAATTATTAAAGTAATCGAAGCATCTAAAAAGCCTTTGGTTATTTCAGAAACCAAACTGGAGGGTAAAATTCTGGCTACGCCTGCCATCGAAGGAAATAACCTTTACATACGTACTTCGGAACATTTGTATGCCTTTGGAAAATGATTTTGTAACATAGTAATACATGAACTACTTTATAATCCTGCTCCTGATTTTTACCTGTGTGTTGCCCGTGAACAACCATGCGCAAAGCAGGGATAATGCACTTTCTTCGGTACCGTTTAAAGTCACCAGAATAACAGGCGGAATCAACTTCGACGGGATACCTGATGAACCATTCTGGCAACTAGTTCCAGCACTGAAAATGGTGATGCATATGCCGGTTTTTGGAATCGAACCGACCGAGATGTCGGTTATAAAAATAGCGTATGACGAACAGTATTTCTATGTTTCAGGAATATTAAACTACAAAAATCCGGATGACATCAGGGCGATTGGTAAGAAACGCGATTATGCAACGCCATCGTGCGATTGGATTGGAATCCTGTTGGATACCTATAACGACCGGCAAAATGCGGTTTCGTTCTGGACCAATCCAAACGGTTTGCGAACCGATGGGTCGGTAAAAAACGATTGTGTTGATTCAAATTCTGATATTAATTTCAGTTGGAATACTTTCTGGGATGTGAAAACGGTGCCAAATAAACAAGGCTGGTCGGCCGAATTCAGGATACCTTTTCCCAGTTTGAGGTTTCAAACTAAGGAAGGTAAAACGTTGATGGGAATAAGTCTCGTTAGATACCATGCAGCAACTTCAGAGTGGATAACTTTTCCGGCTATTTCGCCAGATTTTCAGTGGGCTTTCTGGAAACCTTCGCTCACCGCTTTGGTCGAATTCGAAGGTTTGAAGCAAAAAAAGCCAGTCTATTTTGCACCATTTTTCACCTCCGGAATTGGTCAGGTAAATGAGTTGAACAAATCCGGAACAGCATATCAAATGAAGACGACCCCAAAATTCGATGTAGGATTTGATGCCAAATACTCGCTTACCAGCAACCTCACGCTCGACCTCACAGCTAACACCGATTTCGCTCAGGTTGAAGCCGACGACCAGAAAATCAACCTCACACGTTTCTCGCTTTACTTTCCTGAAAAAAGGGTTTTCTTTTTGGAAAAAGACGACGTGTTCGATTTCTCATTCCTTGGTGGAAATAACTTGTTTTACAGCCGCCGGATTGGAATTTACGACGGAAACCCAGTGCGGATTTATGGCGGTTTACGAATGACAGGCAAAATAAACAAATGGGATGTCGGGATTCTGGATATGCAAACGGCCCGTTTTGATGATAATCCCAGCGAGAACTTCGGGGTTGTCAGAATGAAAAGGAAGGTTTTCAATCCAAATTCGTATGTTGGCGGGATGTTCACCAGCAGACTGGGAACAAATGGAACCTACAACCTGGCTTACGGGCTCGACGGGCAGTTCAGGGTTACCGGCGATGAATACCTGACACTCCGGTGGGCGCAGACATTTGAAAATGAAGCTCAAAATCAAATTTTTAATATGTCGCCATCACGCTTTATGGTCAACTGGGAGCATCGCAATCAAAAAGGCTTTGGGTACGATTTCGTTTATTCCTGGTCGGGCAATCAATTCAATCCGGCAATTGGGTTTGAGACGAAAGATAATTACCAGCTTGTGAGGTGTATTTTGCAAAATGGCTGGTTTCCTGAAGGTGATTTTATCAGGTATCACAAGCTTTCGCTCACTGCCTATAGCTTATGGAATACTTTAAACAAACTTCACGAAACAACTGCCGGAACACTGAAATGGAATTTTGATGCAAAAAAAGGATATTCAGGAAATGTTGCCATAAATTGGTCACTGGAAAATATCGCTGAAACACTTTCGCTGGGTAACGATCAGGCATCAGTCGCACCCGGAAAATATTCATTTACCAGTTTTAGTTCCAGCTATTTCACGTCCAGTTCAAAAGCAATTTCTGCTGAATTCAATGCCGATGCCGGAAAATTCTACGACGGGTGGAAACTTTCATTTTATGCTAACCCGAAGATGAATATCGGTAGAGGTTTCGATCTCGGACTAACTTACTATCTTGATTTCGTAAATTTTCCATCCCGGACGGTGAGTTTTACTAACCATATTCCCGGATTGAAAGGACAGTTGACGCTTACTACAAAAACCGAATTGTCGGCTTTTATCCAGTATAACACAGCAGTTGACAAGGTTTTTGCCAACTTCAGGTTCAGGTATAATCCACGCGAGGGAAATGATTTATACCTGGTTTATAACGAAGGATTAAATACTAACCTTTTAAGGGAGCATCCTGCTCTTCCATACTCTGCCGGACGAACAATATTGCTGAAGTACACGTACACATTTCGGTTATGATTGCACTTTATTTTTTTTTATTATCCTAAAAAACATATCATTATGAAAACTCAATCTGAATCAGATCCGGACTGCTGTCCCGAATTCAACCCAATTCCCTGGGACGATAAAACCTTCGAATGGAAAAACAAACTGTTCGTAAAGGACAAAGTCTTCACCCTGTTTTACATGCCTATGAATTTTGGCAGTGTCATGAAAAGGTTCGATGAAAAACTGACCAAAGCCGGTGCAACTATGCCCGATTATCTTGGCCTTTCTGACCATACTTCGAAATGGAATATGGACCTTTACCTCGCGGTTGACAAGGAAATTCCTGATGCTGAAAATATCACCTTCAGCGGTAAATTTTATAGCAAAGTGTATGAAGGCCCTTTCCGCGATACCGAAAAATGGTGTAAAGACTATGATAAGGTTGCAATAAACAAAGGTTACACCATCAACAAATGCTATATGTGGTACACCTCCTGCCCGAAATGCGCCAAAAAGTACGGCAAAAACTATGTGGTGGTTATTGGACTGATTGAATAAATTTTAAAAATGGAAACAAAAAAAATTTTGTACATCAGCGGCTCACTTGGATTAGGTCACATCACAAGGGATTTGGCGATAGCCGGCGAATTGCGAAAACTAATTCCGGGAGCTGAAATTGTGTGGCTGGCCGCCAATCCGGCCTCCGATGTATTGGTTGAAGCGGGAGAAAGACTTGTTCCGGGCGCTGAAAAATACGCCAACGAAAACCTGTCAGCCGAAAAAGCTGCCAAAGGTTCAAGCCTGAATATTTTAAACTATCTGCTGAAATCGAGAAAAGAATGGAAAAAGAACATCGATTTTTTTCTAAAACTGGTTTCATCAGAGAAATACGACCTTGTGATAGGAGACGAAACCTACGAAATCAACATCGCTTTGCGTGAACATCCGGAAATAAAGAATTTTCCTTTTGTTCTTATCCTCGATTTTGTAGGACTTGATGCAATGACCCGTAATCCACTGGAACAGTTGGGTGTTTATTACTGGAACCGGGTTTGGTCGCACGATTACACGCATCATAAAAAGCCTCCTTACGAGCTTGCTATTTTTGTTGGAGAACCGGAAGATGTGCCTGATAAATCATTCGGATTCAGATTACCCAATCGTCGCGAATATGCCAGGGCTTTTTATACGTTTGTCGGTTACGTTTTTCCTTTTAACCCTACCGAATTTACTGATAAACAAAAAATTAAAAAGAGTTTGGGCTACGGTCCGAAACCACTGTTAATTTGCTCGATTGGTGGTACGGCCATCGGCAAAGAACTGTTGGAATTTTGCGGCAAAGCTTTCGATATCGTCAAAAAGAAAAGACCGGATATCCACGCTGTATTTGTTACTGGTCCGAGACTGGCCGCAGAAAGTGTTAACCTACCTGAAGGAATTGAAGTAAAGGGATTCGTCCCCTGCTTATTTGAGCACTTTGCAGCTTGCGATATTGCTGTTATTCAGGGTGGAGCTACCTCCGCTTTTGAACTTGCTGCACTTCATACACCCTTTATCTATTTCCCGCTCGAAGGCCACTGTGAACAGGCCAATGTATCGCGGATTTTAACAAAACGGAGAATCGGTATAAAAATGAACTTATCATCCTCATCGCCTGAAATGCTTGCTGACAAGATAGTTTCAACCTTAGGAGCTAATATATCTTTTCCTGCTATTCCGACTGATGGCGCACGGAAGGCTGCTGAAGCAATTACAAAGCTTCTGATGTGAAAACCCAAAATTATCAAAGGGTTGAGTCTACTCTGAAAAGTCAAAAAATATAGAATGCCACCAAATCTCCAAGACTCCAAATTGCACGAAAGACTGACTAACGATTTTAAAATAAGTTGCGGACACTAATAATCTAATGAATGGAGGAACAAAAAATGCAAACAAATGACTTACAAAAAACAAAAATTTCAGGGAAAATGACTTTTAATTTTACTCAACAGGAGGCATTTGATGTTGGTGATGTTGAAGGTCATATCGTTTCGTTGCGAAAAGCGGAAGGAACGAATGTCAATGTGGAAAAATCAGAATTCATGGATGGAGCCAATGCAGTTAACTTTTCATTTGACGACCTGGTCATGGGAAACGGTCCTCATCAGGGATACTCAAAGCTTGAGAAAAACGGCGATTTGGTAATTACCAAATGGGAAGGAAGAATTGTTACCACCCTTTCAGCCGATGGAAAACCAATCCCCTCTTTTTCAGGAACCATGTATTGGATTAAATCAGCTGGTCATTTCGCCAACATGCAGGGGGGAGGTTCCTATAAAGGCCACTTTACCTCTGAATCATCTTACAATGTTGAATGGGAAGGCGAATACTGGATTAAAAAGTAATGAACCTGCCTTTTTAGGCGTATCTCATGTATATCATATTTTACACATTTCCGCAGCTTATTTTTTGTACTGATAATACCTGCTCAAATCATATTAAGTTTTTGATTATTAAGAATAAACAAAAACTGAAATGCCATGAAGAAGCAAATTGTCACTGATTTATTTTTTTGGCTTCATATAGCGGTACAATGCCAATGAATTTTGGGCAGGTTATGAAACGCCTCGACCGGAAAGTGAGCGCTGCCGGAGCAACCATACCCGATTGTCTTTGCCTGTCAGATCACACTTCGAAATGGAACATGGACCTTTTCCTGGCTGTTGACAAAGAAGTTTCCTCTTTCTGATGAGGTTTATCCCCGGACTAACCAGCCGAATCCCTTGGGTTCAGCTTTTCTTTCATCAATAAAAACAAATCAAATGAAAACAAAAATCAAGACAAACCTGGAAATCATTTCAATGATTGCATTTATATTGGTCGTTCTTTGCTGGAGCAATGTTTCGGCAGCCAAAAAGCCTGAAAACATCAGGAAGTCAATTCCGGGATGGTCATCTGAAAAGGAATTTCAGCAATTGCAGGAATCCCTTTTGGAAGATGATTCGCTTAAAGCCGGACTCTTAAAAGCACAAAGCCTGGCACAACAGGGAAAGAAAGAAGAAGCTTCAAAAATCTACACCAATCTGATGGAAGGCTATCCTAACAATAAAGAAGTAGTTCAGGGATGGCTCATCCTGAACATGAGAAGAGCGCCAACCGGAGAGGAAGAAGCCATTGAAACATTAGATCAGTTGGCAAAACAGTATCCAAAGAATACCGCCATTATTTTCTGGAGAATGTTTTTGGAAGCTGAACATGGCAAAAATGAAGCTGCGATGAAGGATGTTGACTACCTTATAAAATTGCAGCCCGATTCAGCTATTAACTGGGTGGCCAAGGGACAGATTTGCGCTGAGATGAAACAGTTTGAGGAGGCATCGAAGGCATTTGACAAGGCGACAAAACTTGATCCGAAACGACCTGATGTTTGGGGTATGAAAGCGGGAACACTGGCCAAACTGGGCAAGTACGATGAAGCACTGGTGTCGGCAAACAAAGGAATTGAACTGATGCCAGCCTCTTTTATCGGAATATATAACCGCGCTTGTGTTTACAGCCTCAAAGGCGACAAAGCAAATGCGCTTGCTGACTTGAAGAAGGCCATCGAACTAAATCCTTCAATAAAACAACATGCCCAAACAGATGAGGATTTTAAAAGTCTTTTCGATGACGAAGATTTTAAGAATCTGACAAAATAGACACTTTCACAGCGTTTGTAACTTCTCTTTCGCCGGAATATTATATTTCGGAACATCACTATTTAAGTGATTAAGTTGTTCAATTTTAATATATTAAATGGAGGTACCAAAATCATGATCGAACATGTACACAATCACATCACGTCAGAATTGCAACAAAATACCCGAACGGACATCATCTTTATTCTGACGTCGATATTTCTTAACCTGATTACCCTTGCGGTGAATTCAGGCATGTCAAAAGAATCACGGACAAGCTCTTCAACTTTAATCGTCATGTTTGTTTTTGTAATCCTCATTATTCTGGTCAATCTGGTGGTTGTCATCGGATTAATGAAAGGGAAGCAGACCCGCGAGAAACTGTTGAAAGGTTTAATCAGCATGTATAAAGACCAGAATGTGGATAAGTATTACGATTCGTCACTGCTCGAAAATTATAACCTGAGGTATAACCTGTTTATTCTGGTGGTCGTTTTTACCGGAGTGATTGCGATGATCGTACCTTTTATATTGAGGTAATTTAATTTATCGGATGAATTTCCAGACAATAGTGTGAAAAACTATCACAATGAATGCCAATTCAATTGAAGATAAAATATTTTTAAACCGTTTAACTAAAATTACGGAAGCTAATCTTTCCAACGATCAGTTTGGGGTGGCAGAACTAGCCCGGGAGATGGGAATGAGCCATTCGTCTATTCATCGTCATTTAAAAGCCATTACTAACCAGTCAATCAGTCATTTTATTTGTACCATACGCCTAAATAAAGCCATGGAAATGCTTCAGCAAAACGAGGCAACGGCTTCCGAAATTGCCTATTTGGTAGGCTTTAACAGTCCTGCCTATTTTAACCACTGTTTCCATGAATATTTTGGTTATCCCCCTGGTGAAGTAAAGAAGAGATTTTCAGCGGATAAAATTGAAGGAAATGAATTGATTGAAATAAGTGGTATTGAATCGAAACAACTTATAACCGATTTCGAACCTCCAACATTTATCCAAAGAAAGTTTATCCATAAAAAAGTTTATCTGTCATTAGGCGCCGTTTTAGTTTTGTTTGTAATTGCATGGTTTATTTATTCTTATTTTATAAACAGTAATTTTCATCCGAATCATTTAAGTCAGCAGAATAAGGAAATGTCGATTGTGGTACTGCCTTTTAAAAATCTCAGCGACAATCAAAATAATCAATACTTTGCTGATGGCATTACCGAAGATATTCTTAATAATCTATACTGGATTACATCTTTAAGGGTTGTATCGCGTACTTCGGCAGAACAGTTTCGCGAGAGCACACTTTCGGTACATGAGATTGCCCGTAAAATGAAAGTGAATTATGTTCTCGAAGGCAGTGTTCGTCAATATGACAACAAAACCCGGATAAGTATCCAGCTTATCGATGCCAGGATTGACAAACATATCTGGTCGTCAAATTTTGATCGTGAACTCACTGATATTATTGGTGTCCAGGGCGATATCGCTATGCAGGTTGCACATAATCTTGATGCTGTTATTTCCAGCGAGGAAGTCATCCGGATTGGCAAGATTTCCACACAAAATCACGAAGCGTATGATAATTATTTACGTGCCAGGTTTTTGTTGCATAAAGCCAACAGTCCGCAGCGCATCGGTTTCGACAAACAGGGAGTAACCAGCTGCATTGGATATTACGAAAAAGCCATCGCTGCAGATTCAACTTTTGCCGAAGCTTATGCAGGTTTGGCAAACGCCTGGTTTAATCTCTCGGCCTGGGGATTTTTACCAGCATACGAGGGATTCCCAAAGGCAAAAGCATACAGCAAAAAAGCTATTGAACATGACCCGGATTGTGCTGAAGCCCATGCCGTAATGGGAGCGCATTTCATTTGGGGCGGAGGACGTAATATTGCTGAAGGAAGTAAAGAACTTAAAAAAGCGGTTGAACTGAATCCTAATTTTTCCACGGCACACCAGTGGTATGCCCAATCTCTCATGATTACCGGTCCGATTGAAGAAGCCCGTCTGCACGTTAACCGGGCGCTCGAACTGGAACCCTACTTTTGGGTGGTACAAACCCTGAGTGCATGGATTTATTATTTCGAAAAAAAATACGGTAAAGCCATTGTAGAATGTAAGGTTGCACGGGCACTTAATCCGGATTTTGTTGATAACAACTGGTTATTTGTTTTAAACTACGCCAAACTGGGCGAAGGAGAAAAAATGTTGCATGAGCTTCAGTCAATTATTAAAAAATATTCACGGGATGAAAAATACCTGGAAGAAATTCAAATGGACTTCAATGAAAAAGGAATATCCGGAATTTTTATGTGGCTTGATGATGTCAATCAGAATAAACCCATTAAGGTTGAAGGAATGGACGGCCACCCATTTTACAGTGCCTGGTGGAATGCCATATTAGGAAACAAAAATGAAGCAATTTACTGGCTCGAACGAACACTGGAATATCCACGTCCACTGGGGCACTATTCCAATCTGATTACCACCAACCCCGACTTTGATCTCCTTCGCGACGATCCCCACTTTCTTGAAATCGTGGATAAATTGGGACTCACTCCCTATCACAAGCGACCAACAAAATAAATCTTCCTCACAAAATTTTGCAATCCCCTGCAACATATTTGAAAGAATTTTCAAAAAATTGAAAGTTTTTGCAATATAGTTGCTATGACTTGCCTGCTTTTTCTCCCGAAATTTAATTCGGATTAAATCATTTCAGTTTTACTTGTTCAACTAAAAATCAATATCATGAAAAAATTTTTCCTTGTAATTCTTGGGATATCACTTTTTGGAGAAATAAGCAACTGCCAAAATTTAATAAGGGTTAACAATAACCCGGGCATCGATGCTGACTATACAAACCTGCAGGATGCCAACGACAATTCCAGTAATGGCGATACTATTTATGTGGAGGGTTCTGAAACAGCTTATCCGGGTGCCGACATTTCTCATAGTGTAACTATTATCGGTCCGGGCTATTTCCTGAGTGAAAATCCCAAAACCCATGCGAACGGATTAGAAGCAAAGTTTAACGGTGATATTAACTTTAATACTGGTTCTGCGGGAAGTATAATAACTGGATGTAATTTAGGTTATTACTCTATAAGCATTAACGAAAATGACATTTCAGTTATTGGATGTGTTGTTTATGATGTTAAACTATCTAAACTATCTGGTGTTACTGAGAATATACTCGTTCTTCAAAATTACATAACCAATAGTATTCATTCAAATTCATACAACAGTCCAATCACAAATTCTATAATTTCAAATAATATTATTGAAGTATATATATTGATATCATCTCCAAATAGTTCTATGCAAATTGTCAATAATGTATTCGGGGGTAAAGGAAGTTATGCTTTTTCAATTGACTGTTCCAATTCAACCATTCAAAACAACATTAGTACAAGCAGTAGTGCACAAATAAAAGTGAATGCCGGCAATACCATCACAAATAATATTTTGGCAAGCAACGGTACCAATACCAATGGCAACCAATACAATGTGGCCATGGCCAATGTTTTTGTCGATCATAATGGCTTGAAGGGTTACAGCACCGATGGCAAATGGCAATTAAAAGCAGGGTCTCCAGCAATTGGTGCCGGAGTTGGCAGTGTGGATTGTGGGGCTTATGGTGGCGTAAAACCCTACGTTTTGTCAGGATTACCCGATCTTCCGCATATTTATGAAGCTTCTATTCCCTCAACAGCTAATTCAAATAAAGGATTGAAGGTGACAATAAAAGTAAAATCAGGACAGTAAATTCTCTTAAAATAATGTAGGATGAAACTATATATAATTACTTTAGTTTTATTTGCTGTCTCAAGTTTATGTATTGGACAACAAATAAACCGGGCAGAATACTTTATTGGAGTCGATCCGGGTTTTGGTCTGGCTACACCAATAGTAATCTCAACACCGGGAGAAGAGCTTTCTTTAGACTTTACAACAGATATTCAAACTCTTTCCGAAGGGTTTCATTTTATAAACATTAGGGCACGCGATGACTTGGGGAAGTGGGGGCATCCTGCTCAGAGGCTTTTTTATGTTTTTAAAACTCAATCTAATATTGATAAGGCAGTAACCGATATTGAATATTTTATTGATATCGATCCCGGTTTTGGATTGGCCACACCTGTTACAGTTTCTTCGCCTGGTAATATTATAACTTTAGACTTTACGGCAGTTATTGAATCTTTAACGGAAGGTTTTCATTTTATTAACATCAGGGCACGCGATGATTTGGGAAAGTGGGGACACCCTATTCAAAGGATTTTTTATGTTTTTAGATCTCAATCTGCTGCAGATAGGGAAATAACCGGCATTGAATATTTCATCGATACAGACCCCGGATTTGGTAAAGCAACCCCGGTTGAAGTTCCATCACCCGGGAATGAAATCACAATAAATTTCGATGTTGATATCTCTTCATTAAGTGACGGTGATCATATATTGTATGTTCGTTGTAAAGATGCACTTAACCGCTGGGGACAAATGCAATCACAGGGCTTTACGTTTACCATAACTAATGTTGGTGTAATAAAGATAGAGTCATTGTTCAAGCTTTATCCGAATCCAGGCAACGGTGATTTTTACATAGAATTTTCAGAAGAACAAAACAGGCAGGCAATGCTTACAATTGAAGATTTAAATGGGAAAACAGTGCATATGGAAGAACTTTACAATAGAGTTAATTTGTTGCACCTAAATTTGCTATCGGGGCTGTATTTGGTTAATTTGAGACTGAAAGATAAAAACTACCAACAAAAAATTATAATGAAATAAAAGGACAAACTTTCACAGCTACATTATTGAAAGAATTTTCAAAAAATTGAAAGTTTTTGCAATATGGTTGCTATGGACGATGAATCTTCTGAAATGGAGCTAAAAAAAGCTAAGGTTAAACCGGTAACGGTTACTGTGCCTTTTAAAGCTGATTTTGTTGGAACTTATATGGCAGGAACAGGGCCAAACAGTGAATGCGGAGAATGTCCTACCGATGCGAATGGCGTTCCTATTGGCCCTGAATGTTGGGGAATCGTTATCAATGACGATGAGGGAACAGGTACTCACCTCGGCAAATTTACTCATCACTTCGAGTTTTGTGTCGAATTTATCAGTGGAATTTATCCGGGGACAACCGGACATATGGAAGCCTGGTTTGTCGCTGCCAATGGTGATAAATTATTTGTTGCCTGTTCAGGTCAGGTTTTAAATGGAAGATTGGATTATCATCCCGAAGATGTGAATTCATACTTTAAAGATCCGTTTGAAATACTTGGTGGAACAGGAAAATTTAAGGGTGCAACAGGAAGTGGATGGACAGATGATTATAACAGAGATTCGTATCCTGCCAATTCATTTCATCACTGGACCGGAACGATAACAATGGTGAAAGGCAAAAAATAACTCAAAAAAACTGTTGCCACGGAACCTTTTCAAATTCCGATTTAATCCATTGGTTCAAAAGCATTGGCGCAGTTTTTCTCCCCCTCTGTTTTTATTGAAATTAAAATTTCAGTTTGAACGGAGAGGGTTTTGTTTTTACGATGCAACTTCAATTGAGCAGGTGACTTTTCGTCACCTGCTCAATAAAATCAGATTCGCTATTTCACCACCGCCTCCCACAAAACTTCCACCGGATGCAGCACTTTTCGTCCGGTTCCATCCTCTATGTGGTGGCGGCAGGAAGTTCCGGGAGCTGCAATAATTTCTTCGGAAGTCGATTTTCTGACAGCCGGAAATAAATCCAATTCTCCAATTTGCATGCTCAGTTCGTAGTGTTCTTTTTCGTAGCCAAACGAACCGGCCATTCCGCAACATCCGCTTTTAATTTCCTGAACGGTATAGTTGGCAGGCAGTTCAAGCATATTGCGGGTGGGTAGGGTAGAGGCGACTGCTTTTTGCTGACAGTGTCCGTGAAGTTTAACGACTTTTGTGTCGGTACAAAACTGCTCACTCCGGATGTTTCCCTTCTCCATTTCCCGAACCAGAAATTCTTCCAGCATCAGTGCATTTTTTGCCAGTGCTTTTGCTTTTTCCTGAAGTGGTTTTTCAACCAGTTCGGGATATTCATCCCTAAAAGTCAATATGGTGGAAGGTTCAATTCCGATGAGCGGAGTTTCTTCCGAAATCATTCCGGAGAGTTGGCTGACATTGAAATTGGCGATTTGTTTGGCTTTCCGAAGTAAACCTTTCGAGAGGAAGGTCCGCCCGCTTTCAAGATGCTTGGGAATTACTACTTCATAGCCCAATTTGTTCAGCAGCAAAATGGTTTTTATCCCGATGTGACTTTCGTTGAAATTGGTAAACTCATCGGCAAATAAATATACTTTTTCAATTCTATCCTTGGCCAACAATATTGGTTTGCGGTACCATTTTCTCAAACTTAGTTTCGATAGTTCTGGTATTTTTCTTTCCGGAGCCAAACCAATCGCTTTTTTAAACAGATTGGTTGAGGTAATCAGGTTGGTAATCGAGCGGAAAGCCATCCCAAGTTTGTTGATTCGCGGCAGATATGCAATCAGCAGCGACCGCATCGGAAATCCATGCTGGTCGTAATATTGCTGCAAAAATTCAGCTTTGAATTTGGCCATGTCGATATTTGAAGGGCATTCCGATTTACAGGCTTTGCACGACAGGCAAAGATCCAATACCTGAAGCACTTCTTCCGAATCAAACACATTCTCTTTTTGTGGTCGGGTCAGGTATTCGCGCAAAACATTGGCGCGTGCGCGCGTCGTTTTATCTTCATCGCGGGTAGCCATGTACGAAGGGCACATTGATCCGCCAATCAGGTTGCTTTTGCGGCAGTCACCCGATCCGTTGCACATTTCCACCGAGCGCAGCAAATCGCCATGAGGCGCATAATCGAACAAAGTATTGGCTTTGAAATGTGGCTGCCCCATCAAAATTCGCAAATCTTTGGTGATGGGCGGTGTATCTACAATTTTGCCCGGGTTCAGAATGTTTTTCGGATCCCAGGTGTATTTCAGTTTGCGTATCAGTTCGTAATTGTGTTGACCAAGCATCAGCGGTATAAATTCACCGCGCAACCGGCCATCGCCATGCTCACCACTTAGCGAACCCCGGAATTTTTTTACCAGTTGGGCAACTTTCTTTGCCAGCGAATGATAGATTTTCACATCATCCGGATCTTTTAAATTCAGGAGTGGACGAAGATGCAGTTCGCCGGTGGCAATGTGTCCGTAATAAACACAAGTTAGTCCGTAGTGAGCGATGATCTGATCAAATTCGCGGATGTATTCAGGCAAAACACCGGGCGCAACCGCGGTGTCTTCAATAACGGTCACATTTCGCTTGTCACCCGGAATATTGGAAAGCAAACCCAGCCCGGCCTTCCGGAGTTCCCATATTTTTCGTATGCTTTCCTTGTCGGTAAAAAGCGGAAAATGATAACCGTAACCTACTTTCCTAAGATCAGCTTCCAGTTTCCTGGCTTTTTCCTGAATTTCTTCTTCTGAATCAGAAGAGAATTCGATGGTCAGAATCGCTTTCGGGTTTCCTTCAATGAAAAAGCGGTTTTTGCGCTGTTCAATGTTCTCGAGGGTGCAGTTCAGAATAATATCGTCGGTCAATTCAATTGCATCGGGATGATGCCTGAGCGCGACGATATTGCCGTAAAATGAATCTTCCAGTGAGCTGAAATGGGCACAAACCAATCCCTGAAATTTAGGCGGAAGCGGAATCAGGTTCAGCTTAATTTTGGTAACAAATACCAATGTGCCTTCCGATCCGGCTAATAGTTTACAGAAGTTGAAGGGTTTGGCATTTCGTGTAAACGGATCGGTTTCGAGCAGCATGTCCAACGCATATCCATTGTTTCTTCGGGTTACTTTCGGGTCGGGAAATTCATTTCTGATTTGCAGTTGATTGAATTCACTGCCAAGAGTTTCCTGTATATTTTGATAGATCCTGGTCTCAAGTAATTCCTCATTTCCGGCGCATTTTGCCAGAAACTCTTCCTTTGAGAGCGCCTTAAAAGTCACCTCCGAACCATCCGAAAGTATGCCTTCCACTTCCAGAATGTGTTCGCGGGTGCTGCCGTAGATCAGCGAATGAAGTCCGCAGGAATTGTTTCCCAGCATTCCGCCAATGCAGCAACGATTGGCCGTTGAGGTTTCGGGAGCAAACTGTAACCCATGCTTCGAAAGAAACTGATTCAGTTCTGCCAAAACCACACCCGGTTCCACTTCAATCCAGCGTTCGTCAATGTTCAATTCGCCAATTTTATTCAGGTATTTCGAAATATCAACCACAATTCCCGGACCCACCACCTGACCGGCAAGCGAAGTTCCTCCTGCACGCGGAATCACGGAAGTTCCTGTTTGACGGGCAAAATCAATGATTTTGCGAATGTCTTCCTTGTTTTTCGGGCGTGTCACTGCCTGCGGTATTTCGCGGTACGACGAGGCATCGGTAGCATAAATTACTTTCTGCACCTGATCTGTAAACACATCGCCATCCAGCGATTGTTT
>DAITNH010000087.1:0-17950 GCA_036834745.1 Prolixibacteraceae bacterium
CTGCTCCTGATCGTTGGTTGCCCAATAGGTTTCCTTGTTTCCGTCGGTCACCATCGCTGCCTCGTAAACCGGTGAATTTCCTCGAACCGTCGAAGCATTGACAGGTTTGTTTAACGCAATGTTGATGGCGAAACGTTCTTCAATTAATTTTTTCCAGCCAAGCAGCGCAGCCACATCAATTTCATTTACCAGTCCGCGGCGATCGGGAGGAATATTCAGTATCAGGTTGGAGCCGCGACCTACCGAATTCAGGTAAATCTCGAAAAGTTGTTCAGGAGTTTTGACCAGTGAATCTTCTTTTTCATGGTAAAACCATCCCGGACGAATTGAAACATCCACTTCAGCCGGAATCCAACTGGTGCCATTTTCTTCACCCGTATTTAATAATTCCTGAATACCACCTTTGCCAGCATACAAAGTATCGGCTGTAATGGTGTTCCAGTTGGTTTCATTCACATATCCGCGCTCGTTGCCACACCAGCGGATATCGGGTCCTGCATCGCTGAAGAAAATTACATTGGGCTCCATTCCGCGAATCAGTTCAAGCGTATTTGGCCAGTCGTAATAGGTTTTGCCGTCAATTTTTCGTTTTTCGTTTGCACCGCCATAGTAACTATCGCCACCATTGGCACCATCAAACCACATTTCGAAAACCGGTTTGTGTGCAGTGAAAAGTTCTTTGAGCTGATTCCGGTAATATTCCACGTACGAAGGTGTGCCGTAATCAGCACGATTCCGGTCCCAAGGCGACAGGTAAACGCCAAATTTAAGGCCATCGGCACGACTGGCTTTCTCCACTTCGTCAACCACATTGCCTTTTCCATCTTTGTAAGGGCTGTTTTTTACAGAATGTTCGGTATATTCACTGGGCCACAAACAAAATCCGTCGTGGTGCTTGCAGGTCAAAACCAGTCCGGTCAGTCCTGCAGCTTTAAAGGTTTTGGTCCATTGTGTCACATCCATCGCAGTTGGATTGAAAACTGAAGGGCTTTCATCGCCAAATCCCCATTCTTTATCAGTAAAAGTATTGGTGGTAAAATGAACAAATGCATATTGCTCCATTTCGTGCCAGGCAAGCTGACGTTCGGTTGGCACGGGCAAAACCGGTTCAGGTGGTGTAACTGCTTTCTGACAGGCAGCAAAAAGAAAGCAAGTACCCAGTGAAATCAGACTCAGTTTGGAAATAAATTGATTCATAATTGGTTAGTTTTGGTATTATTTGAGAACTAAATAACAAAAAAAAATCTTCAACGAATTAACATTGAAGATTCTTTTTGTATCGCATATTCAGATTTTATTCTGAACGAATATGTCTTATTTGGTGCTATCAGTAGCAACAGGTGCCGGAGCTGTAATAGGTGCCGGAGCGGGAAAACTTGGAAGTTGATTTGGGTCAACTGCGTTTTCAATCTGATCTTTAATCACTGACTGGCCACCAACTTTGTTTTCTCTTGGAATGAAGGCTACGCCAACTATTGACAAAAACAACAATGCACCGGCTAAGCCCCAGGTTGCTTTTTCAAGAAAATCGGTCGTTTTACGAACGCCCATAATCTGGTTTGAAGCCTGAAAATTACTTGCCAATCCGCCTCCTTTTGAGTTCTGGACCAATACAATTAAAATTAGTAAAATGCAGGTAATGAATAATAAAACTGTGATCAGTGTGTACATGTTGGATGAATTAATTGTTCATTAAATTTTTGATTTTTTCAATCTGAGCGGCAAAGTAAGTACTTTTTTCCGGATATTTCAAACTTAATTTTTCAAATATCTGTATCGCCTTTTTGTAATAACCTTGCTGTGCGTAAATGTTTGCCAGTGTTTCGGTTACAAATTCTTCGCTTCCATCGTCGTTCGCCGATTTTCCTTCAGTTGGCGAACCTGATTCCTTTTCTGCTATCTGTGGCATTTTTGGTTGTGCTTCCAGAAATTTATCAATCAGACTATATCCTTTTGCCGGTTTTTTAGGTGTGTCAGGAAGTATTTCTTCAAGGGTTTCTTCTGCCTTCTCAATCGCGTCGAGCTTGTATTCAACCGGGAAGATAAGGTTGAAAATGGCATCTTTGTTTTCAGCAGGTTCACCGTTGATGTCCGGTTCCGGTCCGGTTTCTGTTTTATTCAGGAAAAGGTACAACTTTCGGCGATCCTGAATGCGAATTGCCCCACTCATCAGTTCCTGCTCAAATGTGGATTCGTTCAGGTTTTTCAGGTTTTTCAGATAGAGCATCCAGCCGGCTTCAAATGCAGGGTAACGCTCCGTGAGTTCTTTCAGGAACGGAAGAGATTCCCGGTTCAGCAGCCCCGGAGCCTCAATGTATTTGTGTAATTGGTCGGCTGTCATTTGTTTACCAGTTGGCTATCGAAGCATTGAATATATCGTCAGTCAGTTTTTTAATGATTTCAGGAACAAGGCTTTCTTCTATTGCGCTGAGCGATTGGTTACTATCGAAATCTTCGTAAGCAGTAAACGATTTATCCCAGTCCTGTTCGTGGTCTTTGTTGTTCACGAATTTAAGCTTGATGGTAATAGTCAGCCGGTTTTGTGCTGCAAGGTCGCCTTCCTGAATATTCATTGGCTTGACATCGTAATCAGTAACTTGTCCGGAGAATTCCAGGTCGCCGCTTTCTGTTATCTGATTAAGTGAAGTTTGCCTGATCAGTTTTTCCTGCAAGCCATCGGTAAACTGTTGGCTCAGGTTGGGGTTTACCAATCGTGCGCGGTTGGGAAAATAGTAAACCGAAAATGTTTTTACATTTGGGGCAATGGAGGCGCCAGTAAACGAATAGCTGACTTTGCAGGCAGTAAATATGGTTGTTGAGAGAACCGCTGTAAGCAATATGAGTGTGTAAATTCTTATCTTCATAATTATTGAATGTCGTATTCTTTTATTTTTCGGTAAAGGGTTCGTTCCGAAATACCAAGTTCCCTGGCAGCATGTTTCCGTTTTCCCTTGTGTTTCTCGAGCGCTTTACGGATCATTTCAACCTCTTTGTCTTCAAGCGATAACGATTCTTCGACGAATTCTTCAGTATCAAAAATATTGCTATTCTCCGCCGGTTTGATATTTACCCGGTTTTGTGTTGCCTGGTCGGGAACGTAATTTCCGTTTTCAGTTTGATAAAGTTTGCGGATAAGTTGGGCATTGTCGTCACGGATATCTGCAACAGTGGCTTCATTCTCAAGAATATCATGAACCAGTTTTTTCAGGTCGTTCATATCCTTCTTCATATCGAAAAGTATTTGATACAGAATTTCACGCTCCGATGTGAAGGTTTTTTCATCCAATCCGCGGTACAAAGCAGGCAGTTTGCTCCCTGTCTGAAGCGGAATGTAATGTTGAAGTGTTTTGGCGTCGATAATGCGTTCCTTTTCGATGATCGAAATCTGTTCGGTTATGTTCTTCAATTGACGCACGTTGCCGGGCCAGTCGTAGCTGATTAAAATTCCGACTGCCTCGTTGTCGAGCCTGATTGTGGGCATCCGGTATTTTTCGGCAAAATCGGAGGCAAATTTCCTGAACAACAAATGAATGTCTTCCTTTCGGTCGCGCAATGGCAGTACCTTGAGGGGAACCGTATTCAGTCGGTAGTACAAATCTTCGCGGAACTTTCCCTTTTCGATGGCATCAGCAACATTGACATTGGTAGCAGCTACCACCCTAACATTTGTTTTAAGTGTTTTTGAAGAACCTACTTTCATGAATTCTCCGGCTTCCAAAACGCGCAGTAACCGCACCTGGGTCGAAAGCGGCAGTTCGCCAATTTCGTCGAGGAAAATTGTTCCGCCGTCGGCTTCTTCAAAATAACCTTTCCGGTCGGCCATAGCACCGGTAAACGAACCTTTTTCATGACCAAAAAGCTCTGAATCAATCGTCCCTTCCGGTATTGCCCCACAGTTTACTGCAATGTATTTTCCATGTTTGCGTGTCGAAAACTGATGAATGATCTGCGGAAAGGACTCTTTCCCTGTACCACTTTCACCGGTAATGAGCACCGACAAGTCGGTTGGTGCAACCTGAACCGCAATTTCAATTACCCGCAAAAGTCCGGGCGAGCTGCCTATAATTCCAAAACGTTGCTTTATTTCCTGAATATCCATTATAAGGCCAATATGTTTAACTTTGCAAAATTACTATTTTAACCCTTAAAGTACTGATTAAAAAATGAATTTTATAGGAATCATTCCCGCCAGGTTTCAATCAACCCGTTTTCCGGGGAAACCACTTGCAATTCTTGATGGAAAACCTATTGTGCAATGGGTTTACGAGAATGCCCGCAAAGCGCTCAGCGAAGTTTACGTTGCTACCGACGATGAACGTATCTTCAGGGTTGTGGAAGCTTTTGGCGGAAAAGCCGTTTTTACTTCTGCCAATCATCAGAGCGGTACCGACCGGTGCGCCGAAGCAGCTCAGGAACTCGCCAAAATAATGAAAGTGGATGTGGTGGTGAATATTCAGGGTGACGAGCCTTTTATTCGTCCGGAGCAAATCGAAAGCCTAAAAAACTGCTTCAATACTCCTGAAACCGAAATTGCGACATTGATAAAACCAATTTCGAATGTTGCCGAAATTACCAACTTTAACAGGCCAAAAGTGGTGATAAATAAAAATCAGGAAGCAATGTATTTCAGCCGTTCGCCCATCCCGTTTGTACGTGGGTTCAATCCCGAAGAGTGGCTTGCCCAACAAACATTTTACAGCCACGTTGGAATGTATGCTTACCGGTACGATATTTTACTTGAACTGACAAAACTCCCAGTTGGCTTGCTCGAAAGGGCAGAATCGCTCGAACAGTTGCGCTGGCTCGAAAACGGATACCGCATTAAAACCGCACAAACCCATTTTGAAAACATCGGTATCGACACTCCGGAAGATTTGGAGGAAGCGGTAAAATTCCTGAAACGATAATAAATTCTAAGTTGGGCTCTCAGGAATGATAGCCCAACTTAGAATTGTTGATTGCAGCTAATTTCTGATATGGGTTACTAAATAATTAATTTTGAGTATTGAAATCGCTGACATCAACACCATTTCCTGTTCAGCCGGAAGGTCGAACTCCCAAAGGACTGAACTGAATGCTTCAATTTTGTTTATATCCATTTCTGTACCTGAGACAAAAGCATACAACATCAATGTGTAAAACTGTTCAATCGGATGAATAGTTTCCCTATCGGGGAAGAATGTTTCACGTTTAAATGGATATCCCGGTATTTTTTTGTGATTTTTTTCCGTGAGTACCTGCTCGGTGGCCCACAATATTTGTATCAATGAATAATGAGGATAAACCCGGGCATATTCTTTAATCTTTTGTGAATATTTGGATGAATCTTTCATCTGAAGCAACAGCAATTCAAGAAAATAGACTCCGGGAACTCCAATTACTTCCTTTTGGAATAATTTTAATTCTTCATTCCCTAACTCCGAATTTTCGCCAATCAATTGATAGATAGATATAAACCTGTCTTTCAATTCTTCAGAAATCGCTTGATCTCCCGGCCTGACACCGAGTAACTGATCAGGAATTTCATCTTCATCAACTTCAATGTTAAGTTCTGCAATAAATTCATCGTAGAATTTATTGTGCTGATCAACATCAACAACATCGTCCACCAATGAATTGACAAGATTGATAAAACGTTTCCCTTCCTCATCATCCATGTTGTTCATTTTTGGAGACATAGCAAGAAACAATTCCCTTTTTTCTTCAAAAGCGATTTCAGAAAACTCATTCACTTCATCTTCGTCATCATCAAACTCATCATCAAATTCCTCGTCATCATCGAAATCATCATCATCAAATTCGTCGAAGCCATCAACAAAGTCATAATTCCCGGGGCCTGCATTTTTCTCAAGTTGTGCAATTATTTTTCGGGCCATTGCATCATCTTCGAACGGCCCCCTCATGTACAGTGGCTTTCCATTATTGCCGCACTCGATTTCGATTAATTCAATGTCTTCGGTGTCTTCTTCAAGCATATATTTCGTAACCGATTCATAATCGTTGTGCGGCTTAAACCCGAATTCTTCAGCAAACTCAATACCGGCATACACGATGTTATGGGCCAAAGTATAGTCAACTTCGGTCATTTCCATTTCACCGTTAACTTTTTCTTTAAATTCCTGATACTGTTGAACTGGCACATTGAACAAATACATTGAATCTTTCACTCCCAGGCAAAACAAGTCAACCAGATAGCTGCAAACAGTGATGTTACCGTTTGTATGGTTTCGGGCAACCGTTACCGTTGTCATTTTGGTTTCTTCCCAGTCTGATCTTACCAAACACTCATAAACTGGCAGTGTCCTGGCTTTTTTGCGGATGTAATTTTCGGGGCTAAGCATCTGAATGACTTTCCCTTTAGTGTTTTTAGCCATATTTTTTTGATTCGTATCGTTCCCGGATTATTCGAAAATATTATTCAGCAAACCTCCGCCTGATTCTTTCCGGCTGTTGGGGCCAAATGAACTGAGCTGTGCAACCAGTTTGCGGATAGGCATCGATTGTAACCAAACTTTTCCGGTTCCGCGAAGGGTTGCAAGGAATAAACCTTCGCCGCCAAAAACCATCGAACGTAACCCTCCGGCCTGCTGAATGTCGAAATCAACGGATTCTTCGAATGCCACAACGCAGCCGGTATCGACCCGTAAAATTTCGTTGTTTAACTGGCGTTCAATTACTGTTCCCCCGGCATGGATAAATACTTTTCCATCGCCCTGCAATGTTTGAAGTATGAAACCTTCGCCCCCAAAAAATCCTGCGCCCAGTTTACGGTTAAAACGCATGGAAATTTTTGTGCCCAGGGCTGCACAAAGGAATGCGTCTTTCTGAACGATGAGGGTGCCATTGTATTGAGGCAGGTTAACCGGAATAATTGTTCCGGGATAAGGAGCCGAAAAAGCAACATGCTTTTTGCCCCAGCCCTGATTGGTAAAATGGGTAATGAACAACGACTCTCCGGTGATAAGTCGTGAACCGGCAGAAAGTACTTTGTCGAAAAATCCTGCACGTGGGTTCGATCCGTCGCCCATTTTTGACTCGAAGCTTATTCCGTCTTCCATATAAAGCATTGCGCCGGCTTCGGCGATCACTGTTTCTCCTGAGTCGAGTTCAATTTCCACCAACTGAACATCGTGACCCATAATTTTGTAATCAATTTCGTGTGATTGCATGAGATAAAAATTTATTAATCCGAACTTGGTTGAATGTGTCGGGCAAAGTTATGGATTGTTACAGAAAAGTGCTGCATTTAATTGACCAGTTTTTCTACATACCAATGTCTGTTTTCAATTTGTCATGAACAAATGAAATGAAAAGTATTTGTTCAAATTATAGTGGAGAGTCGATGAATGAACAGCTGATAATTGAATTAAAAAGTCCCTCTACGTTAGGTTGGAGAAGGACTTTTCAAACTTCCTGCTAACTAATTCGCTTTTATAAGTTTAATTGTTTGTTCATTCTGTGGCGATCTGATTTTCATGAAATATACGCCCTTTTTAAGCGAACCCAAATTCAGGTTTGTAACCGATCTGGTTGTCTTAATTGTGCTCACCAATTGTCCGGCTGAGTTAAACACCTCGATTCCACTTTCAACAAGTGCCCTATTCTCAACGGTAAGTTGATCAATAAATGGATTTGGATAAACTACCGCAGTATTTTCTGCCAACTCAACAAGCTGAATTCCTGTAGTATATTCGAGACTAATACGAATTTGATTTTCCCATTGATTAAGAGTCGTATTCCATGACTGCGACACCATGCTTTCCATTTCACCTTTTGCATTGAAACTATAAATAGCTTTCCCATTTTTAATCCAATTTCCATCTACCCACTCTTCCTCTATCGTTTCTTTTAATGTACCGTTTGCATTGTAAGTATTTGTAGATTTTGAGTCGTTTACCCAGGTACTGTTCACCCAATTTTCACTCAAATCGGAAATCAGTTGTTTCGAATTATTGTATGTGTTGGTGGTGCGGCTCTCGTCCTCCCATTGATTCAACGAGTTCCATATTTGATCAATAATCTTCTTCTCGGTTCCGTCTTCATTGTAAGAATACAAAGTTTGACTGGAATTTTTCAATACCATTCCTGAAAACATGTCTAAAGACTGTATTACCATACTTGTCAATTTACCATTGGAATCATAACTATAAATGTCTTTGGTGTAATCTATCCATGTATCGAAAAAAATCTGACTTGTTTCAGTCAGTATTTCTTTCGATGCGTTGTATGTATAAACTGTTTTCGATGCTGTTTCCCATTCATTACTATCATCATTCCAAGCTTCTGTCAGGGTTTCCTTAATTGTCCCGTCAGGATTCAACGTGTGAGTGTTGATTATAACTTTCTTCCAGGTATTGGTTTCATCATTCCATTCTTCATCAAAATCATTTATCAAATTACCATTTGAATTGTAATTGTTGGTGATTCTGAATGACATTTTCCAGGAATTTTCCATCCAATTTTCAAAAATCATGTACTTGTACTTTTGGGCTGGTACAACCATGGTAGAACACAGTAAAACTGCCAGTAAGTAAATTTTTGTCTTCATAATTTTCCGGTTTAAAATTTCCAGTCTGTAAAATACCTTTAGCTCTTTTGAGCAAAAAATCCTTTTGTACTAAAAGGTTAGAGAAGTATATGGAGCATAGACAATTAACATATCAATACAGAATTTCAATATAAAATTAAACAAAGAATATGCAATTAAGTTACAGAATAAAACAGTACAATTTTAAAATATTTTTAATGTTTTTTATTCCAATAAAAACTGTGTGATATTTCTACCACGCTGTTTTATAAAAAATCATGAGAATGCAGTTCAACTGAGACAACTCTGAAGGAATTGCCGCTCAGAAAAAAAAATAATCAGGGAGTCAGTCAACCTCACCGCTTTGCCTCTTGTTGGGGATTTGCTTCAGCTCGGCTTGAACCCGGAAGCAGCGCTGGCATTTCTGATTTCCGGCCCGCTGACCACCATTCCGGCAATGGTGGCAGTTTACGGAATAACCACCCGAAAGGTATTCGGATTGTATGTTTTCATTGCACTGTTCGGTTCGTTATTCTTCGGAATATTGTATTACTTTTTGGGCTAAAAACCACAATTAATCCTGAATACCCGTTGAATACCGGATTAATGACTAAATTTGCAGCCATAACACAAAGGCCACCGAAGGATAAATAGAAAACGCGGCCTTTCCAAATAAATAAAATGTCATTTGAAAAATTAGATTTGATTGAGCCCATCCTGAGGGCTTTAAAAACAGAAGGTTACACAAAACCAACCCCAATTCAGGAACAAGCAATACCCATCATACTTCAGCGAAAAGATTTACTTGGTTGTGCACAAACAGGAACCGGAAAAACGGCAGCTTTTGCCATCCCGATCATCCAGATTCTTTACGACACGCACATTCCAGCCAAGGGAAAACGTAAAATTAAGTCACTGATTGTAACTCCAACACGCGAACTGGCTATCCAGATTGGCGAAAGTTTTGCAGCCTACGGACGATATGCCGGACTGAAACATGCTGTAATTTATGGTGGTGTAGGCGAACGCCCTCAAACCGACGCTTTGCGCCAGGGAATCGACATTCTGATCGCTACTCCGGGCCGATTGCTCGATTTGATGAATCAGGGGTACGTCGATTTACGGAGTATTGAATTGTTTGTACTCGATGAGGCCGACAGGATGCTCGACATGGGTTTTATACATGATGTAAAACGCATCATCGCTGAATTGCCCAGAGAACGTCAGTCGCTCTTTTTCTCAGCAACTATGCCAACCGACATTGTAAAACTTTCGGCTACGATCCTGAAAAATCCGGTCAAAGTTGAAGTAACTCCTGAAGTAACTACCGCCGAAAAGGTGGAGCAACAAATGTACATGGTGAATTATGCCGATAAACGCAGTTTGCTTCTCCATATTCTGAGAAATCAGGAAATAATTTCGGCTTTGGTTTTCACCAGAACAAAACATGGCGCCGACAAAGTCGTTCAGTTTCTTCAAAAAAACGGACATGAGGCACAGGCCATTCATGGTAATAAATCGCAGAATGCCCGGCAGAAAGCCCTTTCAGACTTTAAAGGCGGAAAAATTCGTGTGTTGGTGGCTACCGACATTGCTGCCCGCGGAATTGATGTGGACGATTTGTCGCATGTGATCAATTATGAAATCCCAAATATTCCGGAGACATACATACACCGTATTGGCCGCACCGGCCGTGCAGGACAAAGCGGTATCGCCCTTTCATTTTGCGATAACACTGAAATCATGTTTCTGCGTGATATACAGCGATTAATTTCGCAAAACATTCCGGTGGTAAACGATCATCCGTATGCCATGACTGATTTTACTCCTGAAAAAGCTCCTGCCAAAACAGCGAGGAAACCAATCAGGCGCGAACATAACGGACAGGCAGTGAGGGAAACCTCCGGCAACCGCGAGCCCAGACCAAGCAATCATCCATCAGCCCAACCTGAACCGAAACCCAAAAGGAGTTTCTGGAGCAGAAGGCCATAATTTATTCAGTAAACCTCACCGCAAGTGGGGTTTACTTGTTTCAAGTGAACTTTTAATCGAAAACATTGTCCTATTCAAATCATTCAATTAATTTTTTCGGGGTATGGAATTGTTTAACGAAAACAGCAAACTCGCATCGGTCATTCTAAAAGATCATTCATTGTTGCCGGTTATCAACCGCCTTGGTATTCAATTGGGTTTTGGCGACAGAACAATCAGGAATATTTGTGAGGAAAAGGGAATTGATCTCAATTTTTTCGTCGAAACCATCAATGTATTTCATTACGAAGCTTATTTCCCTGAAAAAAGACTGCTCGACTTTCCCGTTTCAATGGTGATTGAATATCTTGTAAAAACACACCGTTATTACATTGATTACCTGATTCCTGAAAATGACCGGCTGATTGAGCTCTTTCTGTCGGCCAGCCCCGATGAAAGCACCGATAACGGTCTTGTCCGGAAGTTCTATGCCAAATTTAAAGAGGAATTCGTGATTCACATCAATTTTGAAGAGCGCGAGATGTTTCCGTACATACTTGAATTAAATTCAGTGACAGAAAATCCGGCAACACGAAATAAGTTTACCCAAAAATATCCGGATTTTTCAATCACCAGTTTTGAAAAAGAACATTCGCAAATGGACGACAAAATGGATGACCTTAAAAACATCATCATCAAATATTTACCGCCCAATTACGATCAAAATCGGGGAAATGCTTTTCTGGCAAATTTGTTTATGTTCGAAAAAGACCTGAAAAACCATTCGCGCATCGAAGACCATATTTTAATTCCCAAGGTAAAACAGCTCGAAAAGCTTTTGCTGAACCATGAATAACAGCCAAAACAGATCCATCGTGGTGGTCAGTCCTTCTGACATTGTATTGGCAGGACTTGCAGAAATATTGAAAGGCAGTCTGGCGGGCGAAGTTATTGTGCTTCACCGAGGCGACGAGATCATTGATTATCCGCAGTTAAACGGAAATATTCTGGTAATTGCCACCGCCGAAGAATTTGAAAAAAGTGGAACGTTCATCCGGCAGATCCTTTCTTCAGCAGGAACAGTTCAGTTTCTAAAAATCCAACTTGATACAAATTCGACCCATTCAAATCAAACGATTAACCTTTTCGATGCCCCGTCGCTGATTTGCTACAAGGTAAATGAAATTCTGAACTCTTTCCTTGCAAACAATACCAAAGATACCGACACCGAGCTTACAAAACGCGAAATAGAAGTTTTGCAACTCATTACAAAAGGCTATTCGAACAAGGAAATCGCCGATCATTTGTTTGTGAGCACTCACACAGTAATCTCCCACCGCAAAAATATCTCAGAAAAAACCGGTATCAAATCGGCTTCAGGAATGACCATGTATGCCATCCTGAAAAAAATTATTGACGTTGGCGATATAAATCAGGATGAACTGATTTAAACTGAACTTTGGAATAGTTGCCCGTTTTCCATACTTTTGCGAACCCAATTTTGATTCAGGCTAATCCTCTGCGCTAAAACTGGGATGCACCCAAAAGATATAATCACTATCCTGACCAATGAAGCAAACTTTGAATTTGAAACAAGAGCATCCTATGAAACGTGTTGTGATAGGCCTGTCAGGAGGTGTTGATTCGAGTGTAGCAGCTTATTTGCTGAAACAACAGGGGTACGATGTAGTGGCATTGTTCATGGTGAATTGGCACGACCGCACCGGAACAATTACGTCGCGCTGTACCTGGGAAGATGATGCGATGATTGCCGAAATGGTGGCAAAAAAACTCGAAATTCCTTTCCACATTGTTGACCTCAGCGTAGATTATAAAAAGCGCGTGGTCGATTACATGTTTGCCGAATACAGCAAAGGCCGAACCCCAAATCCTGATGTTTTATGCAACCGGGAAATCAAATTCGATATTTTTCTTGAAGAGTGCCTGAAATACAATGCCGACTTTGTGGCAACCGGCCACTATTGCCGGAAATCGGAATTTGAAAAAGATGGACAGACCATTCATCAATTGCTCGCCGGAAAAGACAACAACAAAGATCAGAGCTATTTTCTGTGCCAGTTAAATCAGTATCAGCTTTCGCAAGCCATGTTTCCGATAGGTCACCTGAAAAAACCTGAAGTACGCGAAATAGCCCGTCAGGCCAATCTTCCAAGTGCCGAACGCAAAGATTCGCAAGGGATTTGTTTTGTCGGTAAAGTGGATCTGCCCACCTTCCTTCAGCAGCAACTGGAACCAAAAACCGGCAATGTGATCGAAATTCCGGCTGAATTTATCGCTAAGAAAAAGGTTGTCGAAAAAACCGAAGAGAACTTCCGAAAACTTTGTTCTGCATTTCCTTATAAACCATGGAACGGTGCCGTCATCGGCGAACACCGCGGCGCGCATTATTACACTGTAGGACAACGAAAAGGGCTAAACATAGGTGGCCATCAGGATCCGCTTTTTGTTTTGGGGACCGACGTAAACCGCAATATTTTATATGTTGGCGAAGGTACCGAACATCCGGGATTATACCGTCCGGGACTTTTTATTCCAAAGGAAGAAATCCACTGGATACGACCTGATTTAATTATGAATACAGGCGAAAGCCGGAGATACGATCTCCGCATCCGTTACCGCCAGCCACTTGAAAAAGCAACCATGTACCAGCGCGAAGATGGTCTTTATATTTTGTTTGATGAGGAACAGCGTGGCATCACTTCCGGCCAGTTTGCTGCCTGGTACGAAGGCGACGAACTGATTGGGTCGGGTGTAATTGCTTAAACGAAAATCGGAAAAGGGAAACCGAAAACCGGAAAAACAGACTCGTTTGACCTTTACCTTTTTACTTCTGCCTTTTTGCCTTATCTTTAGCACACTAAAAAATATCACAAATGATCAGATCGATGACAGGATTCGGGAAAACCGAATTCGAAGTAGGAAATAAAAAAATCACCCTCGAAATTAAGTCGCTCAACAGCAAACAACTCGATATCAATACCCGGATTCCGGCGATGTACCGCGAAAAAGACATTGAAATACGCCGGTTGATTTCAGAAATGCTCACCCGTGGCAAAGTTGATTTTGCACTTTATCTCGACAATCTGGGAGCTGAAAGTACCTCCAGAATCAATGCTGCAATTGTCAAGGATTATTACCGTCAGCTCAGTGATGTTTATCAGGAACTGGGGCTCGAAGTGAATGGAACTATCATGGAGAGTATTTTGCGTTTGCCAGAAACCGTAAAAATGGTGTACGATGAACTCGACGAATCGGAATGGCTGGTGGTTCGTGAAAACCTGATCAAAACACTTGAAGAACTCAATCGTTTTCGCGATCAGGAAGGCCTGGCGCTTAAAACCGACATTGTGGCCAATATCGCCAACATTCTGGATTTGCTGAAACAGGTTGAGCCGTTCGAAAATCAGCGGATGGAAAATGTGAAAGCCAAGATAACTGACAGTCTGGATGCGCTTCAACTGAACGGCAATGTTGACAAAAACCGTTTCGAACAGGAGTTGATTTACTACATGGAAAAACTCGACATCAACGAGGAAAAAGTGCGTTTGGCCAACCATTGCAGCTATTTCACCGAAACCATGATGGATGAATCAGAACCTTCAGGACGAAAACTGGGTTTTATCGCTCAGGAAATAGGCCGCGAAATCAATACACTTGGATCAAAAGCCAATGAAAGCAACCTTCAGCGCATTGTTGTACAGATGAAAGACAATCTGGAAAAAATTAAAGAACAGGTTTTGAACGTATTGTAATGCAGGGAAAATTAATCATATTTTCAGCACCATCCGGAGCAGGCAAAACAACCATTGTCCGCCATTTACTCGACAAAGATTTAAATCTTGAATTCTCAATTTCGGCCACCAGTCGCGGGATGCGGCACACCGAAACCAACGGAAAAGATTATTATTTTCTTTCTCCGGAAGAATTCAGGAAAAAAATTGACAACAACGAATTTCTGGAATGGGAAGAAGTTTATGCCGGAACCTATTACGGAACGCTGAAATCAGAAGTTGAACGAATCCGCAACAACGGGAAAAACGTCATTTTCGATGTCGATGTGGTTGGCGGCTGCAACATTAAAAAGTATTACGGCGATGAAGCTTTGGCCGTGTTTGTTCAGCCACCTTCGGTGGAAGAATTGCGCAACAGGCTGATTTCAAGATCAACCGATTCTTTGGAAGTGATCGAGAAACGGGTGGCAAAAGCCCAGTACGAATTGACTTTTGCCAGTCAGTTCGACTTAATAATCATAAACGAAAATTTAGAAATCGCGTTCGAAGAAGCTGAAAAGTGCATCCGCGAATTTCTTGCCAGTTGCCAGCCGCAAGCCGCCAGAAGCTAATATTTAACGCAAATCTGAAATTAGAAACTAAAATCATGATCAAAACCGGACTCTACTTTGGCTCCTTTAACCCGATTCACGTTGGTCACATGGCCATTGCCAATTTCATGGTCGAATACACCGAAATCGATCAATTATGGTTTGTGGTGAGTCCGCAAAATCCCCTGAAGAAGAAAAAAACTCTCTTGGACGATTATCAAAGGCTGGAGCTTGTGAACCGTGCCATTGGAGACGATCTTCGTTTCCGCGCCTCCAAAGTTGAGTTTAATTTGCCCAAACCATCGTACACCATCGACACGCTGGCTTATTTAAGCGAAAAATATCCAACCCATCAGTTTTTTATCCTGATGGGAACCGACAATCTGGAGAACATTCACAAATGGAAAAATGCCGATGTATTGCTGGCAAATTACGACATCATCGTATATCCGCGGCACGGTTTTAATCCTGAAAGTGCAAAAAAATATCCACGTGTTCAGGTTGCTAATGCCCCACTCATGGAAATCTCATCAACCTTCATCCGAAACTCAATTAAGGAAGGCAAAGATGTCCGACATTTTATACCCTACCGTACCTGGGATTATATGCAACAAATGAACTTTTATAAAAAGTAAAAATTATTCTTATGGCTCAAAAATCAAAAAATATTCTTTTGGTTTCAGGATCCGGACAAAACGTTGGTAAAACAAGTTTGATTCGTCGGATAATTGCTCAAAATGTTGGTCAAAAAATAGCAGCGATCAAAATCACACCGCATTTTCATGAACCAACCAGCGGATTGGTCCCTATCGCCATTACAGACAATTACCGCATTTTTCAGGAAACCGATCCCAATTTCGGCAAAGACAGCTCACTGTTCCTTCAGTCGGGAGCCGAAAAGGTTTTCTATGTTCAAACAACTGATGATCATCTGAAAGAAGCTTTCGACATTGTAACAGGCCACATTTCTCCGGAACAGCCAATTATTATCGAATCAGCAGCGATGCGGAAATTCATAGTTCCGGAACTTTATCTTTTTATTCAGAAAAAATACGAAGACATCAAACCCGCCGCTCTGAAAATGCAGGAACTGGCTGATGTGATTGTATATTCCGACAGCGGACAATTTAGTATAGATCCTACTTCGTTCACTTTCGATCAAACATGGAAAACAAAACAAGATGATAACGCTTGAACAAGCCATTGAAATCGCCTTTTCGAAAGCTCTTTCGATGGGGATCGAACAAGTTGATTATATGCATTCAACAAACCGCATTCTGGCACAGAATGTTTTTGCAGATGCCGATATGCCGCCTTTCAACAAATCGGCAATGGACGGTTATGCCTGTCGCCGTGGAGATTTGAATCTGGAACTTTCCGTTCTCGAAATTATTCCCGCAGGAAAAGCTCCAACCAAAGCAATTGGTGCAGGTCAATGCAGTAAAATCATGACCGGAGCGCAGGTTCCCGAAGGTGCCGACACTGTTTTTATGGTAGAATATTCTGAAGAAATTTCCGCAGGAAAAATTCGTTTTACCGGAACAAAAACCAATTCAAACATTTGTCTGAAAGGCGAAGACCTGAAAGAAGGCGATCTGGTTTTAAGTTCAGGAACTCTGCTGAAACCGCAGCACATTGCGATGCTGGCTTCGGTCGGATGCGTTTCCCCGCTTGTTTATAAAAATCCGGTGGTGGGAATTATTTCCACCGGTTCCGAATTGGTCAATCCTGAAGAAAATCCAAAAACATCTCAAATACGCAATTCAAACGGGCCCCAACTTTTTGCACAGGCCACATCAGGTGGATTTCCGGTTAATTATTACGGAATTGTTCCCGATGATGAAAATCTGACCAGCGAAATCATCCAAAAATCGCTGGAAGAAAACGACGTGACCATCCTTTCGGGAGGTGTTTCTGTTGGCGATTTCGATTTTGTGCCCAAAATTATTCAGGAATTGGGCTTCGAAATTCATTTTAGCAAAATCAGCATCAAACCCGGACAACACACCACTTTTGCCTCAAAAGGAAATAAATACATTATCGGATTGCCCGGAAATCCGGTTTCGTCATTCATCCAGTTTGAAGTTTTCGCCAAACCATTTCTCCGGAAACTGATGAATTACCAACAACCCGAATATCGGTTGCCAATGGCCATGAGCCATGATTTCAGCAGAAAAAAAACTGACAGGGAAGAATGTTTGCCGGTTCAGATAAACGATCAAAATGAAGTTCAGATGGTTGCCTATCACGGATCAGCGCATATTCACGCCTATCATCAGGCATTCGGATATATTTCAATTCCCGCGGGGAAAACAACATTGAAAAAAGGAGAAATTGTAGATGTTCGACCGTTATAAACGAAAGATAAACTATCTGCGCATTTCGGTGACCGACCGCTGCAACCTGCGCTGTACCTACTGTATGCCAGAGGAAGGCATCCGGCTGCTCGATCATGCCGACATTCTGAGTTTTGAGGAAATCACTGAATTTACCCGGATGGCTGTGGGCAACGGAATTACCAAAGTCCGACTGACAGGCGGTGAACCATTGGTTCGGAAAAATATCGTTGAACTGGTTGCAATGCTCGCAGCAATTGACGGACTGGAAGATTTATCGATGACCACAAATGGAATTTTACTTTCTGAACATGCTGTCGATCTGAAAAAAGCTGGGCTGAACCGTATCAACATCAGCCTGGACACTGTGAACCCTGACAAATTTTGCCAGATCACCCGAAACGGTGAGTTGACGAAGGTTCTGGAAGGAATAGAAGCCGCTCGAAATGCCGGTTTGGAACCTATCAAAATCAATTGTGTTTTGCTTGGAGAACCCGATGATGATTCACGAAAATTAAAACAGTTTTGCGAAGACCATGGACTAAGCCTTCGATTTATTCATCAAATGAATCTGAAGACCGGAGAGTTTTCAACCGTTGAAGGCGGCGAAGGTGGAAACTGCAGCAAATGTAACCGTGTTCGGTTACTGGCAAACGGCGACATCAAACCTTGTCTGTTCAGCGACCTGGCATACAACATTCGCAAACTTGGGCATCAGGAAGCCTTGAACCTGACAATTGGAAACAAACCCCGAAGCGGAACTTACAACCAATC
>DAITNH010000088.1:0-17901 GCA_036834745.1 Prolixibacteraceae bacterium
TTGGAAACACCATACCTACCTCCTACCTGCGTCTGGTTCCCAATCAGGAAGCGCCAACCCGCATCTGCTGGGGAGATCGCAACCGCTCGGCTCTGGTTCGTGTTCCGCTGGGTTGGACAGGCAAACAAAACATGGCTGCCCTCGCAAATCCTGACATAAAAGTATCCGCCAAAAACGGCGATAGCCGGCAAACTTTCGAGTTCCGCGTTCCGGATGGAAGCGCCAATATTCACCTGATTCTGGCCGGATTAATCGTTGCCTCACTGCATGGATTCCAAATGCCCAATGCGCTTGAACTGGCTGATCAGCTTTATGTGGAAGGAAATATTTTCAGGAGTCTGCCCAAACAGGAATTGCAGCAACTTCCGGCCTCCTGTGTCGAATCGGCTGAAAGATTAAAATCGAAGCGTGAAATATTTGAAAAGAATGGCATCTTTCCAAAACGATTGATCGACCATACCATCGACTCGCTGACTGCCTTTCAGGATAAAAATTTAAGCAATGAACTGGAAGGAAACCCCGAAGCAGCAAGGGATCTGGTGATAAGGTACATTCATTGTCAGTAATGAATTCTATTTTTCGCCACAGCAATTTATGCTTGTTTTGTTACTGAACCACCAGTTTTTTAGTCTCCATTCCCTTATTGGTCTGAATTTTAACCAGGTAAAATCCTTTTGTCAGATTGCTCACATCCAGCTCAATCAGGTTTTGGTTTTGGAATTTCTTCTGCTGCAGCAGCGCTCCATTCATATTGAAAATACAAATGGTAATTTCTCCCTGCAGGTTGTTGTTGGTTGCAATGCTGATTTTATTGGTTGCGGGGTTAGGGTAAATAGCACAGGTGTTATCTGAAGAAATACTTTCCATTCCTACTTTCAGGCAAGCAGCCCTCACTTCCTCAGGACTGTTGCAACCGGGAGCATTATAGTAATGTTGATCGTACCCGGTTAGGCTGGCTAAATAATCACAAATGCTTTTTATTGCGCAGTGAGATAGCTTTCTATTATCATAGATATATGAACCGTTAAATGATCCCGGACTAATGTTGTGTTGTCCAGGCCTTTTAAACTGGTCAGGGAATTGTTATCGTAAATTGAAATAGTACCCGTTACAGAGGTCAAATTTTCCAGCGCTGTTAAACTGGATAAAGCATTGTTGTGCTCAATTATAAGAGATTCGATATTTGACAAATTTTCCAGCCCTGTTAAACTGACCAGAATATCGTTACTTTCAATCGTAAGCCCACCCCCGAGGAAAATCAAATTATCTAATTCCGTTAAACTGGTCAGTAAATCGTTATCGTAAATTTTAAGATTTCCTTCAATTTTAGTCAAATTATCTAAGCCCTTTAAACTGGTCAGGGAAGGATTACCAAGGTAATACCAGGACATATGACCAAAAAAGGCACCACCAATTAAAAGGTCTCCCCTGATGGAAATCAAATTATCCAGCCCCGTTAAATTAGACAATAAGGAGTTACCTTGAATTTGAAGCGAACCTCCAATGGAAGTCAATGCACTTAATCCATTCAGGTTCGAAATATCACTGCCCCTGATGGTGACATTACCCTCCAATTCGGTACAATTTGAATAATTTATCTGAAAACTATCTATATCGGACTGAGTCTGAAAATTGTACATACTACCATAAGGCAAACAATGCAATTTTATTCCGCAATAACCCGCAACTTGATGCGGATTATTGCAACCTTTGGCATTTCCATTTATGATTACTGAACCGGTGGGATTTGCCAGATAATTGCAAACACCTTGTACATGGCAGGTTGATAAAGAGAGATTATCTCTTATAGTTAATTCGGTGATGGAACCTGCATCAAGATTTCCCAGTCCCGTTAAACTTGTGATTGCAGGGTTCTGTTTAATTATAAGGGAGCCGCCAATAGATTTCAGATTTTCCAGACCAGTCAAATTTTTCAGGAAATCGTTATTGTAAATTTCAAGATTTCCTTCCACTTTAGTCAAATTATCTAACCCCTTTAAACTGGTCAGGGAAGGATTACCAAAGTAAATTAATCCTCCCATCCAGGCTTCCCCAATCGAAAGATCTCCCCTGATGGAAATCAAATTATCCAGCCCCGTTAAACCGGGTAAAGCATTGTTGCTGTAAATTTCAAGACCTCCGATATTTGACAATCTTTCCAGCCCTGTTAAACTGACCAGAATATGGTTACCTGCAATCGTAAGCCCACCCCCTATTGAATCCAGTTTATCCAGACCTTTTAAGCTGGTCAGGGCATTAATATTTGAAATTTGAAGATCTCCCCCGATGGATTTCAGATTATCAAGGCCGGTTAAATCAGACAATAAAGAGTTCCTTTGAATTTGAAGCGAACCTCCAATGGAAGTCAATCCACTTAAGCCATTCAGGTTTGAAATATCATTGCCCTCGATGGTGACATCACCCTTCAATTCGGTACAATTTGGATAATTAATCTGAAAATTATCTATCTCGGCCTGAGTTTGAAAATTGTAATTGCCGTAAGGCAAACAGTGCAATTTTAATCCGCAATTACTTGCCACTTCAGGTGGATTTTTGCAACCAATGGCATTTCCATAAATGCTTACTGAACCGATAGGATTTGTTAGATAATCGCAAACACTTTTTACATGGCAGGTTGATAAAGAGGGATTATTTATTACAGTTAATTCGGTAATGGAACCGGCATCAAGATTTTCAAGCCCAGTTAAACTGGTGATTGCAGAGTTTTCCATAACAATAAAAGATCCACCGATAGAATTGACCAGTCAAATTTTTCAGGGAATTGTTAGCGTTAATTTCAAGGTTTCCTCCAATAGAAGCCAATTTATCCAACCCAATTAAATTGATTAGGAAAGGATTACCACCGCAAATAATTCCAACCGGATAAGACCAGCAGACACCAATCGAAAGGTTTCCCCTGATGAAAATCAGATTATTCAGCCCCGTTAAACTGATCAGATTATCGTTATTTGAAATCGCAAGACCACCCCCGATGGAATCCAGTTTATCCAGACCCATAAAGTTTGTCAGCTTAGTATGTGAGATTTGAAGAGATCCCCCGATGGTTTTCAGATTATCCAGACCCTTTAAGCTGGTCAGGGCATCGTTGTATGAAATTTGAAGATCTCCCCCGATGGTTTTCAGATTATCAAGGCCGGTTAAACTGGATAAAACATAGTTGTTATAAATTCTAAGACCTCCGATATTTAACAATCTTTCCAGACCCTTTAAACTGGGCAGAATACCGTTACCTGCAATCGTAAGCCCACCCCCGAGGGAAATCAAATTATCTAACCCAGTTAAACTTGCTAGGAGATGGTTATTTAAAATCGAAAGTCCGCCCCCGATTGAAATCAACGAACTTAGCCCTCTTAAGTTGGTTATAGATTCGTATCCGCTGATTGTTACATCTCCTTCTATTTTAGTACATCCCGGATAATTGGTTTGGAAATTATCAATCTGAACTTGAGTCTTGAATGTAATACCTTCGGGCAGACAGGACTGTGCGCATACCGCATTACAGGTGACCAATGCGAACAATAAAATAATAAGCTTTTTCATTGTTTTAAGTATTTATTCAATTTTAATCATCTTCGATACCTGTCTGCCCTGCCTGGTTCTCAGTTCGCAGATATAAATGCCGGGCTGCATATTTTCTGCATTCCAATCTTGCTTGTGCTTACCCGGCGGTTGCATTTCTTTTAACAGGGTAGCTATTTTGCGGCCAAATAAATCATAAACATTCAATTCAACTTCTGATGTTTTATGTAATTCGTAACCGATGACTGTTTTTGAATGAAAAGGATTGGGGTAGTTTTGAAGTTGAATTTTCTCTGACAGGATTTTCTTTTCTTCAATAGAAGTAATCAGGTTGCTTTGCAAAGGTGTGGCAATTTCAAATTCGCGCCAGTTAGCCGCACCATCAGGATATCTTCCGAATGACACATCATCTGTTTGCCTGGAAAAAGTGAGAGAGTCAATAAATTTTGTTTGATTTCCGGTGGCTTGCACCAGGCCAATTTGTTCTCCCGATTTATCGAGTTTAAAGCCTAAATGTAATACCCCCAATTCAGGCTGTCCGTCGGCCCAAAAAAGGAGATACCCTTTGGATGGAATGGTTGTCTGGTCGGGCGAATAGACCGATACCATGAATTTAACAGGGTTATCCAGCTTATCGGTGATGTAAAGTCCCCCCAAATTTAAAGGGTTATCATTATTATTATAAAATTCTATCCAATCGCTGTAATCTCCATTTTCATCAGCATTTACACTGCTGTTGCACTAAATCCGCCAAAGGGCGGATAGCTTTTCTGATCAAATATACTTAAAATGGTACTGAACGGGAGCACCACCTCCCTAAAAACTAATTTAATAATTTTTAAAGTTCAGTACCATGAGAAAGAAAAGTGAATTTACGATTCTCGGGCGAGCTATGCAAACGGTTCCCGGCTTCGACAAAGTGTACCACAAGTTGAGACAACAAACGATCCTCTCTGGCAGGAGCCAGAGTACTTTTGACAACTACATCCGGCGGATAGCCTTGGTCTGCCTTGAATTTAACCGTTTGCCCGAAGATATTTCGGAAGACGAGATCAACGAGTACCTGACCGGCCTGGCACAAATGCCCAAGTCTCCATCACGCAGTAGTTTCAAACATGCCGTTTATGGTCTGCGTTTCTATTTCCGCCTTATCGGGCTCGCCAAACGGGCCACAGATTTGCCTTCGATGAAAAAAGAAGCCAAACTGCCCGTTATTTTCAATCGCAGCGAGCTTCGCCAATTGTTTAAGGCACCAACGCTTTTGAAGCACCGCATTGCTCTAACTTTGATTTATTCGGCAGGGCTGCGTTCGCAGGAAGCCATCAACCTGAAACTCTCTGACATCGACTTCGAGCGCAAGACGATCCACATCCGTCAAAGCAAATACAAGAAAGACCGGATTGTGCCGCTGTCTGCTTACATTGCCCTGGGACTGCGAAAATACATTGCGGCAGAACACCCGCATATCTGGCTGTTTAACGGCAAAGAACCCGACGGGCGTTACTCGGTGAAAGGGCTGAGCTGGATCATGCGCGAGACACTGAAGAAAACGGGCATCGCAAAAGATGTTTCGCTCCATTCGCTGCGCCACAGTTATGCTACCCATTTGCTCGAAGATGGTGTGAATATCGTTACAATCAAGGAGCTGTTGGGACATGCCCACATCATAACCACGATGATCTATTTGCATGTTGCACAAATTCCGCCAGGATCGGCCCATAGTCCGCTGGATACCCTGTATCCTCCGAAATAACAGTGCGTCCACAATTTGAAGTTGCCCAAATCATAGATTGGTTTGGGTCGCAATATATTAAGCAGTACCAGCCCAATGGTTTTACTTTGCGTACGCTCGATGCTTTGCAAAAGTGCCGTACATCGGCTCTGGGCGGGCACAAAGATGTCTGCGATTGCTGTGGTCGGGAACGCAACAGTTATCCCGAGCACTCGGGATGGCAACCGCCATTGCCCGAAGTGTCAGTCGAATAAACAAGCGCTTTGGGCAGAAGACCGGATGAACGATGCCATGGATGTGAAATACTTCCATGTGGTGTTCACCGTTCCTGAAGCGTTGAACCTAATATGCCTGCTCGACAGCAAAAGGTTTTACAGCGCCATGTTTGAGTGCGCCTGGAGCGTGTTGCAGACTTTCGGCTACAGCCATTATGGGGTTGAAACCGGGGCCATTTGTGTACTGCATACCTGGGGACAAAACCTGAGCCTGCACCCTCACATTCATTGCATTGTTCCGGCGGCCGGAATGACGTTAAAGGGAAAGCTGAAACACATTACCAAACAAGGCAAATACCTTTATCCGGTGCGAATGCTCAGCACGGTGTTCCGGGGCAAAATGCTCGAAAAGATCAAAGGCCAGCTCCGCAAAAGCCATCAGTTGCCGCAATACCAGTCTTTGCTTGATGGTTTGTGGAAAAAGCCATGGGTGGTATACTGCGAACCGCCTTTGGGTAATGCGCAGCAAATTGTGAAATACCTGGGACAATATACCCACCGGGTAGCGATCAGTAACCACCGGATACAAAGCATCGATGATTCGGGAGTGAGTTTTTTTTACAAAGATTACAAAGACAACAGCAAAAAAAAGTTAACCAAACTGTCGGGAGTGGAGTTCCTCCGGCGGTTTTGCCTGCACATTCTACCACGCCGGTTTGTAAAGATCAGGCATTACGGCATACTGAGCAGCAAGCAAAAAGAGCAACTTAAACCCATGCAAGCCAAAAAGCCGGAAACAAAGGTGAAAGAAACAGCACACGAACGGATTATAAGGCTTACCGGTTTCGACCGGCATCAATGTCCTTTCTGCAAATCAGGAATCATGCATACCGTTGAATTGCTGCCCCGCATACGTTCACCAACCAATGTGCTTTACAAAACAGCCCGGTTATCTGTCTGATTTTTTAAACACTATTGACCTGCGTAAAAGGCAGGAATAGAATTGTATTGCCCAAAATCTGGGGAATGAACGTAAAATCATGAGAATCAAATGCCTGTTGGATAATTTGTATGGCAATTTTGCAGAAAGATAAAGAAATACCTACCCTCCTTCGAACACAAAATGGCTAACTCAGCCAATCAGATCAAACACAAAAAACTTGATAAATACATAGAATTATGAAGGCGCTGCATGGGGATTACGTGCAACTCAGACTTCATGCTGGGTCGTACCGACCACATGAAGTCCTATTTATTGGTTCCAGGTATTCATACACGAAACGCCGGAGGTAGGCCACGAGTCCTTCGAGTGTATCGTTTTTGGGATTCAGCGCCCAGATAATCTGGTTCATCTCTTCCATTACCCCGCGCGAAGTATCGCTGATTTGTCCCAGCCATTTCCTGGCATCGCCTGTGATTTCTGTTTTATTCTTTGCCAGATCACTCAGGATTGAAATGCGCGTGAGGCTGGCACCCAAATCATCGTGCATATCCTCCGAAATCCTCGCCCGTTCCCGCTCCAGCATTAACTGACGATCGAGGTCTTTCTGATATAAACCTGCGGTATTGAATAAAGCGATAACTCTTTTGGCGATAAGGGAGAGAACGCGGATATCCTGCATTGAATAGGTTTTCTCCGACTTTTTCGGCCCGCAAAGGAAAAATCCGTACGGTTTGTTTTCCTTCAGCAAAGGAACCACCAGTTCACCATTTGCCATTTCAGGAACAGAAAGCTTTTGGTCAAGTTCTGCCGGGGAGAAGACATTGGATTTTTGCAGCCTTTGTTCCATTTCAGGCGTAACATAGTATTCCTTTTCAACCGGCGTTTGAACCTGTCCAAGCGAATAGGCCGGTACATAAATCAATTCCTCTTTTTTGAGGTTAAAAACCAGTGATTTGAAATGAAAAATATCATCCAGGCCTTTTACAATCCCTGATTTGAGTTCATCAAACCGGTAAATTCCAGCCAGTTTTTCTTCAAAATCAGCAACTACCGTTGCCGAGTCGTATGCTTCGCGTTGAAAAAAACGGTTGATCAATCGTTGAAGTGTGTCGCGCAACACAAGGAAGATAATGACCGAAACAGCCATTGAAAGGAAGCGGGTCAGGTTGGTTTCATTGGTAGTAATTTGTTGAGTAAGGTATATTATCAGGAAATATGAAAGCATGATAACAATTGAGGCACCAACATAAAGCAATGCTTTGCGGATGAAGATTTCAGTATCCCAAATCCTGTAACGGAAAATAGCAAGCAGTAGGCAGGTGCTCATGATTAAGTTGCCAATCCACTGCAGATAAAAAAAAATAAATGTATAATCACTCAATCGCTGATTAAAAAAATCAATAAAAACCGCATAGACATGAGTGGGGCAAATCCAAAAAATGAACCAATAATCACGATGCGAATCTGGTTCCGGGCCAGGGTGCTTTTAATCGCTTTGAGCTGATAAAAAACTACAGCCAAAGCAATGATAAATGTTAATGTTACCCATAACAAAAAATATTGGTTGACGTATCGAAATGAAGAATAAAATTCTGGCGAAGGACGATAAACTGAGTTGAAATAATTGACTGAAATCAAAATAAAACCCAGAGATCCGATTCCGTAGAATATTACCGGAAGTCGTTTTACTCTCATATAAATCAATGCTTGCTGTGGGAAGAGCAGGTGAAAATGGATAAGCGTAAGTCCGGAAAACGAAACGGAAAACATAAAAATGAAACTGGCAAAATTTGCAAAAGGATCGGGATATTGCAGATAAGTAACATTCTGTATTATTGCGTAGAGTTGAAAATAGATAAAAAATATCCTCGCTGACGGGTCACTGGATTTTTTATAGAGGATATAAACACTGCTACAACTCAAAATCAGAATCAATACATACATTGTATAGAAAAATCGGGGGCTTTCCGACATGATGGAACTTTGTACAAGGGGGATGGTAATCTCTCCATTGTTCCTTAAAATTTTATAAGTTAATGTATCTCTATACTTTGATAGATCGTAAAGATAATTAATGTTGGCTAATTCATTGATGGCTAAAGAATTGATTGACTTTATAATATCACCGATTTGCAATCCTGCTTTTTCAGCCGATCCACCGGGTGCAATTGAGGTGATAACACATTTACCGTTTTCAATCTTGTAACCGGTATTATCAAACTCTTGGTTGTACCTGTTTATGAGGTAAATGGTATTTACAACCACTACCAGCAACACGAGCAGGAAGGCCCAATAAGGAATACGGCTGATGAATTGTTTGACAAACCCCATATATAACAGTTTGATATACAGATATAAATATAGGGAATAAATAAGAAAAATACAAAAATCAATTCACCCTTTTCAGAGTAGAATCGCATCAAATATTGCTTTAGGATACAAAAAAGCGGAAAAACAAGATTTGTTCCTCCGCTTTGATTATCCGGCATTCACTGCCGGGTGCTGCATGAAAAACTGCTATCTTTTCAGGTAACTGATAATTTGTTGCTTATCCTTATTTTCTTTAGGCTCAAATTGAATTTCCTGCTTCTTTTGCAGGGCAACAGAACCTTCGGCTGTCCACATGGAAACGCCGGTTGCGGCACTGCCGGTCATGTAACATTCGCCAATGATACCTTCGAGGTTTCCAATTCCCCCGTTAATGTACATTATCCCTGAAAATGACTGATCAGTGAGGTTGTTTGTTATGATGCCTGTAAAATAATACGAATCCCCGTTTGTTCCGGTAATTGCACCCTCAATACTTTCAATAATTTTTGAATGAGGAGAATTGGGATCCCAATGCCAGTGCCATATCGTAAACGGGCTTTGTTCAGGAATGATATCGCCCAATAAGTTGCAATGTCCTTTGATATGTCCTGAAGCAGGTAATCCACACTCCAGTTTTTTGTCAGGATCGGGAATACTTTCGAACCATACAACATGCCTTGCAGGTTGTTCAATGGTAGCTTTACTCAAATCAGGAGAGCTGACAAAAAAATGATCTGACAAACAGCCAGTTGTCAGCAAAACGACCAAAATTAAATAAGATAAATTTTTCATGGCAGCGGATTTAAATGAATAATTTGAATGATAAAACCTTGATTTTAACTGATTCAAATTTGCATCTAAAAGGCAGGTGAGACATAGAAACTATGCTCCGAAGGATTATAAAATCTGTTAACTCATTGAAAATTTTGAGCAAGGATTGAAATTATAGTGCAAGTGGTTTTTTTGAAGAAATAAAACAGGATGTTTACCTTGAATCCGGCTCCAACATTCCCTGGCTCACCAACCATTTACTGACCCGTTCATGCTCTGCCTGGTATTTGCCTTCAACATCCTTTACTATGTTCTGAAACCGGGATTCTTCTCGTAGGCTGTTGAAAAGGGGATCGTGTTTTATAAGGTTAACCCACCACAAAGGAAAAGACTTCTTTTTATTGAGCTCATCCAGATAGTGATACGCCTTTTCCTTTTTACCTATTATGGCATAAGTGGCAGCCAAATCATAGTAACCACCTGGATTGGATAAATTTAGTCTTCCAAACTCAATATTTTTCAGGCCAATTTCAAGTTGTATGTTGAAATAATAATTTGCTTCCTCCTGCTTTCTGCCTTGCAATAGTCCGTAACCAATTCTATGTGAATCATTTGGATAGGTCACCGGATTATTATTTAACCATTTAATCGTATTTAACGCATAAGTGTAACTCTCCTTATCATGACCGGAAAGTATGCTTAACAGCAAGTTGCCACCCCAAAGTGGATTACTGGGTCCGGTTCTTTTATCTTCAAGAAATGCTCCTTCGTAGTTGCCAACTTCATACATCAGCCAGAAATTATTGTTACCATAAATAAAGGAATCATTGGTCAATATGAAGCTTTCATTATAACATTCTTTTGCTTTTTCAATGAATCCGGCATTTTGATAGCTATTTCCCAGTAAATTTAAGACCTTAGGTAATTCTGGCCCCCGGCTTCGTAACATTAATTCCTGAATTGTGCTGAGTGCCCCAACAAAATCATGAAAAGTATTCTTATAAATTGCACAAATATTGTTAAAAGCCTTCCAGTCATTCGGAAATATTTTAAGCACTTTGTAATATTCATTGAGTGCCAGCTCAGGCTTACCCATTTCAGCATAGTAATTCCCCCTTAATCTATATGCATCGCCTATTTGATTATCAAACGATAGCGCCTTATTGGTCAAAATCAAAATGGAATCAAGATAATTTTCAGAACAAACGTCTTTACCGAGATTCAGATGAAAGTAAATCGTTGCCAACCCGGAATAGGACAATGCAAATGTAGAATCAAGTTCCAAAGCTTTCTTAAATAATCTTTCAGGCTCTTTTAATAATGATTTATTACCAAAACCCATATAACTGTATTTATTAAGCTCTTCAATACCTTTTTGGTAGAAATCATACGCAGTCAGGTTTATTGTTGGTACTTTTCGGATTAATTTCGTTTCTTCAGGGGTAATTGTAGCTTGCAATTCGCTGGCAACTTTCTCTGCTACTTCGCTTTGTAACGAAAATATGTCCTCCCAATTGCGGTCGTAATTATTTGTCCAAACATGGTCTTCATCTTTGGTTCTTATCAACTGTACTATTAATCGTATCTGATTTCCTTCCTTCTGAAAGCTGCCTTCCATAATGTATGCTACATCAAGTTCCTTCCCAATATCCAGTGCAGTTTTGTCGCTTTTCCGGTATTGCTCAACCGAGGTTCGGGAAATTACGCGGAGGTCTTTTATTTTTGACAAATTCAGAAGAATTGCATCCATCATTCCATCGGCACCATGTTGGTTAAGGGAATCATTGCTCAGGTATTTAAACGGTAGAACAGCAATCGATTTTTCTTTAGCATCGGCAGTTTTAAAAATTGAATACTTATTTACCAGGAAAAAAGCCAATGGGAACAAAACAATTAAACTTGCTACCAGTACAATCAGGATTTTTGTTTGTTTGGATTTTCGCGGGAGAATTTCAGCAAGTTGCTCTTCCTGTTCCCGGTTTCTCAGTTCTCCAGGCGCGTAACCAAAATATTCGTGAAAGCATTTATTGAAATAGGTCGGGCTGCCAAAACCAACACGATACGAAATTTCTGAAACCGTGGCATCTTCCTTTAGCAATAACTCTTTTGCTTTTATTAGCCTGAGTTCCCGAATAAACTGGCTGGCATTTTGATTGGTAACGGATTTTAGTTTGCGGTTCAGGTTCGAGTGGCTCATACCCGCCTCTCTGGCCAGTTCTTCGGGGCCAAATGTCTCATCTGCCAGATTTGCCTCAACAAGTTCGGTGAGTTTTTGTATGAAATCTTTGTTCATTTCCTGATGGATTCAGATTGTTTTTATTTATCCTTCCCTGATTTTAAAATAAAACATTATAATCTCATAAACAATCAGTTAATACCATAAAAAAACTTAATCACCTAGTTTTTACGAAAAAGAGGATGATTAAGTTTAATAAAATAAGTATCCGTAATTATTTTCCTTTATCCTTTATCTCAAATGTTCCTGAAATTTCGTCACTGTCTTTGTAGCCGTATCTCACAGCTTTAATCCTGACTGTATTTTTCCCAAGTGCCAATCTCAAAGATCCGCTGTAAAGTTTCCAGGCAGGTTTATTTCCGGTATCGGTTGTGTAAACAATCGAAGCGCCGTGCGTGGGACAATAAAAAGTCAAAGTCATGGGTGCCGAAAAAGTACCGCCGGTCTGGTAGTTTTTTGAACCACGGTCTTCCGGAGCATTTACGATGAAATAAGGTTTGTCGGTTACCGGTTGTTTGCCGCCGGGCCACATTTGCTCAATCATTTCGGGTTCGTTCATTCGTCCCAAATCATTTGTAGTTAAAGCCCAGTTATCCTGCTGAAGGCGCATTTCGGCAAGTACCGTTTTGTATTTTGGATTTTCAGACAGGTTATTTAGCTGAAAAGGATCGGCTTTTACATCGTACAATTCTTCCGGTGGGCGTGTTTCTGCCATCCAGCTTTTTTGCGCTGAATTCAGTTTTCCTTCGGCATCCAGTCGCATCATTTCCTGCATAATTGGCATCTTGTTCAGGTATGGAATCCAAATATGGAATGGTTCGTTCGGATAAAAATTGCGAATGTACAGGTAATCTTTCGAGCGAACCGAACGGATCATATCGTATGATTCGTCCACACGGTCGCGGGTCGCGAAAACGTATTTACGTGGTTCTGAAACCTGATTTCCGAGGAATGGCTGACCCTGCATGTGTGAAGGTACTTTCACCCCAGCCATTGAAAGTACAGTCGGACCAAAGTCAATAGAGCTGATTAATTGATCGGTGACTGTCCCCGGTTTTATATTTCCCGGCCATTTAATAATCAGTGGAATATTAAGGCCCGAATCGTACAACCAGCGTTTGGCGCGGGGAAGCCCGTCTCCATGATCGCCCCAGAAAAATACAATCGTATTGTCGGCTTCTCCTTCACGTTCCAATTCAGCAAGCAAACTAGCCACCATTGAATCAAGACGGGCTGTATTGTCGTACGACTTGGCCAGATTACGGCGAACAATTTCCGTGTCAGGATAATACGGCGGAACCACTACGCTTTTCGGGTCAGTTTTCACCTTGCTGATGTCCCAGTTCTGACTTTCGTGTGTGCCAACATGATTGAATACAGCGAAAAATGGCTGGCTTTTATCCGGACGGTTTTTGTAATGGGCTGTCCGGCTGCAATCGTCCCAAATACTTGCCGGAACCGGGTCTTTGGCAAACTGGTAATCGGTTTTGTTGTTGTTGGTGCAATAGTAACCTGCCACCCGCAAATATTCGGTAAAAGCTTTCACATAATGGGGAGGAACAGCTGTGAACTCCACCGGATTTTCTACCGAGCGGCGATAGCTGGTGGTGCGCATGTGCATACAGCCAATCGAGTTTTGGTACATCCCGGTGATAATTCCGGCACGAACAGGTGCACAAATGGCCGCCGTGGTATATACATTGGTAAACCGAACGCCCTGGGTAGCCAGTTTGTCGATATTCGGAGTCTGTGCTACTTTATCGCCGTAACAGCCCAAATGCGGACTAAAATCTTCGGTCGATATCCAGATGATGTTGGGACGTTGCTGATTTGATTGTGCTTGAGACACAAATGGTAAAGCTGTCACGATTAATGAAGGCAGCAATCCGGCAAGCAATTTGGGTTGATTTTTAAGGTTCATAGGATCAGGATGTTAATTGAATTTTATTCTTATATCTTTATTGGTATCTACAACAACGCCTTTCAACCTGACAACCGGAATTTTGTTGGTTCGCGCAGTAATTCTGCATCCAACCAACTCCCGATTTTCCCATTCAATATCAACAACATAACCCCCACGGGCACGAAGCCCTGTTACGCGGCCTTCACTCCATTCGCCGGGCAATGCGGGCAACAAATCAATACTGCCGAGATGCGATTGCATCAGCAATTCAGCCATAAAACCAGGTATCGAGGCTGAAGCATCGAGCTGAAAATGACAGAACAGCGAATCATTTTCTTTGTAAAAATCTTTTCGTTCCCAATGATAATCGGCCTGTTGATAGGTGGTGAGGTTCTCGAAACCTTGTTCGGCGAGCAATTGCGTAAATATTTTATTTGCCCTTTCGCCATCAAGCAAGCGGGCCCAGCACCACATCCGGTGGGCCACCGACCAGTTTCCACCTGAAGCCCGGTCATCAGAAAGAAAGCGGCCATCGCCACGCATATCGAGCGACTTTTTAGCGGCTTGGGCCAACTCCTGATTTATAAGTGGGTGGATTTGATAGCCAGGAGCCACTGCATACAAATGCGCGATGTGCCTGTGGTGGCCATTTGGGTTGTCGATATCTAAATCCCATTCCTGCAACTGCCCGTATTTCCCAATTTTTAGCGGTAACAATTGGTCAATTTTTTCCTGAAGTTTTTGCCTGAAATCAGCATCAGCTTTTAGTATCGAAGCTGCCGCGATCGTATTCGAGAAAAGGTCCCAAATCATTTCAGTATCCTGACTTGAACCGGGAATATGGTACAAATCTTTCGTTTCATTCCCTCCCGATGACGACGCTGCCAACAGGCCTTCACTGGTTAAAACCGCACCATGCTCGGCAGAAACTGCTGGCACAAGTATTAGCTTATCCTTATAGCCAACAAGGTTTTGCAGGTAAAAGATAGCTGCATCTTTCATCAAAGGATAGGCTGTATTGCGTAAATAAGCCGTATCCTGTCCAAAGGCAAACTGTTCCCAAAGATGCTGACAATGCCAGGCTGCTCCGGCAGGATACACGCCCCAGCTAAGTGCGCCAGTTGGAGTGGCGTGGCCCCAGATATTCCCGGTGGCATGACTTGTCCAGCCATCGGTTCCGTAGATTCGCTTCGCAATTTCTTTACCCCAGACCGACAAATCCTGAATCCAGTCGATATACGCCTCCTGGCATTCCAGAAGTCCGGTTGGGCCGCACGACCAGTAGATTTCCTGCAAGTTAATGTTACTTTGATAGTTGCCAGCCCAGGGAGCCACCTTAAAATTATTCCAGACTCCCTGAAGGTTAGCCGGAAGAGTCCCGGGCCTCGACGAACTGATGACCAGATAGCGGCCCAGATTGAATGTCATTTCTTTGAGGCCCTGGTCAATGCCTCCGGTTTTCAACCGTTGCCAGCGCTCGTTAGTAGGCAGTGCCTCCAGTTTTTCATCACCTTTTAAATGCAGTTTTGTGCGCGAATACAATTCGGAATAATCCTTCACATGAACGGACTTCAATGCTTCAAAACTTCGGTTTGCAATCGCCCCAATAGTCATTTCATTTTTCAAGGAGGGATCTTCGCCAATATAATCCGGATGTTTCATGGCATAATTGGTTGCAATGGCAATCCAAAGCGTCGCCGAACCTGCATCTTTTACCTCCAGCTTGTTTCCTGACGATGCGTCTGTTTCCCCATCTGTATCCACTTTGATCATCACATTGAACGGACGTTTGTTCCCGTTTATAAAGCCCTGAAGCTCGTAGATATTTTCACGAATGACCACCCGGAAACTATCCTGAAGTATTTTCATGCCCAGAGAGAAACTCAGCGCTTTATCCTTGCTGGCTTTCAGCTTAATGCCAATTATTTTGTCAGGATAGGAACAGAAATATTCCCTGGTGTATTCAATTCCGTCCGATTGAAAGGTTACTCCGCTAATGGCTTTCGACAAATCGAGGAAACGACGGTAATTGGCTACTCCGGCAGTATCCATCCCAAAATCAATTTCAAGATCGCCAATTGCCGTAAAGTTTCCAAAAAGCTTATTTTCTCCAATGTAGTACTTCCTCGCCATATCATCTGCCTTTTGAATATCGCCTTCAACAATTGCCTTACGAATTTCGGGCAATTTCTCCACGCTCATCGGATTGACACCAATTTCTTCCCAATTTCCACGGAACGGGCCGCCTTGCCACATAGTTTTTTCTGAAAGAGTAATCACCTCTTTGTCAACTCCTCCCATAATGGAAGCGCCCATGTAGCCGTTCCCAATGTGCAAAGACTGGCTGTTCCAGTATTTTGCCGGATACTTATACCACAGTAATTCATTATTGCCCGGTTTCGTTTTTTCCTTGCATGAGCCAAAAGTAATTACTGAAATAAATACAATGAACAGCTTGTGCGTTAGTAAATTATACATGTCATGATTTTTAAATTTACCTTTTATCCAGCACTTCTTTCGGCACTACCCCTACCCGACTGTCCCATTGCTCGTATTGATCGATCATTTTGCTTTTTAGCTCAGGTTTTTCAGTGCTCAAATCGTTGAGTTCAGAGCGATCAGTTTTCAGGTTATAAAGTTCCCATTCCATAAATTTCTTTTGCTTGTAGTCGTATTGCGAAACCAGTTTCCAGTCGTTGTCACGCATCGCACGGTTGCCCTCATGTTCCCAGAAAATAGGTTGTTGCCGCTGCATCTTCTTTCCTGAAAAAGCAGCTTTCAGGCTGGTTCCTTCCATCGGTGTAATCCGGTTTCCGTTGAATGTTTCGGGGTACTTTCCACCGGCATAATCAACAAAAGTAGTCATCAGATCGGTAATATGACCTGGCTGATTAACCAGCTTTCCTCCTTTAATTTGTTCAGGATAAAAAGCTATAAACGGCGTGGAAATCCCGCCTTCATGCACCCAGTGTTTGTGCATCCTGAATGGCGTGTTGCTGACATTGGCCCAAGGGAATTCGTAGGCGTCAAACGAATCGGGGCCTCCGGTTTCTCCGGTTGTGCGAATGAAATTGCCCTTATTCTTGGTGGCTTCGTGGCAGCCGCCATTATCCGAAAGAAAAATGATGAGCGTGTTATTGAGTTCTCCCATTTTTTCGAGCTGCTCCACCATACGGCCAATGTTTTGATCCAGGCGATCGATCATAGCTGCGTAAACAGCCATGCGCAAATCCCACATTTTCTGATCATCCGGGCTCAGGGATTCCCAATTCGGAGAATTGGCATCGCGCGGCGAAAGCTGGCATGAAGCCTCCAACAAACCCATCTTTTTCATCCGTTCGAAACGCTCTTTGCGCAACGCATCCCAGCCTTTCATGTACTTTCCGCGGTATTTGGCAATGTCTTCAGGCAAAGCATGAAGCGGCCAGTGCGGGGCAGTGTAGGCCAGGTACATGAAAAAAGGTTCTTTTTTAGGTTTTTCTTCTTCCAGAAACTGCAGGGCATAGTCGGTGATGGCATTGGTCATGTAAAATCCCTGTTTGGGCGGATCGTAATCGGCATCATCGAGCATCAGTCGCGGAGCTTGCTGATTAGGGCGGTAAGGAATGCGTTCGAAATAACTTCCTGCACCATCGATCAAACCAAAATATCGGTCGAATCCACGTTTGCGGGGCAATGTTTCCGAGCGATTGCCGACATGCCATTTGCCTGACATATACGTGTTGTAACCATTCATTTTTAGTACTTCTCCCAAAGTTACAGAAGTGGTATTGAGGTAACCCTGGTACGACGGATGGCCCAAATCGCCGACCATATCGCCCACTCCCGCCTGGTGCTGGTACAAGCCTGTTAACAGCGAAGCCCGGGTCGGACAGCATCGTGAAGCATTGTAGAATTGAGAAAACCGAACACCTTTTTGAGCCAGTTTATCCAGATTTGGCGTTTTAATTTCAGAGCCAAAACATCCGATGTCAGAATAGCCCATGTCGTCGGCCAATATCAGCAGAATATTGGGCCGGGTTATCGATTTTGCAGGTTCCGCCGCCAGAATTGGTTGAATGATCAAACCAGTAAGGCTGATACCAATAAAATTTTTCAGTTTCATATCGAAAATTCTAAGTATGATAAAATCCTAAAATACGTATCATTTTATTCATATATTATCCGAAAATTCGTACCGCAAAATCGTTAATTTATCCAATAATTCGTACCGTAAGAATGGTCAATTTGCCGATTATTCGTACCGTATCG
>DAITNH010000089.1:0-17876 GCA_036834745.1 Prolixibacteraceae bacterium
GTCTATAACGGGATCACTATTATTGATATTGCTAATGTTGTAGGTTCATTCATGTTTTTTAACTTTGGACAACAAAATTTAAAATTTAAAACATGTTTAAAGCAATGAATCTTGACGATAATAAAAGTAATAAATCAGAACAGGTTTCGGAAATTGAAAAAGTAAGATGTTTGATTATCGGTTCAGGTCCAGCCGGTTATACTGCAGCAATTTATGCTGCTCGTGCTAATCTTAATCCGATAATGTACGAAGGCCTTGAACCAGGCGGACAATTGACTACCACAACTGAAGTGGAAAACTTCCCGGGATATCCGCAAGGAGTTACCGGTCCGGTGATGATGGAAGAACTTAAAGCACAGGCTCAGCGTTTTGGTACTGATATCCGTTCCGGATATGCCACCAAAGTTGATTTTTCAGGATATGTTCACAAAGTATGGATTGACGAAAAAAAGTTAATCGAAGCTGAAACAGTGATCATTGCAACAGGTGCAACAGCCAAATATCTTGGCATCGACGATGAGAAAAAATACGCCGGTGGCGGTGTTTCTGCATGTGCAACCTGCGACGGGTTCTTTTATCGTGGAAAAGATGTTGCAGTAGTAGGCGGTGGCGATACTGCTGCTGAAGAAGCGATTTATCTGGCTGGTATTGTAAATAAAGTTTATCTTATCGTGCGTAGAAATGAGTTACGTGCATCGAAGGTAATGCAGGATCGCGTATTAAAAACAAAGAATATTGAAGTGTTGTGGGAACATCAGACCAAAGGTTTGACAGGCGATGGGGTAGTGGAAGGTGCCATACTTTGGAAAAAGAAGGGTACTCCGGAAGAGGAAGAGGTGACCATTAAAATTGACGGTTTCTTTCTGGCCATTGGTCACAAACCCAACTCCGATTTTGTAAAAGATTTTCTTGATACTGATGAAGTTGGATACATTAAAACCATTCCTGGAAGTTCAAAAACGAAAGTGCCAGGTGTTTTTGCATGTGGCGATGTACAGGATTCTATTTATCGTCAGGCAGTAACCGCAGCCGGTTCTGGTTGTATGGCAGCCATTGATGCTGAAAGATATCTGTCTGAAAAACACGGGTAATAAAGGGGCATGGAGCTTGGTGCAAAGTGCATGAAACAATAGATCAATCCTTCAGTAATTAAGTAATTCAATCCTTTTAATATGAAAAGAATAATTCAAACCTCAAAAGCACCAGCGGCTATCGGGCCATACAGCCAGGCTGTTGAAGCAGGCGGAACACTTTATGTATCAGGGCAGATTCCACTTATTCCACAGACAATGAAAATTGCGGAAGGCGGAATTCAGGAACAAACAGAACAGGTTTTAATGAATATCGGCGCTATTTTAGATGCTGCCGGTTATCATTACAGCGATGTGGTAAAATCGACTTGCCTGCTGAGCGATATGGCCAATTTCAAGGCGATGAACGAAGTTTATGCGAAGTATTATCCTGAAAATGCCCCGGCACGTGCAGCTTTTGCAGTCAAGGATCTTCCGATGGGCGTATTGATTGAAATTGAAACAATCGCTTCAAAATAGTTTTAAGAAATAGAAAATTGTAAATGCAGAAAACCCGGATTGATCAATCAGTTCGGGTTTTCTGTTTGAAGTTGGGTTGTTAATATTTTTAAAAGCCCTTTTTTATTCTGCTTAGAACCGTACTTTTATGGTGTGAAAACTTTCAGACAAATATTGGTGATTGGATTTTCGGTTTTATATTTCTTCCTATCGACCGGAGTCATGCTGTTTCAAACGAATTGTGAATGTTTGGGGCAAACCAATGTTTCATTGTTTGTGGCTTCAGAAATGTGTGATGAGACAATTTCCGAACATAATTGCTGTTCATCCGAATCTGAAAATAAACACGGCCAGCCAGACAAAACAGATCATTCATGCGGATGTGATTCCCCAATTATCAGTTACCTGAAATTGACAAACCATCTGGACAAGGATTCAAATTTTGAATATCCGATGGCCAGGATAATCGGTTTGCTGAATATCGCTGTTTCCGAAACAGTGGAACAATTACTTCCTGAAAAATCAGTTGTTCACTTCACTTATTACGCACCACCTGAAAACAAAAAGGTTGGCCGCGACTTAATTAACTTCATACATCAAAGCAAGATAGCTCCTCTCGCATAATCAGGTTTTAACAGTTTTTGTTTACAATCAGATTATAAATCTTTCAATGTTATTGAAATGAAGAGAGTTGTTAGTTTACTTTTAATATTCTCATCTGTATATGTTTATCCGAATCCTATTAAAGGAAAGGTTTTGGGTAATGAAAACAGTGTGAAGAGTATTTTGCCCGGTGCAAATATTTACTGGGCGGGGACCAATTCAGGAACAATTGCCAACGCTGACGGCGAATATAAAATTCAATCTATTCCGGATAACAATTTGCTGGTATTTAGTTTTGTGGGATTCAAGACTGATACCATTCAATGGAGTGGGACAGAAGTGGTAGATGCAGTGCTGGAAAAAAATATGGAAATTGAAGAGGTAACCGTTGTTCAGAAAAATAAGGGTGCATATATTTCCCGGATCAATCCAATCCACACAACACATATCAATGGAGCCGAATTGCACAAAGCCGCCTGTTGCAACCTTTCTGAGAGTTTTGTGACCAATCCGTCGGTTGATGTTTCGTACAACGATGCGATTACAGGTGCCAAACAAATCAAATTATTGGGGCTCGACGGTACTTATTCGCAGCTGCAAACCGAGAATTTCCCCAACCTGCGAGGCCTTGCAACCAATTATGGACTGACATATATTCCTGGCCCATGGCTCGAATCGATACAGGTTTCGAAAGGAGCAGCTTCGGTTGTAAATGGTTATGAGTCGATTACCGGGCAAATAAATGCCAACTTTAAAAAGCCGGATGCTGTTGAATTTTTCCATTTCAACCTGTTTGGTTCTGCGGAAGGTAAGACAGAGATAAATTCAAACTTATCGGCAAAACTTTCAGAAAAAACATCGACTGCCCTTTTTGTTCATGGCGAGAATTTTCAATCCCGAATAGACCATAACTCCGATGGGTTTCTGGATGAGCCGTTAATTAAACAGATTCATTTATTCAATCAGTGGAAATACTTTGATGGTAAGGGTTTTATGATACATTCAGGACTTCATTACCTGAACGAAGACCGTACCGGAGGGCAAACTGATTTCAGGAAAGAAACGGAACGGACTGCATTAAATCCTTATGGTGTAAATGTTGGTAATGAACGGATTGAAGCATACATAAAAGCCGGTTACGATTTTAAAGGAATGCAACACAGTCTTGCTTTGATTTCCAATTTCACCAAACATAAAATGAATTCATATTATGGATTGAATAACTACTCAGGAGATGAATTTACCGGGTATGGAAATCTGATCCATACTTTTTCGATCGATCAGCCGGGCGTTCACACCTTGAATTCGGGGATCAGCATGGTTTATAATCATACAGATGAATTGCTCAACCAAACCAATATTATTGTAAATGAAGTGGTTCCGGGAATTTTCAGCGAATATACGTTCAAGCCCAGTCAGAAAATTACGGCAATGGCTGGCATACGATCTGATTTTCACAATACTTTCGGGACATTTATAACCCCACGGGTTCACCTCCGGTACAGCCCGAATGAGCATTTAAACATGCGTGTTTCAGCAGGAAAAGGTTACCGTACGCCAAGGATTGTAGCAGAGAATAGCTTTTTGCTGGCAAATTTCAGACCCTTAAAGTTCACAACTGACGAGATCCTTGAAGAAGCCTGGAACTACGGAGTCAGCGTCACTCAGGAAGTTCAACTGTTCGAACGTTCATTAAACATTGGAGCAGAGTATTTCAGGACAGATTTCATCAATCAGCTGGTGGTTGATCGTGAAAGTTCTTCGGAGTTTATCTTACTCGCTCCTCTCGAAGGCAAATCTTATGCAAACAGTTATCAGTTGGAAATGAGGTACGAACTATTGCCCAGATTGGATATATTGGCTGCCTGGCGCGTTAACGACGTAAAGCAGACAATTGGTAATCATTTGGTGCGAAAACCTTTGTCAAGCAAATACAAAGGACTGATCACCGTGAATTATTCAGACCAACTGAAAAAATGGATGTTCGATTACACCCTTCAGTTTAACGGTGGTGGGCGATTGCCGGTTGTTGCGGGTGCACCTGCAAATTCACCGGCAGAGTTCCCTGCATTTACCCAAATGAATGCACAGATAACCAAGTATTTTCGCTACTGGAACCTTTATGCCGGGGCTGAAAATCTATTGAATTATGTGCAGGATCATCCTGTATTGGGTGTCGATCGTCCTTTTGGATCGGAATTTGATGCAACCCGAATCTGGGGCCCGGTAATGGGCCGAAAATTCTATGCAGGAATACGAATTACATTAAATCATAAATCGAAAATATTATGAAGAAAATTATCCGGTTACTTATGTCAGGATTTGTCTTGTTGTTATTTGTTTCGACAGTTGAAGCCCAAAGCAAAGAAAGCGAATTGGCTACCGTTTACATTAAGTCGAACATGGATTGTATGGACTGTGAATTAACCCTTACAAATTACCTGAAGTTCGAAAAAGGGTTGAAATCTTTGAAAGTAGATCTGGTATCAAATACAATCAAAGTAGTTTATAAATCAGGAAAAAATACACCTGAAAATATTGCCAATGGAATTAAAAAGAATGGTTATAAAGCCACTTTGATTTCCGAAGATGAATACAAAAAGCTTTTCGGGAATGCACAAAAAAAGTAAAATTTATTGTTCTTTTGTATAAATTCTAAACTGTATAAATTTCAAAAAAACCACATTATGAGCATATTAGAACACTTTGACCACTCAGAGAGAAAACAAGACAAAGAACATTTTAAACATCTCATTCAAGTTGCATTGGCTGACGGGAAAATTGAAGACAATGAATTCAAAATGCTGCACCGCTTAGGGAAAAATATGGGATTTACCGACCCCGAAATTGATGATTTATTGGAGTCAACGAAACAATCGGCCTATAATCCGCCATATGAATTGTCCAGGCGATTTGAGCAAATATACGGCATCGTTAAAATGGTTTTGGCTGATGATAAAATTGACAATAATGAAATGCGTTTGGCAACAGGACTCGCTTTAAAATCAGGATTTTCGGAAAATGAAATACCTGCATTACTGGTTTTGCTGATAGATGGAATTAAAAAGGGTGAAGATGAAGAAGACCTTTTCAAAATTTATAAAAAGAGAATAATGTTGTTATAAAAGCAGGGCATTGGTGGGGTTTGAAAGCTTTTATTACTTTTGTTTTTCCCAAATTATAGATGTATGCTTTCAAAAATTAAACTTCACTGGCAAATTCTGATTGCCCTTATTTTCGCTGTCGTTTTTGGATATTATACTCCCAATCTGGTTCCGTACGTTTCCTGGTTGGGAGTTGTCTTTTTGCGCGGTTTGAACATGGTGGTGGTTCCGCTCATTTTAAGTTCCATTATCAGCGGCGTGGCAAGCATCGGGAGCGGATCAAATTTGGGACGACTGGGAATGAAAACACTTTCATACTATGTCGTTACCAGCCTGATAGCCATCCTGACAGGATTGTTTTTTGTTAATCTGCTTCAGCCAGGCCTAGGCGCTAATCTGGGAACCGCCGAAACCATTCAATCATTGCCAACAGCCAGCACCTCTGTTAGCGATATCCTGATCCGCACCATTCCTGACAATGTTTTTGACGCCATGGCCAAAGGTCAAATACTTCCGGTCATCTTTTTTGCCATTCTGTTCGGTGCATTCATCACTCATATTCCGGGAAAAAAGCAGGAATTTCTGGTCAGTTTATTTGATTCCATTTTTGAAGTGATGATGAAAATTACCATGTTCATCATCCGGTTTACACCACTCGGTGTGTTTGCCATTGTTTCGAAAGAAGTGGCCAAAAACTCCGGATCATTGGGAAACATTGCCGGAAGCCTGGGAATATATATGTTGACGGTTTTTATAGCCTTAATTTTTCATGCAGGAATTATTTTGCCACTTTCGGTTAAAATTATTGGGAAAGCCAATCCTTACAAGCATTTCCGGAACATGGCCACACCATTGCTTACAGCCTTTTCAACTTCATCGTCCAACGCAGCACTTCCACTATCGATGGAAGCAGTTGAGCACAAAAGTGGAGTTTCAAATAAGATTACCAGCTTTACTTTGCCTTTGGGAGCAACTATCAATATGAACGGAACCGCGCTCTACGAGTGTGTTGCAGTTATTTTTATCGCCCAGGCTTATGGAATTCAACTTTCAATGAGTCAGCAGGCAATTGTTGTTGTCACCGCGCTTTTAGCTGCTATAGGCTCCGCAGGTATTCCAATGGCAGGATTGGTAATGATGACAATCGTTTTGACAGCCGTTAATCTGCCACTCGAAGGAGTTGGTTTAATTCTGGCAGTCGATCGTATTTTGGATATGTCGCGCACGACAGTAAATGTTTGGGGCGATACCTGCGCGGCAGTAATTATTGCCAAATCAGAAGGAGAGACACTGAATGTTTGAACTGAAATTTCAAATGTGATTAATCCGGTTCAACAAATAATGATCGGCCAAAACGATGGCAGCCATTGATTCAACAATTGGAACCGCTCTTGGAAGTACGCACGGATCGTGACGACCTTTTGGATTTATTATCACCTCATTTTCAGCACGGTCAACCGTATTTTGTTCTTTCAGCAATGTTGCGATGGGCTTAAATGCGACATTAAAGTAGATGTCTTCGCCGTTGGAAATGCCACCTTGTATTCCTCCTGAATTATTTGTTTTGGTGCGCACACCATTTTCAGTCTTGATAAAAACGTCATTGTGTTCCGATCCTGACAAACGCGTTCCTTCGAAGCCAGAGCCGTATTCGAAACCTTTAACGGCATTTATTCCAAGCATTGCAAAACCTAAATCGGCATGTAATTTATTGAAAACCGGTTCGCCCCATCCAGCCGGAACACCTTGTATTACTCCAGTCACAACACCCCCAATGGTATCGTGGTCTTTGCCCGCTTCTTCAATGCGGACAATCATTCGTTCTGCGGTTTCCGCATCCGGACAACGTACGATGTTCGATTCGGTTTGGCTTAAATCAAGTTCGGTGTATGGCTTGTCAAGTTCAATGTTTCCAACACGCGAAACAAAAGCCTGAATGGAAACGCCTGCTTTTTTCAACAGTAATTTGGCCACAGCACCGGCCACAACACGGGCAATGGTTTCACGAGCCGATGAGCGGCCTCCACCGCGATGATCGCGGGTTCCGTATTTCTGGATATAAGTATAGTCGGCATGTGAAGGCCTGAAAACATCTTTTAGGTCGTTGTAATCGGCTGAATGCTGATCTTTGTTCCGGACAATAAAACCGATGGGAGTACCCTGTGTTCTTCCTTCAAAAATTCCTGATAAAAATTCAACCTGATCATTTTCATCCCGCTGAGTGGTGATTTTTGATTGTCCGGGTTTGCGACGGTCCAATTCGTTCTGTATGAAATCCAAATCGATTTCCAATCCTGCCGGGCAACCGTCAATAACTCCACCAATTGCTCTTCCATGCGATTCGCCAAAAGATGTTAACCTGAAAATTTGTCCAAAACTGTTCATACCGTCAAAAATGAGATTCGTAAAAACTAAAAATGTTGTTTCAAAACACGAAGTTCTGAAACAACATTTTAAAATTATCTGATTGCACTGATTAGCAACCGCATCCGCAACCGCCTTTGCTTTCGGTTCCGCAACTGCCATCGGCACATTCTTCGTCGCCGCAACCACCATCACCACATCCGCCGCTTCCGCAACCACAACTTCCACCGCCCAAAGTAGCAGCAATTTCTTCATCGGTTGCTTCTCTAACTTCAAGAATTTCGCCTTTGAAGAATAAATTTTCACCGGCCAACGGATGGTTAAAGTCCATTTTTACAATGTCATCAGTGATTTCCATTACCAGACCATTCAAGCGTTGTCCGCTGGTACTCATCATTGGAACAGTACTTCCGATTGCAACTACTTCATTGTCAAATTCTCCGTCAATAATGAAAAGATGTTTCGGAAGATCAACAATGGCATTTTCGTCCAGTTCTCCGTAGGCATCAACATCTGCCAAACTGATTTCGAAAGGGTTACCCGCTTCGAATCCTTCTAACAATGATTCAAATTTAGGGAGCATTAAACCTGCACCAAAGACAAAACTCAATGGTTTCTCGCTGGTAGCCTGCTCAATCAAATCGCCATTAAAATCATCGTAATGAAGATCGTATGTCAGTGAAACCATTTTGTTTTTACCTATTTTCATAGCTTTCTGTTTTTGTTTTAAATTTTAAATAATGGTACAAAGAAATAAAATTCGCTGATAATATAAAAAGTATCACCTTATTCATTTCTGATTGTTAAGGATAACATCAGAAACTGGCTTTGGTTTATTAATGATTCCTAATTATTGAAAGGTTTTTACTATTTCTTCAGCAACTTCGTAGTAAATCGATTTCTTCCTTCAGTAATTTCCAGGAAATAAACACCAGTTTTTAAATTATCAAGTCCGTTAATCACCTGGTTGTTTGAAACATTAACATATTCAGCTGCAATTCTTCCTGAAACATCTGAAATAACAACCTTAGCAATCGATTTTATTCCTGAAATAGTTATCCGGTCGCTGAATGGATTTGGATAAACCGAAGCCTGCATTTGCTGAATATTTGGCGATGAAGTCAATACCTCATGGTTCAGGTTATCGATACAGAAATACCCCGGAGTGTTCATTCCCCAATTGCCGTTATCAGAAGATCGCAAAGAAAATTCAAGTTTCGAAATCCGTCCAAGTCTCGAAAGGTTTACCCATTTCCAGGTATCCAGAATATAATCGTTGGAATTGATATCGTACATGAAATCAGCCAGAAAGAATTCAACTTTTCCTGAAGATTGATTTTCTGAATTGAATCCTTCAATGGTTAAAATCAGGTAATCTTCGTCGTTTCCGGTTTCCCCGCCAAATTTTTTCGAGAAATCATCCCCATTTTTCATCGAATGATAGGCGTAGGTACTATTTGTTACATACAATCCTGAAACGATGGTATCTTTTAATAATATAGCTGAAACAGGTGTCGGGTAAGCTACAGCATACGCTGGAGTGCCTGCCACTCCCTGACCGGTAATCGCACTATACTGATTTGCCCAACCCGGAGTTTTTACATCGGTTTGGTTTGATGCTGCGAAACCCGACCAGCTTCCCCAATCTTCATTGTAATCATTCATAAACCTGAAGTTTCCGCTGGTAAAACTACCTTTCATGTCGCTACCGTTAAAAAATCCTTGAGTTCCGAAATTTATATTTTCAAAACCTGCAGAAGTTACAGGTTGATAATCATACGGTTTTTCGCCATTTAAATCGTCCATGCAGAAATATCCGGGAGTATTCATAAATCCGTAACTGTTATCGCTCGAACTCAGGCTAAATCTAAGTTTAGTGGCTTCTTTCAACTCGCTTAAATCAACCCATGTCCATTTGTTCAGTATATAATCTTTCGAATTATCCGCAAAACGAAAATCGGCCAGATAGAAATAAATGGTATCAACCGGTTTCCCGGTATCATTCAATGCTTCGATCATCAGCTTAAAAAAGTCAGGATCGCTGCCGCTTTCGCCGCCGAATTTCTTTGAAAACTGGTCGCCGTGTTTCATCGACAAAAAAGCATAAGTTGAATTTGTAATATATAATCCGCTGACTTTGGTAGCAGCATTAAACGCTGCTTCAGCCGATGGGGAAGGGTAGCAGACTGCGTAATTTGCGCTTACTGCGTAGCCTCGTCCGGTAATTGCGCTGTACTGATTTCCATAACCTTCAGTAATAATATCGGTCATATTCGAGTACGCAAAACCGCTCCAGTATTGCCAATCGTTGTTGTACGAATTGTGGAAAGCGATTCCACCACTTTTAAAACTTCCGGATAGGTCGGAGCCGTTCCAGAAGTTTTCCGGAGCCAGGTTCAGATCGTCGAATTTGGCAACAGATTGTGCCACTGAAATAAATGCAAAAAAGGTGGCAACTATTGCCAGGTAGATGTGTTTCATTATGTAAAAATTTTGAATGGTTTCAAAATAATTACAATACGCAAAACTGCTGAAATAACCCAATGAATATCGTTTTGGTTACTCCAAGCTTTTTCTCCCGAAAGCTTTGAATATTGTATCACAAAATGGCAGGTCTTCTGGCTTACTCTATTTTTGCGGCCTTCCCATCCCGATGCGATCGGGTCAGTGGCGTGAGTTGCAAAAAATCAACAGAGTTTACAGCTGCGGGTACAGCTCCGGAATTTAACCGGATTCCCTCTTGATGCTCGTTTAAAAGCATCACCAATTCGGCGGCTAAGATAAGGCAAAATCGAATTACCGAACAAATTTTCAGATAAAATTATCGCAGAAATATTGGGCAAAGAATTAATCGGTCTATAATGTAAAAGTTAAAGGGCAACCAGCCGGGCAGTTTTAAAAGTGTAGAATTTCTGAACAAAATAACTGTAAATTACCACGATAACGGTAGTGATAATTTTGGAAAGTGTTGGCCATAAACCTCCGAATTCGACCAGAAATTTGAGGAAAATATAGTTCAGAAAAATTGATCCTGAAACCGATATTATGTAACGGATCAATTGTATGCGTCCACGAATTTCGGAGCTGGTGAAAGTGATATAACGTGCAAGCAGAAAACCGGTAAAAAAAGTGATGGGAAATACGATTAAAAACGCTGCAATGTGCGGACTGATGGAAACAATGTAAAGATCAATGACCTGCTTGTCGAGAATGAAATTATAAAAAATAAAATAAAGCGAAATATCGAGTATGGTGTTAAACCCTCCGGTTGCCGCATACCTGAATGTTTCAAGGGGAATCAAATGCTGAAACGGAGCATAGAAATAATCAACGGTCTGTATGATTATAGTTCTCAGATAATTTGCCACATTCGCCATAAATCGGATTAATATACGATAAAATCATTGGTTCATCAGGCAAAATAATATGAATGCCGGTTGATTAAAAGAGATTATCGTTTTTTTTTTACAAATTAAGGATAAAAGATTGAAAAAAATGAGGGCATAATTAAAAATGCATGATCTCTTCCGAAAATAATTCAGGAAACATTATCAATGACTTCCTCTTCATTTTTTGTATATGTGCTTTAAGTCATTCTCGAAAAGGGTATATGGATCATTGTAAAATTTCATAAAATCAGGAACACATACCTGGCCGGGGAACGGTGCATAATAGTGGGTTGGGCTTCGCGTATCGTTTCGCCAAACCAAAACGTACGAAAGCTGCATCCGATCAGTTTTCATCACTTTCAATAGCGTTTCCGTCCACCATGTTTCATTCGGAATCGACTCCAGTCCGGTTTCAGTAAAAGCAGCCAGTTTTCCTTTTTTAATCGCATAATCCGACACAATTTTCAATTTCCGCGAAGCAGTTGCAAGGTCATACCGGTCGCGACCCATGTCTCCGTAGTTGTCCATTCCTAGCATATCAACCCATTCGTCGCCGGGATACCTTTCCAGAAACTCTACCTCCGAATTAAACCGGTTATCGGGCGAAAAAGCATACAGAAAATTGTGAACCTCAAGGCTGTCGCGAAGGTATGAAACAGTAAATTTCCAGAGCGAAATAAACTCTTCGCGTGTGCAATGAGGTTTTCCCCACCAGAACCAGCCACCATCGAATTCGTGAAAAGGCCTGAAAATAACCGGAACAAGATTTCCATCATTGCCTTTCAGACTTTTAGCCCAATCGCCAACGTCATTTAGAATTAATTTGTATTTCCCATGGGCTTCGCCACCCGGAATGATATATTTCACAGCAGGAAGCGAAACTGAATCGCGCCAGTAGAAACCTCCTCCTGAAACCGGATTCGAAAAATGCCAGGCAACAGTAGTAATCCCACCACGGTTGTATGTGTCAACTACATTTTTGCGAAGACTGACTTTGGTTTGTTCTATTGCCTGTGGATTTCTACCTGAAATTCCGCTAAGATCAACGCCAATAATTGCGGGGTGAGATCCACAAACCGATTTCACATCCGACCGGTTTTCTTCGTTCATCCAGCCATGGCCGTATTCGGTGGCATGTTGATGCCCGAAAAGTGTATGATCTTTCGAAAGTTTTTTCATATTTCGGAACAGTGCACGGGTTTCTTTTGTTGCTTTGTAATCAATTGGATTCACTTTTTGTGCACTGACAGAAAAAAAGCATAAAAGCGCAGGGACCAGTAAAATGAGTAATCGGTTCATGGTTGATTAAGTTTAGATCTCATAAAAGTAGATTTTTTTCATTAAATTTTGGACATTCATTTTAGCATTTAATATGTGTGGTCGTTTTGTACAAATTATAGATATTGACCTGTTTGTAAAACGGTTTGGAGTAAACCATCCGGTTGATCGTATTATTGAGTCGAACTACAATGTTGCTCCCGGCGACCTGGCTTATGTGATTACCAACGATAAACCCAATGAATTTCAGGCTTTCCAGTTTGGACTGACACCTTTATGGGCAAAGAAACCGATGTACCTGATCAATGCCCGTGCAGAAGGAGACCTGAATCCGCAAAATGAGATTGATTATTCCCGGCGAATTGTTAAAAACTGAAGCCGTTTCGATTCAGGTGAAAGATCCGAAGAACAAAAGCCGTGACCTGATTATCCCAATCGACGAAAATAAGGTAACCCAATACGACATTGCGGTTAAAAAAAGTCTTCGGCTGGAAGGAATGGCTAGTGGCAAACGAAAGAATGATCCTCCGGAACGTCAGGGAAAGCTGTTTTGAATAAAATGCTGGGATGTTCCGACGAATATTTTATCTTTGTTTAAAAGTCAAATATTAAAACCAGATATGAAACTACAAGTAATACAAGATAGTCAGGGAAAGGCTGCCGGGGTTTTTATCCCTATTAATGAATGGAAGGAACTTAAGAAACAATACAAAGGATTGGAGGCGTTAGAATCGGTAGAACCTTCAAAAGAACAAATTTTGCAGGAACTAAAGGATGCTGTAATTGAATTGAAATTAATTGAACAGGGTAAACTAAAAGCTCGTCCGGCACAAGCATTATTAGATGAACTATAAGATTTCATCCATACCAATTTTTGATAGACAAGCTAAACGGTTGGCTAAGAAATATCCTTCACTTAAAAGTGATCTATCGTTACTTATTGATAGTCTTGCTATTAAACCTGAACGGGGAAAAGCACTTGGCAATAACTTTTACAAAGTACGGTTAGCTATTACAAGCAAAGGAAAAGGGAAATCGGGTGGGGCAAGAGTTATTACTTATTTAAAGGTCACTGCGACCATCGTGTATCTTTCTGCCATCTACGATAAATCTGCAAAAAGCAATATTACTGATATTGAACTTGAACAAATTTTCAAATCTATTCCGTAACTGAACCTTCCTTTATTACGATTTTGGGTTTGCCTGAAATGGCAACTTCGCCATTTTTTCTACTTCTATACTTGGAAATCCAAATTCTTCGACCACTTTTCCCAGAATCAGGTACATTCCATCGCCGCGAAACGGGTATAATTTTAGTGAGGGTGGAAAATGCACGGTATCAAAAAATTCGCCCTGAACATCAACGAAAGTGCCAAAGTGCATAATCTGTTTTCGTACGGTCCAAACGTACTTGATGGTAACCAAACGTCCTAACATCCTTACTTTCCGGCCAATATTGCCCATCAGGTCTTTGGCCATCAGCTCGCCCCTGAATTTGGTTTGAAGCATATCGAAAGTGCTCATCGAAACCGAAAATCCGAGCAATTCAATTTCGTCCCAGGCATCGCCCAAAGGCGAGTGTTCCAGTTTTGGAAGTGCAAATTCACGTGTTTTTGTCTCGAACAAAGCGCGGGATTTGGCTACAGGAGCGGTTTTATTCAGCAACATGTGTGCTTCCCATAAAAGTTGTGCTTTTGGTATTCCGGTGAAACGAAATGCCCCCAACCTGATCAGGATTACAAGTTGTTCTTTTGTTGCCGGCACCCTTTGTGTAAAATCGGCCAGCGATAGAAACGGTCCATTGCAATTCCGTTCATTCAGTATTTCAGTAATGACTGCACTTTCGAGGTTCTGCACGTGCACAAATCCCATATAAACAGTTGTGCCTTTGATGCATGTTTCATTCCTGCTAAAATTGACGCAGGGTAGTTCGATGCGTGCGCCACAACGCTGTGCTTCGTTGAAATATACCCAGGTGCGGTAAAATCCGCCGAAATTGTTGATCACGGCCACCATAAATTCGAGCGGATAATGCGCTTTCAGGAAAAGGCTTTGGAAACTTTCGACCGCATACGAAGCCGAATGCGCTTTCGAAAACGAATAACCGGCAAACGATTCGATTTGCCGCCACACTTCGCGGGCAATTTCATCGGGATAACCTCGTTCCCGACAATTGCTGAAATACTTATCGACAATGCGCTGAAACTCAATTTTGGAGCGAAATTTTCCACTCATGGCACGGCGCAGTACATCGGCTTCGGCCAGATCGAGACCTGCAAAATGATGAGCAACTTTAATCACATCTTCCTGATAAACCATCACCCCGTAGGTTTCTTCTAGCTGATCCTTCATTACCGGATGCAAATAACGAATAGAATTGGGGTCGTGAAACCGCTGAATGTACTGCTTCATCATCCCGGATTTGGCTACTCCGGGGCGGATTATAGAACTGGCGGCCACCAGCGAAAGGTAATTGTCGCAATGCAATTTGGTCAGTAAACCTCGCATAGCAGGACTTTCAATATAAAAACAGCCATTGGTTTCAGCCGTTCTCAATTGTAATTTAACCTGTTCATCCTGAAAGAAATGCTCCACCTGATGCACATCCACCACTTCGCCCCGGTTTTCGTAGATAATATCGACCGCTTCTTTGATGTGCCCAATACCGCGCTGACTGAGGATATCCAGTTTTTCGAAGCCCAGATCTTCTGCCATATACATATTCCATTGGGTGGTTGGAAAACCTTTTGGCGGTAAATCGAGTGCGGTGTAGTAGGTGAGTGGTTCTTCCGAAATCAGGATACCTCCGGCATGAATGCTTCGCAGATTCGGGAAATCAACCATTTTTTCTGTCATCGTTTTGATCAGCCTGGTGATTTTATTTGAATTCCGGTCATCGTTCGGATTGTCAACCAGCGAATCAATTTCTTCTTTTGGAAGCCCGAACACTTTTCCCAACTCGCGATAAATGGAGCGGTCTTTAAATGTTGAGGTAGCGCCCAGTAAAGCCGTGTGGTTGCGTCCGTAGCGTTTAAAAATATAGTCCTGAACCTGTTCGCGGTCGCGCCACGAATAGTCGATGTCGAAATCGGGCGGGGAAGTGCGTTTATGATTCAGAAACCGCTCAAAGTAAAGGTTTAGTTTAATGGGGTCAACATCTGTGATTTTCAGGCAATAAGCAACAATACTGTTGGCCCCACTTCCGCGCCCAACGTGATAAAATCCACAGGCCATACCGTAACGCACAATGTCCCAGGCAATCAGAAAATACGATGAAAATCCCAGTTTCTCAATAATTTCAAGCTCATGTCTGACTCTTTTGTGTGCCTCGAAATGATCTTTCCCATAACGGTAAATTATACCGTCGAGCGCCAGCCGTTCAAGCAACTGTTTGTCGTCGTAAGCCGAATGGGTAAACAATTTTTTATTCTTGATCACCTTGAATTCGAAGCTGATGCTGCAGGTATTCATCAGTTTTTCTGTATTCAGGATAATCTCCGGATGATTCTGAAACTGATGTATTAAACCTGTAGAATCAATGGTTTCCAATTGGTCGGCAAACTGGTTTTCCTGAAGTTTGCTGATCAGCACATTGTGATCGATCGCCCGGAGTATTTTGTGCAGAAACTGCCCTTCCTGATCTTTAAATGTAACTGGTTGCCAAACAACTAGTTTCTCCGGATATTTGCGGTATTCAGAGGTCAGTAGTTTGTTGAGTTGTTTAGCCTTGATTCCGGCAAACTCGTTTTCTCGCAGTTCATTGGGCGATTTTCTTCCGAAGGGATAAATCACAAATACATGTCTAAATTCCGGCGCATCTGCCGGATAAGATTTTTTGTCCAGATTGTGTTCTGTTTGCCAGTCATTCAGCTCTTTCAAGCCTTCTCGGTTTTTGGCGAGGCCAATAAAAAGCAATTCATCTTCGTTCCTGAATTCGCATCCGGCAATGGGTTTGATGCCTTTATGCTCTGCTTCTTTCACAAACTCCGGAATACCCATCGTGGTATTAATGTCGGTCAGAGTAATCGTTCCGACACCGTTTTTAATAGCCAGATTGAGCAGTTCGTTGATGCTGAGCGTTCCGTAGTGAAGACTATAGTATGAATGACAATTGAGGTACATAGGGGAGTTTCAGGTTTCAGGTTCAAAGTTCCAAGTTAAACTGTTTTTATTCATTGAATTACATTATCGAAGGTGCTAAATCTTAATGACCCCCAATAAAATTGGGGGAAAGAATAATTTTGGTCGAAATGAACCCGGAAAGGGTTCATTTTTAACATTTCAAACTATTGAACCCACTCGGGGTTCAGACTTTCTTTGTCGTCCCTATCCCCCAATGAAATTTGGGGTCATGAATATTTAACCCTACGGGTTATGATCAGAATTGACCTGAGCCAAACTCCTCTCCCTTTTTGGAGAGAGGTTGGGAGAGGGGCTTTTCTTTATCTTGTCACTTTTCACCACTCCCGAAGCACGGTGAATGGCTCCGGAGCCATATCGAAGCCTGATTTTATCCATCGACAGGTAGAGTTTGATCATCTTTTCGTTGTTGTCGAACAGGTCGAGTTGCTGGACGCCGCCAATCAGTCCGCCAAGTTTAACGCCAATTAACCTGATGAGCATGCGCCGTTCGTACAGTCGCCGGAACAGGTCGAGTGCAGTGTTCATCAGTACATGGTCGAACGAAGTGTAGGCAATCTTTTTTTGCAGCGTGTGGGTGTCGTAATTGGCATAACGAATTTTTACAGTAACCACCGAGGCCAGTTTTTGACTTTTCCTCATTTTGAAGGCAATCTTTTCCATCATGTGAATCAGAAATCGTTCAAGCATCTGAAAATCAATTGTATCAGTTTCAAATGTTCGTTCGGTACTGATTGATTTCTCTTCCGAATAGCGAATCACCGGAGAAAGATCGATGCCATTCGCTTTTTTCCAAATGTCAATTCCTGATTTTCCGAGTACCTGTTGAATCATTTCCGGCGGAATGTCACTCAGGGTATGAATGGTGAATACTCCCATCGAATGCAGCAAATGACAGGTTTTTTCGCCCACTCCCGGAATTTTCTTGATTGGAAGCGGGTTCAGAAATGGTCGAACAAAGTCGCGCGGAACTTCCTTCTCGCCGTTTGGTTTGGCCTCGCCGGTCGCAATTTTCGACACGGTTTTATTCACTGATAGTCCAAACGAGATGGGTAGCCCGGTTTCGCTGATGATTCGGTTTCGCAACTCGTGTGTCCATTTATATGAGCCGATAAACCGGTCCATGCCTGAAATGTCGAGGTAATGCTCGTCAATCGAAACTTTTTCGTACACCGGAGCACAATCGGCAATCACATCAGTCACCAACCGCGACTGTTTGCTATACTCGTCCATATCGCCACGAATCACGGTCGCATCGCGGCACAGGTTGAGCGCCATTCGCATGGGCATAGCTGAATGTACGCCAAATCGTCGCGCTTCGTAGCTGCAACTGGCCACTACTCCACGATCGGAAAGGCCGCCAATAATGACCGGTTTTCCCACTAAATCCGAATTTATCAACCGCTCAACCGACACGAAAAACGTGTCGAGATCCAAATGTACTATGGTGTTGTTTTGTAAGTTCATTG
>DAITNH010000090.1:0-17857 GCA_036834745.1 Prolixibacteraceae bacterium
TCAACGGATTTAAACTCTGAAACCAGTTTCATCGCCGTTTTGGGGCCAATTCCAGGGCAGCCAGGAATGTTGTCGGATGTGTCGCCCATCAGGCCAAGCACATCAATCACCTGCCAGGGTTCGTCCACCATAAAGTTTTCCTGCACCTCGGGAATTCCCCAGATTTCAGGAGCTTCGCCGCCGCGCGATGGTTTGTACATGAAAATATTTCCGGAAACCAACTGCGCGTAGTCTTTGTCGGGCGTCATCATGTAGGTGGTGTATCCCATCGTTTCCGCCTTTTTTGCCAAGGTACCGATCACATCGTCCGCCTCGAAACCAGCTTTTTCCAAAATCGGAATGTGGTACGCTTCGATGATATTTCGGATATACGGAATTGATTTGCGAAGGTCTTCAGGCATCTCGTCGCGGTTGGCTTTGTATGCCTCAAACATTTCGTGTCTGAAAGTGGGAATATTCAGATCGAAAACCACCGCGATGTGCGTGGGTTTTTGTTCCCGCAGCAATTGCTCCAGAATATTCACGAAACCCAGCATGGCCGATGTATTTAGCCCTTTTGAGTTGAAACGCGGATTTTTAATGAACGCGAAATACGATCTGTAAATCAGCGCATAAGCATCTAACAGGAAAAGTCGTTTATCGGAGTTGTTGTGAGGAGTCATTTTATGACGATTTACAATTTATTCATTTACGATTTACAATTTGTGACGGTCTTCAAGTCCCCTCTTTTGGAGGGGATTTCGGGGAGGCTTCCCGGTTGTCTTCGGCGTACCATTCGGCAAACGAATTGGCAGTTTCATAAAGCCGAACGCTAAAAAGCTCAAGATGTTCAGGCAGAAGTGCTTTTACATTTTCGGCAATGTACACCACCATATTTTCGGAAGTTGGCTGAAACGGAACAACCTGATGCCGTTCGTACATCTGTCCTAGTGCGTTCAGTTTTTCGAGGTCTGCTTTTTCATTGATCATCAGTGAATGATCCAAATGCCTGACTATGTGTTCCTGAATAAGTTTTTTCAGGATGCTGAAATCTATTACCATTCCGTCTTTCGGACTTCCTGGGGCATGCATTGGTTCGCCGGCAACGGTAATCTGTAATTTGTACGAATGGCCGTGAATGCTGCGGCAAAGCCCGTCGTAGTTGAGCAATGCATGCGACATTTCGAAGCCAAATTGTTTGGTCACGCGTATTTTTGTCATGTTTTGTTTTTCTGGAGGTCGAAAATAGAAAAGAAGTTTCACTAAATAAACAAAAGGCTCCGATCTTTACCTAAGATCGGAGCCTTTTGTTTTATTCGCAGGTGCAGCGTTGCAGACAGTCAACAATCTGACTCAAAATATCGTGTTTCAAATAATAGTGGGTATTTTTCCCTTCACGGCGCGAGCAGAGCACACCTTTGTCTTTCAAAATCCCCAAATGGTGCGAAGTGGTCGATTGCTCGATCCCAAGTAACTCATGTATTTCAGTAACAGTCAGTTTTTTACCACCTTCCAAATGTTTTAAAATGGCAATGCGCATTGGGTGGGCAATGGCTTTTAACATATTGGCCGCCATTTCCAGACGGTTGGTATCTAATTCCTGAATATTGATCATAGCTTAAATTTAACAGATGCAAATATATAAATATTTGACATCAAGGAAAGAAAAAATGATTTAATAGCACTGTTTAGATGAATTACAAATAAATGAAAATTAGTTTATTGCAGTAACTCAGATGAAAACCCGACCAATTATACTTGGTAAGTAAAAAAAGCAATTTAATTTTCTATTTTTGAAGCACTTAAAAAATGAGTCTGAATGACCTCTTTGGAAATCATCAAATCGCCCATACAGGAAGAACTAAAAAGCTTTGAAAAGTACTTCAAAGAAGCCATTAAAAGTAATGTTCCATTTCTTCAAATCATAATTCGCTATATCCTGAAGAAGAAAGGAAAGCAAATGAGGCCAATGTTTGTTTTCCTTTCAGCCAAAATGTGCGGCGAGTTTAATGGTTCAACAAATCTGGCAGCTTCATCTATCGAACTTTTGCATACTGCTACTTTGATTCACGACGATGTGGTGGACGAATCTTACGAACGTCGCGGCAGCTTCTCTATAAATGCCCTCTGGAAAAACAAAATTGCTGTTTTGGTCGGCGACTTCATTCTTGCAAAAGGCATGCTAAATGCGCTCGACCAGAAGGAATACCGCTTTTTGCACCTGATTTCGCGTGCGGTGAAAGACATGAGCGAGGGCGAAATTCTGCAAATGCGTAAAAGCCGGAAGCTGGACATCGACAATGAAACGTATTTCGAAATTATCCGAAAAAAAACGGCTTCGCTGATCGCCACCAGCATGGCCATGGGAGCGGCATCGGTAACAAAAGATGATGAAATTGTAGAGCGAATGTTTCGCATCGGACTGGACGTTGGGATTGCCTTTCAGATCAAAGACGATATTTTCGACTATCAACAAAAAGGAATTCTCGGAAAACCTACCGGAAACGACATCAAGGAAAAAAAGATAACACTGCCGCTTTTATTTGTACTAAACAATTGCAAGTCGGGTGAGAGAAGCCGTATCCTTCGGTTAATCAAGCGTAAAAATAAAAATCAGGCCAAAGTAAAAGAATTGGTCGATTTGGTGGTAAGTCGCGGAGGACTTGAATATGCAGCCGATCAGATGAACGAATTCCGCGAAAAGGCCATCGCTGGTATCATGGAATTTCCCGAAAGTGAAGCAAGAACCGCCCTCATTGAATTGGTAAATTATTCGACTACAAGGAAAAAATAGTTGTTTTACCGTACCTTCCGAAATACCTTCTGCGAGAAATAGTTGGGCATTGTTTCGTCAGTATTGATCACAATTCCGCCCAGGATATAAACGGGAAAATCAGCTTGTAATACTTCGTTGTTGATAATTAGCTTGAGTATTTCATTTTCAATTTCGTCGTACACCAAATGGGTCGTTTTCAGTATTGGAACTTTCGCATTCCTGATTTCATCGGCCATCGGCAACAACCGGAGTGCAAGAAATTCAGCCTGAAATCCGGAATAATCAGCAGGATCAATCTCGTGTATGGTGGATGACAGAACGTGTTCCTGTACCTTCATCAATGCCCCGCAGGTATTGGTATGCCGGTGTTGTCCGACCCGTTTTACCTTGCCAACTTCGCCTGTACCTGAAATTCCGATGTGCGAACCAAAAATAAACAGGGCCGCACCGCCATCAGGAATATGGTCGGCAAAGGCGTTGAGTCCGATTTCACCTACAAACGGATATCCGGCCAGACCGCCCATAATAAATGTACCTTGTTCTGAAGGCAGTTTCATTTTTGCCTGATGATGGTTTAGTTCGTCAAAACAAAATGAGGTTGCCAGAATAATCCGATCCATTTTAATGCTTTCGCGTTCGGCAATTTTTATCACTGCGGTGTGTGATGCCTCCGACATGGTCGTATATTCTTCGAAATATTGTTTGATTATTTCATGCATAAGTTTCTTTATTTTGATAAAAACGAATCGCTGCTTTGCTTATCATTTAACTATCCGGTTGATCCCAAAGCATTCGCAATTGCGTTAATTGATTTCAGCAATATCATATTTTGTTGGTTGGCAATGTCGGCATTTTCCGCGTCTTTCCCGTTTCGCCACTGGCGTAAAGTGTTTACTTGCATCTGATGCATTAATTCCAAAGCCACAGCCCTTAACCTTGTCGAATAAAAATGGTTTCTTCTTCTTTCCTCAAAAGGCTTTTCGAGTATTTCGGCCAGCAGATTTTTTGTGAGATGGAATTCAGATAAAATGAGCGGTAAAATGTCATTCCTGATTTGGTCTTCTTCTATCAACGACGCATAAAGCTCAATCACTTCAGGATCGGTAGCTGCAAGCCCCGAATCGACATTGGTTAAAATATACCGCAACAACGGATGCGAAATTAGTAGCTGCTTTAGCAAAGCAAACTTTTCAGGATACTGCTCTTTCAGGATTTGTATTGTGCTGCCAACTCCATACCAACTCGTAATGTTTACGCGACTTTGTGTCCAACTGAAAACCCATGGAATGGCACGCAAATCGTTCAAAGTGCGCTGGTTGGTGCGGCGCGAAGGACGGGAGCCAATTTTGCTGGTTTCAATCACGTCAATCGGAGTCGCCTGCTCGAAAAACCGGATAAAACTGGCGTGACGGGTAAGCGCATTGTAGGTTGTAAAACTTTCGTGTGCCATAAATCCAACCAAATCAAACAGTTTCGGATCGTGGTTGTGTGTGTTTAACAAGGTATTGCGCAAGGTTCCTGAAGTTAGTAATTCCATGTTGAAGGCAGCGTTCACCTTGTTCGCATATTTCCGTTCAATGGTTTCGCCTTGCTCAGTCAACCGCAGTTTGCCGCACAATGAACCCGGAGGAAGGCTTTTTAAAAACCAGTGTATCGGGCCGGCTCCCCGACTGATACTTCCACCTTTGCCATGAAAAAAACGAATGTCAACGCCATGTTTCCGCCCGATTTGCGCCAATTCATACTGTGCTTCGTACAGGTGCCAGAGACTCGACAAAATTCCGCCGTCTTTGTTGCTGTCGCTGTAACCAATCATTACTTCGCACACAGGCTGCGAATATCCTTTTCGCTGCGCCTGCAAATTGAGCGTATTCCGGGTGATTGGGTGAGCCAGAAATTCGTCCAGAATTTCTGGGGCGAGATGCAAATCATCTATCGTTTCAAAGAGTGGCACAACCGGCAACTGACAGGCCGGCCCCGACGCTGTTTTTATATACAGTCCGGCTTCGCGGGCAAGCAGGTAAAATGTAAATAGATCATCCACTTTTTTGGTCATGCTAACAATCATGGAGCCCAGTGCGTTTGGTCCGTATTTTCGGATGTGATCAGTCAAAACGCTCAGGTAACCCATCGCATTGCCTGTTTCGGCAACACTTCCGGAGTAAATGTGTGTAAACGGCCTGTAAAGTTTTAACTCCTGAAGCAGAAACTTTTTATCTACCGATCCTTCAGCATTTATTGAATAGTTGGTATCATCGATATCTTCCAGAAGTCCGATGATGGCTTTCCGGTAAAATTCACTGTTTTGACGGATGTCCAGATGGGCCAGATGAAATCCAAAACTCTGCACGAAACGCAGCGCTTTGTTTACTTCATTGATGGCGAGCATTGGCGCGCCCCAGTTGGAAAGCGCCCGAAGCAGCATTTCCAGATCGCTTAGCAATTGTCCGGAATTCGTATAAGTCCATGCATTTGTTCCTGAATGGGTTTGCTTTACCGGAAGTTTTTCAATCAGGAGAATAACAAATTGTTTAAATGGTTCTCTCGATGCGGCAGTGAATTGCAGATGCTCCGAAATTCCCGGAATCTGATTTTTCAGCAGTACTATTAATTCCTGAAATTCAGCAGATAAAGTACTTTCTGAGGTGTAAATACTCAGACTATCTGCAAGAGTGTGCAGGCGTTGGCCAACAAGATTCAGTGCCTCTGTCCGCAACCGTTCCAAAGTGTATTTTGTGATTTCAGGAGTCACCAACGGATGCCCGTCACGGTCGCCACCCACCCACGAACCCAGGCTAATTTTGGGCATCGAACGGTAATTTTGCAAATATTCCGGTTTAAAACCAGCTTCATTCCATGCCTGAATCAATGTTTTATCATGAAGTTCAAATACATCAGGAAAAACTTTGGTGAGGTAGTGTAAAACGTTCTCCAGTTCGGTTTCAACCTGCGGTTTTTCGAGGTAAATGTCATCAATGAACCAAAGCCGGGTGAGCAATTCCTTGATGCCAGACCGGATCTGATCACGTTCAAGCGTCGTGTAAACCGGATTTTCGAGCATAACCAGTTGCAGGTAAAGTTCGCGGTAATATTTCAAAACAACCGTTCTTTTTGCCTCCGTGGGGTGTGCTGTCATTACCGGCTCAATTTCCAGTTGCGAAAGCGCCACAACTATTTCTTCCTGAACAATTCCGGCCTCTTTCAATTCCGAGAAGGTATGTGCCCAGCTTCCGTTTACACTTTGCGAACCTTGCGATTGCTGCTTGCTTCGCCTGCTTTGTACGGCCCAGTTTACTTCGCACAAATTCAGCAACTGAAAACAGATGGAATAAAGCTGAATGGTTTTTTGTTCAAGTGCGGGTGTCGGGAGCAAAACCTGCGCATTTAGCCAGGGAATACTGTTAATAAGTTCTTTTTCATTGTTTGCTTCGAGAACTTCGGCCAGGCAGTTGAGCAAGAAATGTAGATCAGAATAGGGTTTGCCAATTTCCTGAATGTTTTCCTTTAGAACGGGGTGCATAGTTGCTTTTTTGTTCTAAAACATTCCTGAAGAAGCTATTGTTGAGGAAGGCCAAATAAATATAGCAATCTTTCAGGAATTTTTGGACACAAAAAAAGCTGCCTGCACCTGCAAACAGCTTTTAGTATGTTTATAAAATCTGAATCCTACTTCAATGAAGCCAAAGCTGCGTCATAATTCGGTTCGTCCACAATTTCAGGAACTTGCTGATTGTAAATTACCTGATGGTTTTCGTCCAAAACAACTACCGAACGCGAGTGCAGATTGGCCAACGGGCCGGTGGTAATTTCCAACTGATAATCTTTGCCGAATTTACCGGTTGCGAAATCAGAAACAGTGATTGCATTTGCAATGCCTTCCGTTCCGCAGAAACGGGCCTGCGCAAATGGTAAATCGCGCGAAATACAAAGCACTTTGGTGTTTTCCAGATCGGCAGCCAGTTTGTTGAACTGACGGACAGAAGCCGCGCAGGTTCCGGTATCCAGACTTGGGAAAATATTCAGAACAAGTCGTTGTCCGGTGAAATCTTTCAATGAAACTTTGGATAAATCGTTTTTAATCAATTCGAAATCAGGAGCTTTTGTTCCTTTTGCAGGAAGCTCGCCTATTGTTTGAATTGCATTTCCTTTGAGCGTAATATTTGCCATAATAAATTGATTTAATGAAAATTGATTTTGATTTCTAAAACAGCGACCAATTAAAAATGTTTTACCGGACTGCCTGTAATTTTTTCGATCAGGTTATTGGCAAGGCGGCTGGCTCCAATGCGGAACAATTCAGGCGTTAACCATTCGTTTCCCAGAATTTCCTGAACAATGGTCAGATAAAGGATGGCATCTTCAGGCGTAACAATTCCTCCTGCCGGTTTGAACCCGATTTTCTGATCGGTTTCCTCAAAATGCTGTTTGATGGCCAGACACATCACAAATGCGGCTTCCGGACTGGCGGCTTGTGGCAATTTCCCTGTCGAAGTTTTAATGAAATCGGCTCCGGCAGAGATGGCCAGCATGGATGCCTGCCAGATTTGGTCAACATTCAGCACCCCCGTTTCGAGAATTACCTTCAGATGGGCATCGCCAATGGCTTTATTTATTGACGAAATTTCGTGGTGACAGGTTTCGAAATGTCCTTCCTCAAAAGCCCACAACGGCATTACAATATCGATTTCGTTTGCCCCTGCAACAACCGCCAAATGAGCTTCTTCAATTTTGATTTTGGTAAATGTCATCGACGAAGGAAATCCTCCGGCTACTGCGGCAATTTTCACGTTCGGAACATTCAGCGTGCTCTTTACCGTGTGAGCCATGTTCGGGTAAACACAAATGGCGGCCACGTTTTTTATTCCGGGAAATGCCGCCGGAAAGCTGTTCACTTTTTCGGTGAATGCAGTTACGGAACTGACGGTATCCGTTGAATTCAGGGTGGTGAGGTCGATGCAGGAAAGCGCCTTTTCGAACATTTCTTTGGTTAAATTCTTCGCAGCGTTTTCGCGGATTGCTTCCAGTTCAGATTGGATATCTGACAGGGACAATGGACAGGTTTCGATGATCATATCTTTTGTATTTTAGTTTTTACATTGAACGAAAGTTCCAAATTACAAGTTTCACGTTCCATGTGGCGTAACTTGGAATTTGAAACCTGGAACTTGAAATTATTTTACTTGAGTTTTTCATTATTCTGATGCCGGTCTTTGTCGCGGCTGGTTTTTTTCTCGATGTTTTTCAGGAAGGCTTCGTTCAAATCGACACCGGTTTGGTTGGCCAGACAAATCAATACCCAAAGCACGTCGGCCATTTCGTCGGCCATATCTTTTCCCTCGTCCGATTTTTTGAACGACTGATCGCCGTATGTTCGGGCCATAATCCGCGCCAGTTCGCCCACTTCTTCGGTCAGAATGGCTAAGTTAGTCAATTCGCTGAAATAGCGTACACCAATAGTTTTAATCCACTGGTCAACCATTTGCTGGGCTTCGGGGAGGGTGACTTCGTTCGGGTTCATTTGTTGATAATTTGATTGTAAAAGTTTAAACAGTCGTCAGGGGTTGTTTATTGTCATTCAATTGTTCATTGGTAGTCATTGATTGTAAAAAGCGAAACTACAATAAATGACCAATTGACTATCAATGACTAAAAATCCCGGTTTTTCGAATCCAGTATAATCGTCACCGGACCATCATTCACCAGAGCCACTTCCATGTGGGCGCCGAAAATGCCTGTTCCAATAGGTTTCCCAAGAGCTTCGTTGAATGCTGCTACCAGTTGTTCGTATTGCGGGATAGCCGTTTCGGGACGGGCAGCACGAATGTACGAAGGTCGGTTGCCCTTTTTAGTGCTGGCATGTAAGGTAAATTGGCTGACCACAATCATTTCGCCGCCAACATCCTGAACCGAAAGATTCATCACTCCTTCAGAATCGCCGAATATTCGAAGTTGGCAAACCTTTTTCACCAGCCAGTCAATGTCTTCTGCGGTATCAGCGTCTTCAATACCGGCCAGAATCAGCAATCCGTTTCCAATTTCAGAAACTACTGATTCCTCAACCTTGACCGAAGCCGAACTTACCCGTTGAATCACCAATCTCATAGAATCAATTTTCAGGCAATATTATAAAAAACAAATGGTACGGTTAAACTTTGAGCGCTATATCTTGTTTAAGTTTGCATTTCAATAATTAAACAAGATTCTTCCAAATTATAGATTGACATGAGAAAATTGATACTACTCGCTGTTATTTTAATAAGTTATCAAACAGCTTTATGGGCACAACAGGCCACATTGAAAGGCCGTGTTTTTGATGCCATTAACAACGAGCCATTGCCTTTTGTAAACGTTATTGTTACCGGAACCACCATCGGAACCACCACTGATATTGATGGAAATTTTCAGTTCACCGGCCTTAAACCCGGATTTGTCAGGGTTCAGGCCTCATTTATTGGCTATCATTCGGTTTTATCCTCTGAAATAGAAATCAGCAATGCTAAAGTGGCTTTTGTTGAAATCAGGATGGAAAAGCGGGATACAGAGATTGAAGAAGTGATTGTAAACGCATCGCCTTTCAGGAAAACGGAAGAAAGCCCTGTTTCGCTGAAAACCATTGGTATTGCCGAGATTGAAAAAAGTCCGGGTGCGAACCGCGATATTTCCAAGGTGATTCAGTCGTTTGCCGGCGTTTTGTCGTCGCCATCTTTCCGGAACGACATCATTATTCGAGGTGGTGGCCCGTCGGAAAGCCGGTTTTACCTCGATGGCGTTGAGGTTCCGAACATCAACCATTTTGCCACGCAGGGAGCGTCAGGCGGGGCAGTTGGAATCCTGAATGCCGACCTGATTCGCGAAGTGAATTATTATTCCGGAGCATTTCCTTCCAATCGTGGAAATGCTTTGAGCGGCGTTTTCGAGTTTGCGCAGGTTGACGGAAATGCCGACAAACTTCGGTTTAGGGGAAGTTTGGGTGCAGCGGAGGTTTCAGCAACATTTGATGGCCCGTTAAGCGAAAAAACTTCTTTCATTGTTTCGGCACGGCGGTCGTACCTGAAACTGCTTTTTACAGCGCTGAAGTTGCCTTTTTTGCCCACATTTAACGACATGCAATTCAAGATTAAAACTCGTTTTGATGCCAAGAATGAACTCACTTTTATTGGCTTGGGCGCTCTCGACCAAAACGAGCTGAATCTTGATATTAAAAATCCGGACGAACAGCAGACCTACATCCTGGGTCAGTTGCCTGAAAATAACCAGTGGAGTTACACGCTGGGTGCCGTTTACAAGCATTTCAGGGAAAACAGTTACCAAACGCTGGTGATCAGTCGCAGCCAATTGAGCAATACCGCAACCAAATATTTTGAGAACGACGAAAGTTCTGAAAGCAATAAAATCCTGGATTATACGTCACAGGAAGTGGAGAATAAAATCAGGTTCGAAAACAACATGCGGATGGATGGTTTCAAGGCAAACATTGGTGCCAATATTGATTTTGCGCAGTATAGCAATACCACTTTACAGAAGCGTTTTTACGACGGAAATATCCTGAACGTAAATTACGATACGCAGCTTAATCTGGTCAAATATGGTCTTTTCGGACAAATCAGCCATGAGTTTATGGCCGAGCGGTTGACCCTTTCTGCCGGTTTCCGGATGGATGCCAACAACTATTCCTCCGGAATGAACAATCCGCTGAAACAGTTTTCGCCACGAATTTCGGCTTCGTACCTACTTGCCGAAAAATGGAGCCTGAATCTGAATACCGGACGATACTTTCAGTTGCCCGCATACACAACTTTAGGCTACAAACAGAACAACCAGTTTGTGAATAAAACCAACCAATTGAAATACATTTCGGTAGATCATTTTATTGGCGGACTGGAATTTAAACCTGCAACCGCGGTGCAATTTTCAGTCGAAGGTTTTTTCAAGAACTATCGGGATTATCCGTTCTCGGTAAATGACCAGATTTCGCTGGCCAACAAAGGTGCCGACTATGGCGTGATTGGCGATGAGGAAGTGACTTCGACCTCAAAAGGGCGTGCTTACGGAGGCGAGTTTCAGGCGCGAATCAGTTCGGCGAAAGGTTATAACCTGAACCTGTCGTACACTTTGGTGCGCAGCGAGTTTCAGGATGGAAACAACCAGTACATTGTTTCGGCCTGGGACAGCAAACACATTTTAAGTATGACCGGAAGTGTAGCCCTGAAAAACGGCTGGCAGGTAGGTTCGCGTTTCCGTTTTGTGGGCGGACTGCCCTACACGCCATACGATCTGAACCGCTCTTCGCTCATTTCTGCATGGAACCTGACCGGTGGACCATATTTCGATAATTCGAAACTGAATTCCAATCGCTTTGGGGTTTTTCATCAGCTGGATGTGCGGGTTGATAAAGCGTATTACCTGAAAAAGATGACATTGAAAGTTTACCTCGATATTCAGAACCTGTATAATTTTCAGGCACAATCGACGTACATTGTTTTGCGCGAAACCGATGCCAGCGGAAATTTCCTGACCGCCGATAACGGCACCCGGTATGTACTTCGGAGTGTTAAAAATCCATCAGGAACAGTGCTGCCAACAATTGGGATACAGGTTGAATTCTAATCTAGCGTTTTCTTAACTGATCTTCCAACTTTTGATCGATTACTACTTCATTCGAAACTGACACATCACGCGCAGTAAATAAACCAAGGACTGGTTTGCCGTCGCTGGAAGTAAAGTTGCTCTTTATATTTGCCGGAGGTACGCTAAAGAGAGAACCAGTGCTGCTTTGATTGATCATCTGGAAATAATAGTAATAAGCGAATTTCGATATGGAAGTATGTTTCACGAAAATGGTGTCGCCGAGGTTCAGCTTGCGTTCTTTGGCTGCTTTGTTGGTATCGTGAAAATCGGTATAAACTTCCAATCCTGAAATGTAATTGCCGTCCACAAATTCGTCGCTGGCAACAGACAGGCGATTGCCATTTGTAAGCAATGAATCGTTTACAAAAACATCCCATTTGTAGTAATTTCCTATTCCTGAGGTTTCTTTTCCGTAGGTAAAAACGCCCATAAACAGACTATCACCGCGCATGGAGGGAAAAATCTGAATCGAATCGATCGGTTCAACTTTGGCAAGTTTGTCTTTCGCAGTTAACGTAACACCCTGTGATTGAATTGTCAGGGTGTATTCTCTACCTGCAATTCCAAGGTAATTCGAATTCTGTGGACAGCGGTAAAATCCCTTTCTGGATTCATCTTCCACCAAAGTGATAGAATTTGCAGGACTTGCCTCATCTGAAATTGAAACCACGGCCCCGCTTATTCCGGGATATGTTATATCCTGATCAACCTGCAAGGTTTTGTACAGAAATACAATCGGCTCATCCTGAGTTGTGATACTGGCTTCAACACCAAATAAGTTCAGGTTTTCGTCGTTCAGTTTTACTTCCACAATGTCTTCGCAGGAGGTGAAGAGGAAAACAAGAGTCAGAAGGAGGAAGACCGAAGACAGGAGACAGGATTTGGAAGACCGGAGACCGAAGCGGCGCTCCCTGAGCGCGAAGCAGTCGAAGGGAGCATTCTTCGAAGTCGGGAGACCGGAGTCGGAAGACCGAAGCGATGTTCCCTGAGTAGCAAAGCGTATCGAAGGGAACTTTCTGTGAAGCCTTTTTGCCAGTTGCCAGTTGCCAGTCGCTTTTATTTCCTGACTTGTGCCTTTTCCTATGCCTCTTTCTATATCGTTTTTCATGATTGTCAAATATTAAAAGTTGAAATTATAGGTTACCGAAGGAATCGCGCTTCCGATGATTGACAGGCGGGTAGCGTCCGAAACATTCGGTTTTTCTTCGTTTTGCCTGAAGGTGATGGAATAAGAATTCCTTCGGGCATAAACATTGTAAACCGAGAAGTTGAGCGACTGTTTTACCTTTCGCCGGTCGTTCTTTTTAAAGTCGTATGTCAGCGATACGTCCAGTCGGTGATAATCCGGAATACGGTTGCTGTTTCGTGCCGAATAGTAATAAATCGTAGTGCCCTGAACATCGTATTTGGCAATTGGGTACGAGGTTGGGTTTCCGGTTGAAAACACCCAGGTTGAAGCAAAATTCCAGCGTTTGCTCAGATCGTAATTGGCTACCAGCGAAACATTGTGTGTGCGGTCGTAACTCGATGGATATGCCTTTCCTTCGTTAATTCCCGGAATTTTGCGCATCGAACGCGACAAAGTATAACTCAGCCAGCCCGTCAGTCGTCCTTCCTGCTTTTTCGCGTAAAGTTCCAATCCGTAGGCATAACCATTTCCGCGTAGCAGCTCTGTTTCGAGGTCTTCTTTCAGGAATAATTCGGCGCCATCAATATAGTCGATTACATTTTTCATCGTTTTGTAATACACTTCCGCTGAAGTTTCGAACATATTGTCATTGAAATTCCTGAAATAGCCCAATCCAACCTGATTGGCAATCAAAGGTTTGACGTAATGATTGCTGGGCAGCCAGATGTCGAGCGGAGTTGGCGAATTGGTGTTCGAAATCAGGTGCAGGTTTTGAGCCATACGATTGTAAGATGCCTTGATGGAACTTTTCGGATTGAGCATGTATTTGAGCGCCAGACGAGGTTCCAGATTGTGATTCGAAGGTGGAACCAGTTTTCCGGCGCCATATTCAATTGTACCAATCACTTCTTCGTCATTCGGTTTATCCGGATTCAGGTATTCCCTCACGGTTGCTTTCCCGATTTGCTGAAAATACGAGTAGCGCAAACCGTACCTCAAAGTCAGGCGGCTACCGATGGTTTGTTCGTTCGAAACGTACAGCGAATTGTCCAGCGCGTTGTAATTGGTCAGTTTCATGTCGGTGAAATACGAGCCCTCATTCGCATCGACCGCACCCGGTTCGAAATGGTGATAAATCATGTTAAAGCCCAGGGTAAGTTTGTTCTTGGAATTCAGGTACCACGTAAAATCTTCCTTGAAATTGTAATCCGAAATCTGTGAAGTCCAGTCGAACTGATCGGCTCCTGAACTTGGAATACCCAGGTTGTAATTGTACCGCGAAAAAATGAGCGAAGTATTCGAGAACAACTTATTGCTGAAAAGGTGGTTCCAGCGGGCCGTTGAAGTAATGTTTCCCCACCGCATGTAAATTGATTCGCCCGCCTTGAAATAATCGTCGCCGGTGTAGGCCGACAAGTAAATGCGGTTTTTATCGTTGATCTGAACATTGGTCTTCAGGTTCAGGTCGTAGAAATAAAGCTGGTTGTCTTTTAATTCTTCAATACCGATCAGTTTTCCAACATAATCGGCATATGTTCTCCGACCCGAAACAATGAAACTCCATTTGTCTTTAATGATGGGACCTTCAACAGTCAGACGGCTCGAAATATTGCCGATTCCGCCGCTCATTCCCAGCTGTTGCGAATTTCCATCTTTCATCCTGATGTCGATTACCGAAGAGGCTTTTCCGCCATATTCAGCCGGAATTCCACCTTTATAAACCTGAACATCCTTAATCGCATCCGAATTAAATACCGAAAAGAAACCCAGCAAATGCGATGCATTGTAAACCGGAGCTTCGTCCAGAATCATCAGGTTTTCGTCGGGACCACCACCACGTACGTACAAGCCAGAACTTCCCTCGCCACCATTCTGAATTCCGGGCAACAGGGTGATGCTTTTAATGATGTCCACCTCACCCATAAACGAAGGCAGCTTTTTAATCATTTTTACCTGAACTTTCTCCATGCTCATCTGGAGGCTTTCCACGTTGCGGTTCTTTTTTTCACCGGTAACCACCACTTCATCAATCTGTTTCGAATCCTCCTCAAGCATCACATTCATTTGTTTGCTTTCATTCAGATTGATAAGCGGGGATTGGGTCTGGTAACCAATAAAGGAAAAATTTACCACGTAATTCCCTTGTGGAACTGTAATAGAGTAAAATCCGTAGGGATTGGTAATCACGCCGGTTTTTATCTCCGGAATATAAACCGTAGCGCCAATGAGGGCTTCGCCGTTGACTTTGTCTTTAAGGTAACCGCTCAGGGTTACCATTCCCGCAAAGCCGGAAAACGACAGCGCCAAAAGCAGCAAAATAATACTGAACTGTTTCATTGGTTTCTGTTTTCTGAACATCCTTTGTAAGCACTAATCAACAATGACCGGAACTTTTTTGATAAGTTGCAGCCGAAGGATCAGCAATTACTAACGTATGCTTTATTTAATTGTTTTTTAATGGCCCGACAAAGGAACCATCTTTACTAAGATTAACAAAAATGAAAATTGTGAATGTCTGGTTTCTGTCGGTGAGTGGCGGGTATAAAACAAATCAAGGCTTCACTTTGGAGCGAAACCCTGACTGAAATATTATTTTGAGGTGAGAATCCTTAACCCGTCAATCCTGATTTATTGAAAAAACTCTGGATAAGCCTGTTTTGATTTCATCCAATGATTCCAGACTGATATGTCCAAGCTTATTTACAATTTGCAATTTTTTAGAATAGTCTCTTGAAACCTATCAGCGCTTTAACTTCTTTCAGGGTTGCCTGTGCTGATTCACGGGCTTTTTCGGCGCCCATTTTAGCCACTTTGCCCAGGTAAACATCGTCTTTCAGGATTTCAAGTATCCTTTCGCGGATCGGAGACGTGAAGGTAACGATGTCTTCGGCCAGTTGTTTTTTCAGGTCGCCGTAACGGATGCTGCAATCGTTGTAAGCCGCATCGAAATGTGCCACCACATCGGGTTTCGACATGATTTTAAGCAGCGTGAAAAGGTTTTCAACCGGCTCGGCTTTTTTGCTGTTGGGTTCGGTTGGTCCCGCATCGGTTACCGCACGCATCACTTTTTTGCGGATCTCCTTCGGATCTTCGTACAGAAAAATACCGTTTCCTTCCGATTTGCCCATTTTGCCACTTCCGTCTAGTCCCGGAATTTTGATCATATCACCACCATCGAAAGTAAATGGCTGCGGGATTGGGAACAATTCGCAATTGTACATCCGGTTAAAACGACCGGCAAACTTACGCGCCATTTCCAGATTTTGTTCCTGATCTTTTCCTACCGGCACATATTCAGCTTTGTGAATGATAATGTCGGCAGCCATTAAAACCGGATAGGTTAACAGACCTGCATTAACATTTTCAGGATTTGAACGGGCTTTATCCTTAAACGAAGTGGTGCGTTCCAATTCACCCAGATAGGCATTCATGTTCAGAAAAGTATAGAGTTCAACCACTTCAGTCACATCGCTCTGTATGAATATGGTCGCTTTTTCAGGATCGATGCCGCAAGCAAGGTATTCTGCAAGTACTTGTTTCACGCCCGACTGAAGATCGCCCGGAGTAGGATGTGTGGTGAGCGAATGAATGTCGGCAATAAAAAAATAGCAGTTGTAATCTTCCTGCATTTTGATAAAGCTGCGTACCGCACCGAAATAATTACCGAGGTGCAAATTTCCGGTTGGCCTGATGCCACTGACAACGATCTGTTTACTCATGATTTTCTATCTATACAAATGGGCTGCAAAAATACACTAAGTATTTTCAATTCAAAAATACGGGAGACTATTCTTCGGTTTTACTATCGTTGATGTGTGCTTCAACCATAGATTGAAAGCTATTTATAAGCTCATCAACAGTTGTACCTTCGAATGTGACAAGATCATTGATGCCTTCGATTTTTCCAAAGAAAATCCCATCATCAGCGCTAAATTGAACCGATCCGATAAAGCTTTTGTATTTCAATACATCCTGCATAATATTCTTTTGTTTTTACTGAGAAATCTATAATAAGCAGCATGCAAAGGAACTCAAAATATCATTTCTGAAAACAATTGTTCAAAAATGATATTGGCTGAAATTCTGGCAGAAAACTCCTGATTGCAATTAAAAATCAATAAAAACTATCAAATCGGTTGTTTTTCTTCTTGAAAACATCGAAAATATAATTAGTTTTACTTGCTTTTTAAAGAAGGATATGTACAATTCACCTCTATACGGAAAAGAATGGAACTGGCGTAACATTAAGAATGAAACGCGGGAAAATCATATTGATTTGCGGTCATAAAGGCCGGGGAAAGGGATTTTCTGCGTTGATGCAGCAAGTCCCTTTTTTCAGTTTAAAGCCCCCTACCTGCCAGACGGCAGGCTGGAATCCCCCGCAGGGGGACTTGAACAGCATCTAGAAATAAAGACTAAATAACTTTTAAAAACAACATCATGGCCAGACAAAAGAAAATCTATCTTGACGAATCGGAAATGCCGAAACAATGGTATAACCTTGCACCCGATCTTCCCACTCCGTTGAACCCACCTCTTGGGCCTGGCGGTATTTCGATTACTCCGGAAATGCTCGCTCCTGTTTTCCCGATGAACCTCATCGAACAGGAAGTATCGCAGGAACGCTGGATCGATATTCCGGAAGAGATCCGTCAGATACTGTTTCAATGGAGACCAAGTCCGCTGATTCGTGCTTACGAGCTGGAAGCGGCGCTGGGAACTCCGGCAAAAATCTATTATAAAAACGAAGGTGTTTCGCCTGCCGGAAGCCACAAACCAAATACAGCAGTGCCTCAGGCCTGGTACAACAAACAATTCGGCATCAAAAAACTGGTTACCGAAACCGGTGCCGGGCAATGGGGATCGGCACTTTCGTATGCCTGCGCCCAAATTGGAGGAATTGAATGTAAAGTCTATATGGTGCGGGTGAGTTTCGATCAGAAACCTTTCCGCAAAATACTGATGCAAACCTGGGGCGGAAAATGTGTTGCCAGCCCAAGTATGGAAACACAGGCCGGACGCGATATTCTGGCTGAATATCCTGATACCCCCGGAAGTTTGGGAATTGCCATCTCGGAAGCCATCGAAGAAGCAGTGAGCGATCCGACCGGAAAAACCCGCTACGCATTGGGTTCTGTATTGAATCACGTGATGCTGCACCAAACCATCATTGGACAGGAAGCCAAGAAACAGCTGGCAAAAGTCGGGATTAAAAAACCGGACATCGTTATTGGCTGCTGTGGTGGTGGAAGTAATTTCGCCGGAATTTCGTTCCCGTTTATGTACGATAAAATTAACGGTGCAGATATTCAGATCATTGGCGCCGAACCTTTCTCTTGCCCAAC
>DAITNH010000091.1:0-17667 GCA_036834745.1 Prolixibacteraceae bacterium
GGTTGTTCATCATGCGGTAACACACGTTGAACATCGCTTTGGAATACAACTGATAAAGCTGGTAGCGGGCTTTGTTGCTGCCTTTTATGCTTTCGGCTATCAAATCCTGATGTATGAATGCTGACTGACTCAAATTATTAAGATTTCAGTTTTAGTGACAAGTGTTTTTTACAAAGGTTGCAAGCTGACTAATTTTTTCCTGAATTTAAGTATTTCTTTAAAATACAATGATCCGGTCTGACATTGTTCGTCAAACCGGATCATCATTCAGAAACATATTTTAAAATTACCCCGACTATTTTTTTACAATTTTACAACTTCCTGCCGGAACGCCGTCAATTATGAGCTGCACCAGATACATTCCTGCTGATTCAATATCCTCGTCTGCTAGCTTATAATTGTTGGTTGTTTGATTTAGTCCGGTGATGTCAATCGTTTTGATCTTTTCTCCGGTACTATTGAAAATTTCAAGAAGTTTTTCTTTGTCCAGATCGTTTTTATCAAGGTAAATAAGCAAAGTAAGCTCATTAACAAACGGATTGGGAAATGCGGCTTGTATTTTTGATGTAATTTCACCTTCATTTTTCGTGTTGGGTTCTAAGAAAGTCATCCCGATTATTGCGCCACCATAATTGCCGATTGCTTTATCCGAAACTCCCTGTGGCATTGGGTTTGGAACTACTACGGTTGTCATTTCGCCACCTTCATTTCTTTTTATTGAATCAACAGCCACGAAGGAAGTGTATTGGGTGAGCAGGTTATACTTCAGTCCCAATGCAATAATTTCTTTTTTAGTATCGTCGCTTACCGAATTTGCGCCATAGTCGCTAAGTATTTGCAATCGCTGTCGGGCCCATAAATAACTCAATGCCTTGTTTTTATCCGACGGTGGATAGTTGCTGAATTGCAGTGTTTTTGAATAAGGAGTATTGATTCCGGCGATACCCGAAAGCGTTAGCGAACCTTGCAGCGGGCTATCCCATTTTCCGAAAATCAGTATTGGACGCTCTGAAAAAACATCTGGAATTGTTACCGGCTCAACATCAGAAACAGAAATGCCACTGAAACTGGCGCTGATATTGGCCAAAACGGGACTCTCAACATATTTTCTGAATAAATCAGCTTTTTCTTTGGCCTCCTTTTCATTTAGAACGATAAAAGGTTCACCCATCCCGGCATGTGCGATGCCTTCGATGATGTACCGGTTTACACCCGACCCGATTCCGAAAGCAAAAAAGTTGGCTTTGTTCAGGTTGTTTCTGATCAATTCAAAAGCTTGTTTTTCAACTGTAACATAACCGTCGGTGGCGATCAGAAATATTCTGGAGAAATTTTGATCGGTAGGGTAGGCAAGCGCTTTCTGCAATGCCGGAAGTAGTTCAGTCCCGCCTGCACCCTGCAGTTTGCTGATGAAACTCAAAGCTTCCTCAATATTCTTTGAAGTGGCTTCTTTTGATTCGTTGAATAAAAAGCTCGATCCGCCTGCAAAACAAAGAATGTTGAACTTTTCCTGTGGCTTCAGGTTTTGAATAATTTCAATCATTAATTTCTTTGAAGTTTCCAATGGGAACCCAAACATGGAGCCTGAAATATCCAGAATAAAAACATACTCGCGTAAGTTGAGATCATTGGCAGTTGGTGAGGCCGGTGGCTGAATCATCGACAGAAAGAAATTCTCTTCTTCACCTTCGTAAAGTAGCAACCCGGTTTTGTGCTTTTCACCGGCTAAAACATAGTCGAGAACAAAATCTCTGTTTCCTGAAAGTGAATCACTTTCAGGCAGTGAACATTTGGCCAAATTTTCATTGATATAACTGATTTCAAGCGTCTCGTGTGAAGGGCAATGAATGGCCGAAACCGGCATTCCTCCATCAACATTAACATCAATATCGAAATTGCTTTTGGGCGCTTCTCCTTCATGCGTATATGGAATTTCAACCCATGTACTATCTTTTGGATTAGACGACGACTGGCTGAAATATCTGGGCCCCACAACTGTTGGATAAACAAACTCGTAAACACCATTCACCGGAGTAATCAGTTCTGTGTATTTTAATACAATGTCAATGGTATCTCCGGGCATAATATTTCCCACCCTCATTTGCAATACATTGGGGCGCTCCTGTTCGAGTAATGTGGCGGTATAACCTTGTTCAACAGCTTCTTCGTACTCTTGTTGAGCTTGTTCTTTTTCTTTGATGACGGCTGTTAATATTCTTTCGCCAATAACCATTTTCAAATGGTAAACCGCTGCTTTTGTCGAAGCCGGAAAGATGTATTTCGATTCGATTGGTGATTTTCCGGCGTTCATGTATCGCTGAAGAATGGTTACATCTGCAATGACACCCACAATCGAAACATCAACTTTGGTCGATTTCAGCGGGAGATGTTCGATCGTAGAATCTTTACATTCTACATAAAAGAAAGGTGAGATAGTCCGATCAGCAGGAGTGTCTTCCTGTGCAGAAAGTTTTCCGGGAAAAAGCAAAAAAAGACAGGATAATACAAGAAAACAGGAGAGCATGTTTGGATAGGAAGGTTGGATCGTTTTCATGGTTTGGGTTTTTTATTAAAGTTAACTGAATAAATTGGAAATCAGGATTATTCCAAAGTATTAAAGATGAAAAAAATGATCAAAAGGTTGCTTCAAGAATACATATATATATAAGATCCTCCCAGGTATGGAAGCCTGGGAGGATTCATTAATTTAATTTAACCAATAATTCAAATCCCGGCTATTACCACATCGTCGAATACCAAACTTGGAACTTTTAGGGAACTGTAAATCCACGGATCATTGGCAACTTCCGTGAGCTTGTGCCAGAATTTGAGATGGTTGTCGGCCATATTCATTTCTGCTACGTTCTGAACAAATTTGCCATTCTCGAATAATTTGCCAATAATGCCAATCGAAAAATCACCAGTTGTGGAATTTGAGTTTCCTCCGATAAAGTCTGTGATTAAAATACACCGACCCAAATCCTTTACGATTTCATTGACGCTGCGGGATCCGGGAGGCAAAATCAGATTTGAAATTGAACCGGATGTTGGTTCCCAGCCTAATTTTCGGCTATAATACCAATCAACCAGAAACTCGTTTAAAACACCATCAGTAAACAAGTTCCGCTTTTGGGCCGGGAATCCATCTCCATCGTAATACTTCGAGCCAAGTCCACGCACCAGGAACGGATCGTCCTGAAGCGTTAAAAGCTTACTACCAATCTGCTGACCTTTCTTGTCAGCTAAAAATGAACGTTTCTGCTGAATATTCCCGGCTGACATTGGGCCTTGAAGCCCACCCAAAACATTTCCGACAACCCTGTTTTCGATAATAACCGGAAGCGTTTCGGTTTCAATTTTTTTACCTCCAAGCAGGTCGAGAGTCCGGATGGCAGCCAAATTACCCACTTCCTGAAGTGAGGGAAGATCGCCGCGATAACGACAACCAACCCAGTTATAACCGGATGGTCTGCGATCCCCTTCATCCTGTGCAGTCATTGATGCGCCGGTCCAGCATTGAGTGCTTCGGTTTGCTCCGATAAAACCATTGCTCGATTTGACAAATTCTTCGAAAGTTTCATCATATTCACCGGCTTCAACCGAAATTACTTTGCTTCCACCCTGTTTCAGGCAGGCATCTTCCACCGTTTTAACCATTTCGTGCCGTTCTTCGGGGCTTAGTTTCTCCTGATCCGGATCGGCCAGTTGCAGGTCGGTGTTTGACCTTCCGGCGTAGTATTTCGGGTCGGGGAGTGTGCGGAACGGATCTTCCTCCATGATCTTCGCACTTTCAATAACATCGGTAATAAAACCTGAAAGTGTTGATTTTCGGAAATCGGGAGTTGACTGACTGGCGTACCGGTTATTGGTGAAAACCTGAAGATTCAAACCCTGAGTAGTTGCTTCTTTAATCACTTCCGGTTTCCGGTCGCGGTAGTTGATTTCAACGAACCGGTTTTTATAAAGTCTCACCTTGCAATCTTTTGCTCCGGCTTTTTTAGTCTGGTCAATTACCCAATCGGCCAGTTCCTGAAATTCTTTTTGCTGATTATTACTTGTACTCATGACTGGCCTCCTTTCTGGCGGGTTCCGCCGACGGTTAATGATTTGACCAAACAGGTTGGTAATCCAAACGATACGGGAACTCCCTGTCCGTTCTTGCCGCATTGGCCGGCGCCACCATAGTCCATTTCCAGGTTATTAGCGAGCATTATAATATTGGTTAGCATTTTCGGGCCGTTTCCCATAATGTTTACATCTTTTATCGGGGCGGTAAGTTTGCCGTTTTCAATCATGCGTCCTTTTGGAACGTAGAAAGCAAAATCACCTTCCCCGATTTTTACTTGTCCGTTACTGACTTCTTCTACATAAATTCCATTTCCGGCTTGTCGGATCACATCTTCAGGACTGGCATTTCCACCGAGCATATAGGTGTTGCGCATCCGGGGTATCGGGTAGTTCTGGAAGTCCTGCCGCCTGCCATTTCCTGTTGGTTCCACACCATAATGTTTTGCTGAAATTTTATCGTGCAAATAGCCGGTCAGTATTCCATTTTCGACCAATATGGTTTTTTTGCCCGGAGTTCCTTCGTCGTCCACATTGAGACTTCCGGCGAGGTTCATATTTGTGCCATCATCAATAATAGTCACAAAAGGTTCAGCCACTTTCTTGCCAATCATGGTGCTGAACGTTGAAATATTCTTGCGGTTAAAATCTGCTTCCATGCCATGACCAATGGCTTCGTGCAATAAAATTCCTGTAACTCCCGGGCCAAGTACAACCGGTATTTCTCCGGCTGGTGGCTGAATGGCATCAAAAAGAGTCAGGGCATTGTTAACCGCTTTGGTTGAAACTTTGTTTATCACCTCATCGGTATAAAAAGAAAAATCGCGGTGACCGCCCATGTTGTAAAATGATTGTTCACGTTTGCCATTTCTTTCGGCCACGACCGAAGCGTAAACGTATCCGTGAGGAATCAGATCTTCGGCCATAACACCATCGCTGGTAACCACCAGGACACGCTTTACCGAACTTTGAAATCCTGCATTCACTTTAACAACTTCAGGTGAAAGACTAAAACATTTTTCATTGATGTTTTGCAGAACCGGTAATTTTGAGTTGGCTGGAATTCCATTGTAATCAACGGCTACAGGATAATAGTTGCCTGTATTTTGCGAATTGAATGAAGTAACCACCGGAGTGGCTTTGAGGTTGCACAAAGTTGAAGCAGTTGCTGCAGCCGACAACATTGATTCAGGTGTAAGTTCCTGAGTAAAACCATAACCTATCTGATCGCCTTTTACCGTTCTGATACCAACTCCCAGCGAAATATCGCCATAAGAACGGTTTACCTTGCCATCTTCAAGTCCGAGGTAATTCATAACCGAGTATTCGAAATACAGGTCGGCAAAATCGCCGCCTTTCGATAGTGCTTTTGTCAGAAGTTTCTGGCAGAGTTTTTCGTCAATCCCGAATTCTTTCAGGAAGTAGTTGCCGGACGGCTGTTTGTCAAGCAACATACTTGCTTCAAGTTCGGGAAGTAAAAGCATGGCACCGCCCAACAAGGCGGTGTTCTGAATGAATTTCCTTCTCGATAGCAGTTTCATCTTTAAGTGATTTGAAAGTTTGAATATTGACATAAAAGATACAAAATCAGCACTTTAAAAGCAACTATTTTTAAAATAATTTTGAAATAGTTTTGGAAGGTTGCCGAATGGATTTCAAAATTAAATTCTTTCAATTTGTATTGGCGACAAGAACAAAATCGAACATTTTGTTTTAAAAATGGTTTTTTGCTGCTACTTTTGTAGAAAGTTGTAAATCAACAATCAAACAATCACAATCAACTAAAATTTCAATCATGAGTTTAAATCTGAAAAAATTATTGACTTTTGTTGCACTGGCCGTTTTTGTTGCCGGTGGAATCGTTTCGTGTACACCTCCAAAACCTGCAAAAGAGGTGGGTCTTCAGTTATGGTCGGTTAAAGACGACATGAAAACGGATGCCAAAGGAACCATCGAAAAAGTTGGCACCATGGGTTACAATTTTATTGAAGCTGCCGGTTATGGCGATGGCAAATTTTATGGTATTGAACCTGCTGAATTCAAAGCTTTGGTTGAAGCCAATAAAATGACATTTTTTGCTTCTCACACCGGACAGGGTTTGCCAGATTCAACCAAATGGGCCGAAACAATGGCCTGGTGGGATACTTGTATTGCTGCCCACAAAGCTGCCGGAGTTAGCTACATTGTTCAGCCATGGATGGGAAAAGAAGCATACGGAAGTTTGGATACATTGAAACTGTATTGCGACTATTTTAATGCGGTTGGCGAAAAATGTAATGCTGCCGGAATTCGTTTCGGATACCACAACCATAGTCAGGAATTCACTGACCTTGGAGGAGAGATTATTTATGACTTTATGCTTAAAAATACCGATCCTGCAAAGGTGATGTTTGAAATGGATTTATTCTGGATTACTGAAGGTGGTAAAAATCCGGTTGACTATTTCAATGCTTATCCTGGCCGTTTCGAATTGTGGCATGTGAAAGACAAGGCTGAAGTTGGCGCCGGACCGATGAATTTCAAACCGATTTTCGAAAATGCCGCTATTTCAGGAATGAAAAAAATCATCGTTGAGGTGGAAGAATACAATTTTACACCGATCGAAAGCGTTCAAAAATCGCTCGAATTCCTGCAAAATGTTGAATACGTGAAGTAAAAACGATTCAAATTCAAATAGAAAAACCGTCTGAGACTTTGGTCTGAGACGGTTTTTTCTATTTTTTTTTTATTGGTTTCAGGATTCCTGAAGTTCAGTAAATGTTTTTTCAATGATTTCAATTGCCTCCATCATTTGCTCTTCGGTTATAACAAGCGGAGGGGTAAACCTGATAATGTGTTCGTGAGTAGGTTTTGCCAGTAATCCATTGTTTTTCAGCGCAACACAAACATCCCATGCACTCTTTCCAGCTACTGGTTTAATAACAACGGCATTCAGTAATCCTTTTCCCCGAACAATTTCAATAAGTTCAGAATCAATTGATTTTAATTTTTTCCTGAATATTTTACCGAGTCTTTCTGCATTGTCTGCAAGGTTTTCTTCCCTGATTACTTCCATCGCCGCAATGGCAACTTTGGCAGCAATCGGATTCCCTCCATAAGTGGAACCATGCTCTCCCGGTTTGATAGTCAGCATTATTTCATCATCGGCCAGAACGCAGGATACCGGCAGCATTCCGCCGGAAATGGCTTTCCCAAGGATCAGAATATCTGGTCTGACATCTTCATGGTCGCAGGCCAGCATTTTTCCGGTGCGGGCAAGGCCAGTCTGAACTTCGTCGGCCACAAAAAGTACATTGTTCTCTTTGCATAAATCGAATGCTTTACGCAGAAAACCATCTTCAGGAACATACACTCCGGCTTCTGCCTGAATTGGTTCAACAAGGAATCCGGCTACATTGGAATCTTCCAGAGCCTTTTTCAATGCTTTTACATCGTTGTAAGGAATATTGATAAAGCCGGGAGTATATGGGCCGTAATCGTTGTAAGCATCCGGATCAGACGACATTGAAATAATGGTGATGGTGCGGCCATGGAAATTGCCGTTGCAAACGATGATTTTGGCTTCTCCTTTTGGCACTCCCTTTACTTTGTAGGCCCACTTGCGTATCAGCTTTAAGGCTGTTTCATCGGCTTCTGCGCCCGAATTCATGGGCAACATTTTGTCGTATCCAAATAAGCTGGTCATGTATTGTTCCCATTCGCCCAGTACATTGTTGTAAAAAGCCCTTGACGTCAGTGCCAGTTTTTGTGCCTGATCTGTCAGCGCTTTTACAATTTTAGGATGACAATGGCCTTGGTTTACCGCTGAATAGGCAGCCAAAAAATCGAAGTATCTCTTGCCTTCAACATCCCAGACAAAAATACCCTCCCCCCGTTCCAAAACTACCGGAAGCGGGTGATAATTGTGAGCGCCGTAACGGGCTTCACGATCCATATATTCCTGTGCATTTAATTCATTCATTTGTTTAATTTTTTTTAGTTTACGAAGTACAGAATTAAGCATATTTTGTTGTATTTCAAATGATTTCAGTTTGTATTAAGGTAAATAAATAACAAATTTTTGATACCGGATAATTGCCGGTTTCAGATTATTTTATACGCTTCGCTGTCGCTTAAAAACTAAAATATTTTTGGACAAAAAAGTATTATATTTGCACCCTTTGCAGGAAAAACAAATAAAGTTAGTATGAAGCATTTTTATATTCGAATTACATTGTTGTTCCTTATTTATTTGCTTTCTTTCTTTCCTGGCTATTCCAGCAAATCCGCTGCCCAGCCGGTTCAAAATTCCCCACTTAAAACTTTGATTGATCAGTCTAAATTGATGGTGGTAAATGCGACCAATCATGATTCTGTTTCCGTTTTACTCAACAAGGCCGATGAATTGGCAAAAGTGGCCGATGATATACACAATCAGATCGATGTATTGATTTTAAAAGGGCTGAATGAATATTTCAGCAGCAACTATGAACTTGCAATGGATTATTATTACAAGGCGCTAAGTCAGGCTGAACAAACAAATGATTCGCTTTTGATTTCGAAGGTAAACCATAATCTTGGGATGGTCTTTGACGAATTGGAGGATTATGATGAAGCAATTCAGTTGTTTGAAAAATCACTCGGGATCAGTATCCGCTTAAAAGACAGTGCCCAGATTGCTAAAAGCTACCAGAACATTGCTATCAGTTATCAGAATAAGAAGGATTTAAATAAGGCTCTGGAGTACAATGAAATGGCCAATCGATTGGCTATCCTCAGAAAAGATACATCGATGATCATTGATATAACCAATAACTTCGGGACCATTGCCTATGATCAGAAAAAAATTGATGAAAGCCTTGAATATTATTTGAAAGCACTTGATTTGTACAAGAAGATAAATGATCAGTCTGGCATTGCATTGGCATATAGTAACATTGGTTTAGCATTGCTCGATAAAAAGGATTATCAAAAATCGCTGCAATATTTCATGAAATCGTTGAAACTGGCGAACGAACTGAAAATGTATGATTTTACCGGCGATATTTATAGCAATCTTACTGTTTATTATGCAGAACTAAAAGATTATAAAAACGCCTATTTCTATTACGACAAGTACAGCGAGGTTTATGACAGTTTGGTTGGTGAGAAGAAGAATAAAACAATCCGGCAGATTCAGGCCAAATTTCAACATGAAAAGAATACCCGCGAATTGGAAAATTTGAAGCAGACAAATCAATCTCAGCTTGATAAAATTCAATCTGCCCGATTGATTCAGATATATTTGTTTTCAATAGCTCTCCTTGTGGTTGGGTTGCTGGTGGCTCTTTTCTATTTGCTTTACAAGGAGAAAAGACTTGCTGCTGAGCTCAAAAATAAATCGGATGAACTTCGTGAATTAAATATTTCAAAAGACAAATTTTTCTCTATTATTGCCCACGATTTAAAAAACCCGTTTAGTGTATTAGTGAGTTACACCAGCTTGCTGAAAAGCGATCTCAGTATGTTTTCACAGGAGGAACTGAAACAGATCATTTCTGATTTACATAGTGCTTCAGAAAATGGATTTGACCTGTTGCAAAACCTTTTACTTTGGACCCGCTCTCAAACAAACCGGATACATGTTTACAAGACTAAATTTCAATTGAAAGTTATACTGGAAAATGTTAAAGCATTGGTCGAATTGAATTTAATCGCCAAAGAGCAGCGGTTGGAAACTGAAATAGAGGATGATTTGGTTGTTTATGCCGACAAAGATATGGTTGCAACGGTGTTGCGGAACTTGATTTTTAATGCAGTTAAATTCTCGCCAAAAGATTCATTAATCATGATAAAAGCCTTTTCAACAGATTCGTACGTTCAAATTGATGTCATTGACAATGGTGTTGGAATCCCTTCCGGCTCGATCGGAAAACTCTTCAGCATTGAAAATAATTCCACCACCCAGGGAACTGAAGGTGAAACCGGGTCTGGCCTTGGACTGGTTTTATGCCACGAATTTGTTGAAAAAAATGCTGGAAAAATCTGGGTTGAAAGTACTCCCGGAAAAGGATCGGTATTTTCTTTTACCTTGCCTCTTTCCAAATAATTACTTCCAGAACCTGATGACCGCCATTTCGCACATCAGGAAAAAAATTGCCAGTACTACAAATAATTTCCAAAGTTGCTTTCCATTGTTTATATCCTGAAGTATTTCGCTGAATTGTTCTTCGGTAGCCGCAATTATCTGAATTTGACTCAGATTATTGTCATCAATCTGATCCTGAATATTTTCTGAGGAGTAAAATTCAGGAACGGACTCTTTTCTTGGAAAATTGTATGAAGCCGACTGAATGGGTTCATCACCATCAGTGATTAAAAAATGGCCTGCCCCGTCAATTAAATCATTTAAATTCAGTTGTTTGTGCCCTATTCCTGAATTTCTCGCCGAAACCTTAAATTCCTCCTTTGTTTGAAGGTTGATCAAATTCAACTCTTCCGGAACTTGGTTTTTATTCAAAATCACCGGTTCATCAATTTCTATCGAATAGGTATATTTCTGAGGTTCTTCGCTGTTCAGGACCATGTTATAAACGGTCGGTACAAAAACCACATGACGAATGAAACTAAAATTATTTTTATCAATCGGAATAGCAAATGAATAAACATTTCCATTGCCAAAACGGTGTGTGCTAAGTGCGTTTTTACCATTCCTGAATTTAAGCAGTGGAGTTTCAATTTTTTGAATTTGCTCCGAAAATCGCAGAAATCCATGTATAACAGGCAAATCAGCGTCTGCTTCCTGTTTTTTGAAAACTTCTTTATACAATGCATGAGTGTAATTTATTTCAGAAATGCCCATCGAAGCAGTGTCGAATGAAGTTGCCATATTGCCATTTAAGCCGGTGAGCAGGGCATTATAATCGTCAAAATTGTTGGTTCTGTTTGGGAAAAGTACCAGCGAACTTCCTTGTTCAACAAACGAAATCAGTTCACTTTTTAATCCTGAACTTATTTTCTGGTTGCTGATCATGAAAATACATTGGTAATTTTTCAATTGGGCTATTTGCACATTATTCTCCGGAAATTCATCGTAGGCAATCAGTTCGTCCCCTGCAAACAAGGCTTTCAGGTAGCCAGAGCTGTTGTTTAAAGGATTAAAAATTCCCAAAGCCTTCATTTGACTCCTCACCTGATAGCTCATGAAATACGAATTGTCATAAATAATCGGATAATCGTCGAGTTCCACTTTGCACAATTGAATTCCCTGAGTGTTGTTCGTGTAATTGAGTTCAACGATTGTTTCCTGCTGTCCGGTGATGCTGATATTTGAAATGGCCCTCAGCGAATCATTGATGGTCAGGCGGATGGGAATATTCTGGTAGGCTTGTTCTGAAATGTTTTTCAGACGTACAAACAACTTTTCCTGCTGATCAATTTTGCGGCCCGGAACTTCAAACCAGCATGAATCTATAATGAGATTATTGGTTTTATCAGATGCGAAAGGCAACAGGTAAGTCCAAACTGTCGAATCGGTTTCGAGTGTTTCAAAATCAATGCTATTCTTCTGAAAGTCAGACAAAAAATAGAATATTTTGTCAGTTTTTTTTGTTGTTCCGGAAATTGAACGGATGACCTGCGCGTAAATTTCAGAGAATTTTGGCGATCGTGTACTTTCTTTTATTTCAGTAACTTGCTGATTGAATTGTTCTTTGTTCAAAAGAAACTGATGTTGGGGAAGCAAGTCGCTTGTCAGGATTAAATACTGTGTTCCGGCACGGTACGAATTGGCAATTTCTATGGCCTTCAGCTTCGCTTGTTCGAGAATCTGTCCTTTCTCGTTCACGTTTTTCATACTGAAAGTATTGTCGATATAAATGGCAACAATTTGCTGGGCAGCTTTCGAAGTTCGGTTGTTTAACGGAATAAAAGGTCGGCTAAAGGCAAAAACAAGCGAAGCAATTGCCAGTAACCGTGCAGCTAAAATAATCAACTGCTTTATTTGTGATTTTTTTCTTGATTCCTTTTTAATTAGTTTAAGAAGCGTAACATTGCTGAAATAGAGTGTTTTATATCTTTTGAAATTAAACAGATGTATAATAACCGGGATAGCTAGGGCCAGCAATGCAAACAGAAAAACCGGATATAAAAAACTCATTCTTGTTCAGTTTTTTTATTATTTATCAGGTTTTTGGCATAATCTTAAGTTTCTGACCTACCATCAAGCTTTTAGCTGCACTTATGTTATTGATTTTCATGATATCCTGATTGGATACTCCCGGAAATTTCCGGGCAATTGTCCATAAGTTGTCTCCCTTGCGAACGGTATAATATACAAAATCCGAATTTGAGCCATTATTTTGAATGTCAGCAGCAGCACTGACCACTTTTTCAGATGGCTTGGTAATAACTACATTTGCTGTTGAAGCATAAGTCGGCTTTTTATTGAGCGATTTCTGTTTCTCAGCATGGCTCATTTTGTTTAATTGGGCATAGTATTCCCCTTGACCTTCAGTGACATAGATGGTTAATTTTTGTCCTGCTTTAATGAAATTCTTACGTAATTTATTCCAATATTGAATGTCAGAAACCCGAACCCTGAACCATCCGGAAATAGCGCCGAGATTATCTCCTTGTTTAACGGTATAAATTACCTTGTCACGCCCTTTAAAATCGCCCGATTCTACGCTTACGAACTTGGTTTGTGGATTAACAATTTCGTTGTTGGGAAAAAACTCATTTCTCCTGTGGTCGCGAATGGCAGATTCATTTTCCAGATAGGCTGATATTTCATCCTGAGGCAATACAAGACTGTATGCTTTTGTTTTGCTTGCCGGAATAATATCGCGGCGGTATTGTGGATTAAGTGTCCGTATTTGTTCCATGGAAATTCCGATAACTTCAGCAATTTGGTCGAAATGAAGGTATTGATTCACCATTATTGTATCGGTAATGATCGGAAATGCTGGTAATTGCGGATAAATATTGTGACTTTGATAAAAATTCATCACGTAATTTGCAGCAATAAAAGCGGGTACATAACCACGAGTTTCTTTGGGTAGTTTGTAATAAATTTTCCAGTAGTCTTTTGCATTTCCGGATCTTTTTATTGCTTTATTGACATTTCCGGGGCCACAATTATAGGCTGCGATTACCAGGTGCCAGTCATTGTAAATGTTGTATAAGTCTCTCAGATACCTTACTGCTGCGTCAGTTGCTTTTAGCGGGTCGCGACGTTCATCGACAAATGTGCTGATTTCGAGCTTGTACATTTTTCCGGTCGGGTACATAAATTGCCAAAGTCCGACGGCACTTGCGCTTGAATTTGCCCCGGGATTCAAGGCCGACTCAATAATCGGGAGATATTTTAGTTCCATTGGCAAACCATATTTGGCCAATGCTTCTTCAAACATAGGGAAATAATAATTTGCAAGGCCAAGCATTACCGCTACCTGCTTAGGTTTGCGGTTGGTGTACATGGCAATGTAATTTTTTACGGTAGAGTTGTACGAAAGGCTAACTGCTGATTGCATTGATTGAAGCCTCTGGATGTAAACCGAATCGGGAAGTGTTTGCTTAAGGGTGTCTGCTTCTGCCAGTTGAGTGCTGTCGAGGAGAAATACGTTTTGTACATACCAGCTGTTCAACATACTATCGAGCTTGTCAGAGAAATATTTATTCAGGTTCTCATCAGGAATTTCGTAATACTTTTCATATCCGTTTAGGGTGTCAAGCGATGAAACACCTATTGTACAAGCTCTTAAAATATTTTCTTTTTTTGTTCCGGAGGCCGAAGCACTAATCCCGGTAATTGCGAGTAGTAAAACTGCTATTTGCAATATTCTCATATCTTATTCTTTTAGTTAGAATTTTAAAATGTAATTCTGCAATGTATTCCAATCATCTTATTATCCATACACATTATTTGACCAGGCGTCCAGTTAATCGTTAAATCGTCACTGATGTCGAAGTTGAAAAAGTGGGCATCAACACTCGCATCGATAATATTTATTGCATAAAAAACGACGGTGCCGATCACTACCAAATCCCTGTTTCGTCTCCAATAGTCTTTTGCACTTCTCAGGCGTTCCGTGAACTGTCCAATTTTATCAGGCTCCAGAAACCCCGGATTAACAGTCAGGCGTGTGTATGAAATTGTATTTGGATCATCATCAATAATATCAGAATATGCCTGCCTGTATTTGACGTATTCTTCGTTGTTAAAGTTAATAAAGTATCCTAAAGCTGCAAACCCTCCGTAAACCAGCGGAACTTTCCAGTATTTCCGGTTGTAAATCTGCCCCAGACCGGGCAATACAGCCGAATAAATCGTCGCTTTTCTTGGCGAATGAAATGTCTCAGACTTTTTTTCTTGTATCGTATCTTTGTAAGCTTCCTGTCCAAAGGCAGAAAATCCTGTTGCGAAAAACAGGATTGCAAGAAAACAGATGGTAAAATTCCTTACCGGAGTCGGTTGATTTTTTTTAAACATTTATTTTGTCGAGGATTCCTAAAATTCGTTCCAGATCTTTTGTTGAACCAAAAGGAATTACAATTTTTCCTTTTCCACTTTGATCCATCCTGAAATCAATTTTTGAATGGAAAAATTTGCTCAGATGGTTGTTCAAATCATCGTATTCACTGGGGAATTTTGGCTTCCCTGCTTTTTCTTCCGGTGTAAAACTGGAATTATCTTCGTTATAGTTTCTTACTATTTCCTCCACCCGACGAACTGAGAAATCATTTTTCAAAGTTTCATCATAAATCATCAACTGCATTTCAGAGTCTTTGATATTTACCAGCGCGCGCGCATGACCCATGGAAATGGCCTTTTCAACGATACCTTTCTGAATTTTTGCAGGTAGTTTCAAAAGCCTCAGATAATTGGTCACTGTTGAGCGTTTTTTCCCGACACGGTCACTTAAATCTTCCTGTGTCAGTTTGCATTCCTCAATCAAACGCTGGTAACTAAGCGCAATTTCGATGGCATCGAGGTCTTCGCGCTGAATATTCTCAACGAGCGCCATTTCAAGCATTCCTTCGTCGTCGGCAGTGCGGACATAGGCGGGAATGGTGGTTAATCCGGCAATTTTTGCAGCTCTGAATCTTCTTTCTCCGGCAATGATCTGGAATTGGTTTTCGTTGATCTTACGAAGCGTAATCGGTTGAATAATACCTAACTCCCTGATCGAAGCAGCCAGTTCGTTTAACGCTTCTTCGTCAAATGTAGTGCGGGGCTGATATGGATTGGCAACAATTTTTGAAATCTCAACTTCATTAATTGATGATCTGACCTCATTGAAATTATAAGTGTCGGCTCCATCGATTAAAGCTCCCAAACCTCTTCCCAATACGTTCTTTTTTGCCATAATCAAAAGATTCTTATTCTATTATTTTGTTTGAATTTTTTATTTTCGTCAATCCGTTGTTCTGGAGCAGTTCGCGTGCCAGGTTCATGTATGAAGCTGATCCTTTGGATGTTGCATCGTAAAGTATAGCCGGTTGTCCGTAGCTTGGTGCTTCGCTCAGCTTAATGTTACGATGTATAACCGACTCGAATACCATTTCCTGAAAGTGTTTTTTAACTTCTTCAAGCACCTGGTTCGACAGGTTTAGCCGCGAATCGTACATGGTTAGCAAAAAGCCTTCAATTTCGAGTTCCGGATGTAATTTAGTCTGTATTATCTTAATAGTATTCAGTAATTTGCCCAATCCTTCAAGCGCAAAGTATTCACACTGTACAGGAATGATTACTGAATCGGCCGCAGTCAACGAATTAACCGTTATGAGTCCAAGAGAAGGTGAGCAATCGATTAAAATAAAATCGTAATCATCCCTTATTTTTTCAATTACATGGCGCAATACTTTTTCGCGGTTGGGTAAATTGAGCATTTCAATTTCAGCTCCAACCAAATCAATGTGCGACGGAATCAAATCTAATCCTGGAATCTCAGTATTCAGTATTATTTTTCGCGGATCGAGCTCATCTACAATACATTCATAAATGCTTGTTTTAACATTCCTGACATCGAAACCCACGCCAGATGTTGCATTCGCCTGTGGATCAGCATCGATTATCAATACTTTATATTCTAAAACGGCAAGACTTGCTGCCAGATTAATCGCTGTTGTTGTTTTTCCAACGCCGCCCTTTTGGTTGGCAAGCGCAATTACTTTTCCCATATAAAAACTGCTTGTTTGATAAAATTCAAAGTTAATATTTTAAACAGAAACAGGTTGTGAATATTTATTAATTAAACTTAATCGTATTTTAAGTTGATGATTTATTGGTTGTTATGATTGTAAAGAGCGGTTTTTGACCTGCTAAAGGAGCTGATATTTTTTTGCTTCTTTTTTGAGCAGTTCCGGATCAATTGGTACAACACCAAGTTTTTCGCAAACAAGTCCGCCTGCCAGATTAGAAAGTTGTGCCATAAACGGAATGGGCAATCCTGCTGCCAAACAGAGGCTTGCAGCAGCAATTACAGTGTCGCCTGCACCTGAAACATCGGCAATGTCGCGCACTTCGGCAGGGAAGTAGTGTTGTTTATCTCCATTGGTCAGAAATACTCCCAATTCGGATAAGGTAATAAAGAGCAGCCCAATTTTATTCTCTTTCTTAAAGATATCCGAGATTTTTTTCAATTCTTCCATGTCAGTTTTTTCAACCAGTAACTTCAGTCCTTCCTTAAATTCCTTGAAATTTGGTTTAAATAAATCGACCTGTTGATAATTATTGAAATTTCTGATTTTCGGGTCGGCTGCAATTAGAATATGCTTTGACTTTGCCAATTCAATCACATTTTTAATTAGCCATGGTGTAATAAGCCCTTTGTCGTAATCAACAAATATGACAATGTGAATTTGTTGGGTTTCGATAATTGTTTCGATCCTTTTGTAAATAAGCTGGTCAAATTCATGATCAATCAAAGTTGAAACTTCCTGATCAACTCTTGAAATTTGCTGACCTCCGCTGATGATGCGTGTTTTTACGGTGGTTATCCTGGTTGGATCAATGAAAATTCCCTGTGTTGTTAATTCCTTTTCCTGCATCAATTCTTCGAAAATGCGACCTTTTTCATCATTTCCGATAATGGATACCAGTATTGGGGTTGCTCCCAGTGCCTGTATATTCAGCGAAACATTTCCGGCGCCGCCCAATCTGCTTTCTTGTTTGGTGACAGTTACAATCGGAATCGGAGCTTCGGGAGATATGCGGTCAACTTTCCCCCACAAATAGTTATCTACCATTGCATCGCCGATAACCAATACATTTAATTCCGAAAATTTACTGAATGCCTGTTCTATATTGACTTTTTTCACTTTCTGTTTTTTTCTCGAAGCACAAAAGTAGTAAAATTAAGTGCGAAAAAAATGATAAACCGGGTGCAATTGGGGGTAGGGCTTTAAAACACCAATGGGAACAATCCTTTGAGGATAGTTCCCATTCATCTTTGGTCAACCCGAAGGTTTTCCTCAGTGCCAGACTACGGTTATTATAACTGGCTGATCCATCCGGTTTCTCCAACCATTTTTCCCAGCCTTTAGCTTTCCTGTATTGCTTATTACAGCGCTACGTTCCAGCTGTTCGTTCAGCATTTCCGAAGAAATAGCCTTCCCGAACGAAGTTCCATTAAAGCCACC
>DAITNH010000092.1:0-3960 GCA_036834745.1 Prolixibacteraceae bacterium
ACATCATCCGCTTCCAATGCGCATACTTTGATCGACAGTGAATTGCTGAATTTATTATCCAACGACTTTATCAGATCCTGAGAATAAGTCGCTATGCCGCATTCTCTGGGTGGATAGGACGTAATAAATAAAACCTGAGTCAAAGTATTCCGATTCACGATATCCTCATTAAGTATTTTAGTTTTCATCTTTCAAAGTATTTGTTAATCATTTATCAATTCCAAAAAATTCACTGATGGACATAAAATCCGGGAACCTGATCTTGCATTCGTTTTAAACTTCAATCGTATTGATTTATTTTTTTCTTGAAAATGGGGTTCATTTTTAAAAAGGACGGCATGGTATCGCCCAATAAAAATCCCCAGGGTTTTAAAGGTTCGATATGGTCGAAAATGAGTTTTACAATGGCTAGGAGTGGTATGGACAGAAACATGCCAGATATTCCCCACAAGGCATTTCCGGCAAATACGACTATGATTGAAAACAATGCGTTGATCTTAACTTTTGAGGAAACGATGATCGGAACGATGTAGTTGTTGTCAATCAATTGTATGATGTAATAAACGATTAAAACGTAAACGGCATACATGCCCGAAGATTTGGTGGCAAGTGCAACGATCATCGGCAAGGCGACTGCCACCAGTCCGCCAATATATGGAATGACGTTGAGCAATGCGCCAATAATTCCCAGCAGGATGGCGTACTCAATTCCAAGCGACAGCAGAGCGACAGAATTCAGAACCGCAATTATTACAGCTTCGATAATCAGGCCGACAAGATAAAGCTGGATAACAGATTTGGTCTCGGAAACGATGGCAGTCACCTGACTTTGATCGTTTTTACTAAATACTTTGTGAAGAAATTCGATCAGCAGTGAATGGTAAAACAAAATGATGAATACATATACAGGTACCAGAAGCAATACCAATATGATGCTGCCGATGGTTATGAGCGTCTCGCCAATTGCGGCTTTCCCTACATTGAGCATTTCATCCTTGCCTTTTTCAATGTATTCATTGATCACTTCCGGACTTATATCGGTGTACCCGGATGCAGCGGAAATCGTTTGGTTGAGTATGCCGGTAAATTTTTCGACCAGCATGGGCCATGATTGACTAAACTGGCTTGCCTGCGAAATGAGCAGGGTGGCAATTGAGGCAATGATTAGAAAAGTAAGGAATATGGTAATGAGTATGGATATGACCCTGTTGATTTTCAACCGTACAAAGAAATTAACAACAGGATGAAGTACAATGGCAATAATTACAGCGAAAACAAGAGGCACAATGATGTCTTGCGCGATGTATAACATGCTGATAAGAACATACAAACCGACTAAAAGGAGCGATGCTTTTGCATAAAACGGAAGTTTAAGTTCAGTATCGGTCACGATATTTGAGTATTTCGTTCTTTTTTGCGGATTATCTTTTTAAGTAAAAACTGACCAACTGCTGCAATTGTGCGGGGGTGTTGGGCAACAACACTGGTAACCCCAAACTGTAAAATAGTGCCTAAAAGTTTTTTAATTATATTGCCTGAACCGCCTATAGCCAATTTTTTTGTGAGATAACCTGAAACCAAACCGAGGGCGCCACCTATAATGTTATCTACCAAATTGGGTGTTTCAACGATATTACCCATCGCGTTTCTGATCAGGTTCGAAGGCTTCAGGCTCTCAATAACAACGAAGAAATCTTCTTCCAAACGCTGTCCGTTTTCAATTTGCCTGTATTCCAGGCGTTGAATTGCGTTCTTAAGTTCGGCTGATGTAGTGATGTTTTCCATGTTATTTTATTTAAGCATCTTTTTAATGAGATAATCAGCGACAATTCTTTTAAGCGTTTTATGCAAAAAGAAATTTAAAATAATCGCTGTAATGCCATATAGAACAGCAACCGCAAAGAACCCAAAATAAACTTTACCGAAGATTTCGCCAAGCCAGTATGCCAATCCCAAAGTGAGAAAAAGTATGAATGAGGCAATCAATATCAATACGGCATAATGAGAGATAAGAGATGAAACCACATCTGAAGTTTTATCCAGTGCTTTAAGCTTGACCAGCTCGTAGCCTGTTTTGCTGTAATCAACAGCGCTTTCAAACAGCGATTCAAATATATTTGTATTGTCTTCCATGACTTCGGACTTTATTGTATTTACTTATTATACCGGTTGGTCAACTTTTTGTCGATAGCTCCGATAATTTATGATTACCTCTAATTTGCCTGAAAGGTTATTTGATTATCTGATCCGGAAGATTTACTTTCCGTTTATTTTTTAAATCGATAGAGGTCAATATGTTGATGACAATCAATGTGCCTTTGCGCGATCGGTTAAACTTCCGAATTGAAAATATGGATTTCAAGGAAATATCATTCATACGGCTGGTTTTATTCTATTAAAAAGTTGAATCCGCTCCGGAAACGATAAAAGTGAAAATCTTCACTGTTAAACTTTCCGGAGTAGGTTCAATGCTTATATTACTCTCGTAACATTTCAATTTAAAATTCCTTATTTAAGGTTTTCTGTTTTGTGCATTTTTTGTTCGGCATAGTCGGTAACTTCACCTTTTACTTTTTCTAATTTCTCGGTGATGCTGTCAACTATTTCGCTCAATTTTTCTTTCACGCCATCAGCGTAAGCTCCACTTTGTCGGGCTATTTTTTTGCGGGTAACCGCACCTTTGTGTGGTGCGAACAAAACTCCTACCAATGCACCGGCGGCTGCGCCAGCCAATACACTTAACAATACTTTTCCTGAATTCATAATTTCTGTTTTTAAATGATGATTAATAATGATTGTATGTAATTAATTGGTGAACCTTTCCGTGGTTAATACAACCTGTGAACCAGGATACTGAACACTCGCGTCATCTTCGGTTGTAATAAATATTTGTGTGGGCGTAAATGACGATACCGTTTCGAAAGAGGCTTTCAATTTCTTCGACATGAACTTGGTTGAACTATCCACCTGCCCGATGTTTTTTGTTTCTTCGCGGTCGGTAACCATCCAAACAACATAGGATAGTTTTGAGGGGTCCAATCGTTGAACTTCTGCCAGATTTGTCAATTTCATTTTAATAACGTAGTTGCGGTTATTGTCCCTGGTAATTTTTGTATAACCGCGTGCGGCCGGAACAATTGATGAAGTCAAAAAGCTGTATTTTTTAGCCTGTGATTCCATTGAAAAAAGCAACATAATGGCAAAAATTCCTAAGAAAATCCTTTTTGTAAATGTGTTCATTTCTAATGCTTCCATTTTGGTTTGTTTTTAAAATAAGTGTAATAAAAAAAGAGATATCTATTTTATTTTGAAAACTTCAGAATAGTCCTGCGAAGATTTTCAGCAATTCTTCTTTTGTCTTGCCAAGCTTTATCTGAAGCCTGCCCATCACTTCTTCTTTTTCTCCTTCCCAAAGCAACGTGTCGTTGTTTGTTAAAGCAGCGAATTTCTGTTTGAGCCTACCTTTCGTCTTTTGCCAGCCTCCTTTTGCTTCCATCTCAGTCATATCATCAAATTCAAATTGTGCTGTAATATCACTTAACAAAGGTGAGGTTATGGCGACTGAAAAGCGTTACACAATTCCGTAAAAAAGTTACATCATTCACAGACTGGACACACAGATTCATCTTTTCTTCAGGTTTTATGCCTGTTTCTGCTTTTGTTACGTTATGAATAATTCTGAAATGCTAATTTGGGTTGAATTATTTTGCAGGGTTCACAGGGTGCAGATGACTAAAGTAATGCCGTGATTTTCTTCAGCTTTTCTTTTGTTTGGCCAAGTCTGGCCTGAAGTTTTCCGAACATCTCCTCTTTTTTCCCTTCAGCAAATAACTGGTCGTTATTTACTAAACCTGCAAATTTCTGTTTGAGTCTGCCTTTCTGCTCATTCAAATTTCCTTTTGCTTCAGTTGTGTTCATCTCTTTAAAATTATAGTGGTGAAAACATTTTCACTATACAAA
>DAITNH010000092.1:4060-16191 GCA_036834745.1 Prolixibacteraceae bacterium
GTTGCATAAGTTGATGCATGATCAGACATGGCATATGGGATAATAAGGTCTTCGTTATGGATCATTGAACCACATGAATAAATTACATTTGGCACATAACCTTCACGTTCTTCTTCGTTGGGCACCATCAACGGACTGCTCAGCCTTCCAATTTCTTTCTCCGGATTTTCAAGTTCGTACAATGCAGCGCCCAAAGTGTATTCCCTCATCGAACCCACCGCATGTGTAATAACCAGCCAGCCATCTTTGGTTTCGATTGGCGAACCTGAATTGCCCACCTGCACCAGTTCCCATGAGTATTTGGGTTCCATTATTATTTTGGCTTCGCGCCAGATATTGATACTGTCAGAGTAAGCGATGTAATTATTTACGCCGTCAATTCTACAAAGCATGGCATATTTACCATTGATCTTCCGTGGAAACAGCGCCATTCCCTTGTTTCGGGCAATCTCGCCATTAATAGGCAAAACCTTAAAATCATAAAAGTCTTTGGTGCTGATCAACTTAGGCAGAATGGTCATTCCATCGAATGCCGTGTAAGTGGCATAATAGGTTATTTCTCCATTGTCATCAGTAAATTTAACAAAACGGGCATCTTCAATCCCTCTTTGTTCGGTTGCCGAGATGGGGAAGATGACCCTTTCTGAAATAGACGAATCAATAGAGAAATGAATCTCATAATGCGATGAAGCCAGCCACATCATTTGATTGATAATTTTTATCTGATCCTCGGTAAGATCCGGATCCTTTACTGCTTTTTCAAGGTTTTTCATCAATTCACCATAGGTAAAGCTGTCACCTAACTTATCCAGGATAAAGTCCGGAGAAATTACATTTCCCTTCTCTTCCGTTTTTTCATGGTTTTCAAGGATACCCGAAGGGATCATATTTTCAGGATCTTGTATTTCATCAATATTATCAACAACAGCAGGTGGAATAACAGTTCCGTGGTCTTGCATTCCATCCAGTTTCTTCCGAAATTTTTTTTTATTGTAAGTATTCCGTATAATTTTATCTGCTTCGGCCAGCATTTTGCCAGCAGGTTCAATTGTCAGGTTATTGTGTTTATCGAGTATTCCCGAACGGAAAACTACTGATGAAATATGCCCTTCGCCGGTTGCGCGGAAACTGAAAATTACCCTTTTTTCGTCTGATCTTATTTCTGACTGATCGGGATCTTCTACAATTGACGGATTAAAAAAGGCTGCTGATTCGATGGAGTATTCCAAAGTAAAATACGAACCTATCAATGCTTTCTGAGCCATGCTCAAGTCTTCTTCATTAACTTCTATTTTATCAAAAATAGGGGCAAGCCTGACAAAATGTTTGTCGAATATTTTTGAAATGTTCCTGTGACGGCGCGAAAAACCTCTCAGGAGCTGGCTCATGGCAATATTTACTTCCTTTTCGGGCATTGCCAATACTTTTCTGATAATGTTAGCAGACCTTTCGTCGTCCAAATAAAGAAAACGGGCGATTACCCGGCTCGAATCGGGAGAGAACGTATATTTTTTTCTGGTAATATTTACAAGCATGGTTTTCAGTTTTAAAATAATTCTGATGTATAAGATATGCTAAAGTAATCTTTATGAATTAGTTTTTCCCTTTTATCAACATTATTCGGATCATTGGTCGAAAGTAAGCCCGTTTGTTAACACATAAAAAGCCAACTCCAAAAAGGAAGCCGGCTTTTATATATTGACCAGAGTAGCTATTTAATATGTAACACTTATTTTATCTGATAGAAAATGATAATCGGTGGTAAATATAAACATACACCTCTATGATTCATCTTTTGTTGTACGCACCAGACTAATACCTGCAATGAAAAATATAAAGCCGAGTATCCCGTAAATAACAAGCGCTTTAAGGTCTCCTGAAGCTCCTGCGCCATTTACAAATAATACAGCTGCATATATTAGTCCACCTATTCCGAGTACAGTAAGAACAGCACCAAAGATTCTTTTAAGATTCATATTTTTTATTTTTTGTGTGGATGGAAACTGATTTTATACGCTGATATTCATAAGGTAAGTGAAAAGGCCAAAAACCTTGAGCAACCAAATGACAAGCGCAATCACAACCACGATGTTGAAGATTTGTTTGATAGTACGATCCATGGGTATGAACGAATTGATCAGCCATAGAACAACACCAATAATGATTATAATAAGTAAAACAGTTAAAAGTGGCATATAAATTAATTTAGAAGTTTAATACTAAGATATTCTTACTTTTTCTTATCAACAGCAACAACAACAATACCTCCTACAATAAGCACTAAACCAACAATTGGTGACCATTGTACCGGGTGGTTCTTGTCTGCGTTAATCTGAATAGGTCCTAAATCAACCACCTTCTCTTTAGTTACATAATTAAATCCGGTATAAATCATCATGATTATACCAAGTCCGATAAGGACAATTCCTATTGTTTTCATTGTTGTTTTTTATAGTATCCTTCTTCCCTGAATAACTCTGAGGATTATGGCAATTATTGCAATAACCAGCAGAACGTGTATGATACCTCCACTATAACCAACTCCAACAAATCCGATGAGCCATAAAATGATTAATATGACTGCGATGATATAAAGTAAATTTCCCATGATATATTAGAGTAAAAGGATTAATAATAATACGATAAGAATTGCAGCACCAACCGAAATATAAACTCCACCTCCATTGTCGATTGCTTTCATGTCGCTTTTTATGGTGCGAACTTCTTTCCGCAGTTCTTTCTTTTCCGATGAATTCATTGTTTTCATATCCATCGCTTTGATTTCAGTTAACCTGAGTTCCATTTTAGCGGCCTCTGCTGATGTAACAGTTGCAGTTACCGTAGTTGCAGCAGTTGTGGTTTCAGTTTCTGCTTTCAATAAAGTTGGACTGCACAATAACAACATGCATCCAGCCATTAAGCCAAGAGTTAATTTTTTCATTTTAGATAAATTTTATTTGTGAATTTGTTTTCACTTAACAAAGATCAGCATTACTAACATGATAAGCGTTACACAATTCCGGCGAAAAGTTACAATATTCACACCTTGTGAGATTTTAATTCTGGCTAAGTATTATATGGAATGGTAAAATAAATGGTGGTGCCTTTTCCATCCCGGTTGCTATCGATTGCCTCCGGAGCCGGAGCCTTTTCAATCCAGATTTTCCCGCCCAGCATCTCAACATAAGCCTTCGATATTGATAATCCAAGGCCAGCACCTTCATATTTTTTGTTCAGCGATTCACTGCCTTGCCTGAACCTTTCAAAAATCATTTCGAACTTTTCAGGGGGGATCCCGATGCCTGTATCTTTCACGTAAAATTCCAGTTCGACAGGCTCACTGACCGAACCGGATGGTGAGTCTGTCGAACCATATCCAAATTCTATCGAGCCTTTGTTGGTGAATTTAATGGCATTTTTAATCAGGTTGGTTAAAATCGCATAAACTTTATCCCGGTCAGTTTTAACGATGGTTTCTTCTGAGTCCAGGTTATTTTTCAGGAAAATCTGTAATCCTTTCTGTTCAGCTTCAGGTTTGAAAAAAGTATGTAATTCTTCCATTTGTTCGTTTATGTTCATTTCTGAAATGGAAATTCCAATGTGTCCCGATTCAATTTTCGAGATGCTCATGATATCGCTGATGATATTTAGTAAGCGCTCACCGCTCTTTTCCAGTATGCTGAGGTAATACAATTTCTGTTCATCTTCAAGCTCAGGTTCTTTAAGCAACTCGGCAAAACCCAGGATCCCGTTAAGTGGTGTTCTTATTTCATGGCTCATATTGGCCAGAAACGCCGATTTAAGGCGGTCGCTCTCTTCTGCTTTATCTTTGGCAATAATTAATTCATCCGCCCGTTTTTCTTTCTCCCTGTTTTGGTAAGCAAGTTCCTTGTTCGCAACAATTAGCTCAGCGGCCCGATTTTCTTTCTCTTCATTCTGAAACAGAAGTTCTTTGTTGGCAATGATCAGCTCATCAGCCCGCTTTTCTTTTTCCCTGTTCTGGAATGCAAGTTCCTTGTTCGCAATGTTTAATTCTGCAGCCCTGTTTTCTTTTTCTTTGTTTTGAAACAGAAGTTCCTTGTTGGCAATGATTAACTCCGCTGCACGTTTTTCTTTTTCTTCGTTCTGAAAAACAAGTTTTTTGTTCACAATGATAAATTCAGCTGCCCGTTTCCTTTTTTCTTCATTTTGAAATATCAGCTCTTTATAAGCAATGATTGCCTCTTCTGCCCGGTTTTCTTTTTCATTATTTTGAAATGCAAGTTCCTTATTGGAAACGATTAATTCTGCTGCCCTTTTTTCTCTCTTTTCATTTTGCTGCAAATTTTTGCCAGTCACAATTAATAATAGTATTGTAATCACGGAAATTAGAACAAACATAATTCGCGAGATCCAGTTGAATGCGGTCATGCTATACTCGTTTGCCTGCTGAAGTTGTTTGAGATTCGTGTCCTCTTGTTGCTCAATTTCAGCGATGATCTGGCGCAAATTGTCGGAATAATACAAACCCCGATTGGTTGAAGCATAAGCAATTGCAGCCAATAGGCCCTGATTGCTCCTTAATTCGGCCTGCTGCAACGAAAAAGCCAGACGCTTTTGCATGTAATAATGAATTGAATCAACACGCTGTTGCTGGGCAGTATTATCCTGAAATTGTTGTCTGAGTTGTCCGATGTTGTTGAAAATGATTTTTTCTGCAGTAAATAAAGGTTCAAGAAATGCACTGTCGTTTGTGATAATAAAACCCCGTGAAGCTGATTCTATGTCTTTTCCAAGTAAAAGTATATTGCCCAGATTGGAAATAATATCCTCTGTATGTTGCACCAATTGTTCCGATTTAATACGTTTTTGGTTGGTGATATATACAGCAAAACCTATAAACAGATTACCTGCCAGAATTATAAAGGCGAAGATTATAAGCTTCTGACGGATACTCGTTTTCATCTTTAGGTTTTCTAAATTTTTAAAGAAAATAGGGGGTATTACATCCGTTCCATGTACCAGTTTAATTGCTTTTCCATTTTTTGGAACTTGAAAATGGAAGTGATAATTTTTTGTACCCGAATGAACGCTGTTTCACTCTTCATCACATAATCATGGGCTTTATGGTGCATACAACTTACGGCTACGTCGATACTGTCCTGACTGGATAGCATGATCACAGCAATTTCAGGATTGACCGACTTTATTATATCCAATGTATTGATTCCGTTCATCGCGTTTTTATCAATGCCGTCGAGATAATAATCCAATATAATAATATCAGGGTTGTGATGTAGGTTTGCTATACAAAGTTCACCTGTAGCATAGGTTTCAATTTCAAAATCGCCATGCTCAAGAAATTCAATTTCCAGTAATTTTAAATACAGGGCATCATCATCGACCAGAAATATTTTAATTTTTTCGTTGTTCATTGGTTTGTGTTTTTAATCCGGTTAAATTCTTCCTCCAATTCTGTGCATGCCTGCGAACATATTTTCTCAAGCTGAAATACCAGCGCTGGTATTCCTTCTGAATCTTTTTGATTGATTGCATATTCCTGAACTTTTCTTGCCATGTTTTCAAAATCAACATTAATGCCCATTATCGAAAACGACGGGATCATTTTGTGTGCCGAAGCATACAGTAAATCCCAATCCTTGTCGATCAGGCTTTGTTTCATTGTTGAAATTAATGGAGGGGTTTGTTGCAGGTAAGCAGTAATCATTTCCATCATTAGTTTAGGATGCGATTTTGTGCGAAGGTTTAAATAGTTCAGGTTAATGCACTTATCCTGAATCGTTTCTTCTGTTTCAGCTATTTCAACGGCATTGGCTCTCTTAATCAGTCCAACTATTTTACTGTACAAAATGCGCTCGTCAACTGGTTTTGCGATGTAATCGTTCATGCCAATTGATTTGCACCTTGCCAGGTCAACCGTGGTAACATCAGCAGTTAATGCGATAATCGGGATTTTCGAGTTCATGGTATTACGGATGTAATCTGTGGCTTCAAACCCGTTCATTTCGGGCATTTGCAAGTCCATTAAAATCACGTCATAAGTTTTGTTCCGCATCATTTCGATGGCAATTTTCCCATTATCGGCAACATCGCGTTCAAACCCAAAATCATCCAGCAGGGTTTTCATAAGCAACTGGTTGAGGATGATGTCTTCAACAACCAAAACTTTAATATCTTTCATATTGCTTTTTAATTGAATATTTTCAGGTTCGGGTTCGGCATCTTCTGTGGTTTTCTGAAAACTTAGCACAAAGCTGAATGTTGAGCCTTCGTTAATTACACTCTGTACATCAATGGTTCCTTCCTGCGATTCGACCAATTGTTTTGCGATGGCAAGTCCTAATCCGGTTCCTCCGTATAAGCGCGAAGTGCCGCTCGATGCCTGCTGAAAGTTCTCGAAAATGCTTTCGATTTTATTTTCAGGAATTCCAATTCCGGTATCAGAAACTGAAAATTGAATGGTTGCTTTCTTTTCATCTTCGCTCAGCAAATTTACCCTGATTGTAATTTTCCCTTTGCTCGTAAATTTTACCGCGTTGCTCACCAGGTTTAAAATAATCTGGTGCAAGCGTACCGGGTCGCCAACCAAAACTTTCGGAATATTTTTATCGTATTCCTTCACTAATTTTAAATTTTTTTCCTGAATTTTTGTTTCGAACAGATGAAGCATGGCTGAAATGGATAAGGCCATTTTGAATGGGGTATGTTCGAAACTCATTTTGCCCGCATCAACTTTTGCCAGATCGAGTATGTCGTTAATTAGCACAATAAGCGAATCGCCACTCATTTTTATGGCCTGTAAATATTCCTTTTGTTTTGCCGACAATTCGGTTTTCAGTAAGACCTTTGTAAATCCAATAATTGCATTCATTGGAGTGCGAATTTCATGGCTCATGTTCGACAAAAACTGCTGTTTGGCTTTCATCGCATTTTCGGCTCTCAGGGTAGCATTTTCTGCCTTTTCTTTTGCCTGTTCAGCTATTCCGACCGCCATTTCGGCAAACACGATGGCTTCGGTTAATTCGGTTGCTATTCTTTTTTGTTCGGTCACATCGCGGGCAACAAATACCACGCCCGACACATTTCCACTGTCGTTTGTGTAAACCGACCCGTTAAACAATACATCGGTAAGTTTGCCATTTGCATGGCGAAGTGTCAGCGGCGAATCGGCGACCGATTCTTTTGCAAACACTTCCTTATAAACTTTACGTGCTTTTTGTGGTTCGGTAAAATAATCCAGGAAGTCGGTTCCTTTTAGTTCCCCGCGCGATATTCCGGTAATTTTTACCAGTGCTTCATTCATATCGGTGATTTTTCCGGCAGGGCTGATAACAACCAACGGATCGCGACTCGCTTCAATAAGGCTGAGCGAATATTGAGAAGCCAGTTTTAAAGTATTTCTTGATGCTTTAAGTTTTTTATTCGCAATGGCATGTTTTTCCTTTTCTTTGGTTTGAAAGGCAAGTTCTTTGCTGGCAATGATTAATTCATTGGCTTGCTTTTCCTTTTCATCAATTTTAAAGGCAGGTTCATTACCGGCGATAATTTGGTCGTCCGATTTTTTCCCTTTTATCCGTTTATCCATTTTTTTAGGTCGATTTTCCGATTCATATGTTTCTTTTGAAGATAATATTACACTTCCTGTAAACTCTTATGAAAGGGGCATTATATGTATATAATTTTACGTTATAAAGGTGCAACCCTTTGCATGGTATATCATTACATAATTTCATTATTTTTTTACATTATTCCCACATTTGGTTTTGCAAACCTTCTTTCCATCACTTAAATGTAAAGAGGCGAACCAACAGGATCGCCTCTTTACATTTTTTGATTTAAGTATAATTTATTCAGGCTGTGAAACAGCATTCATTTGCAGCGTTACAGCATTTTGCGCCAACATTCTTCCGTTTATTGATGCGCCTGTCTTCAGATTAATACCTGTCTGACTCATTATGATACCTTCAAAATGGCTGGTAGTACCAACAGTAACAGCTCCTGAAGATACCCAGAAAATGTTTTTGGCAAGTGCCCCACCTTCGAGGATCATGTTTACAGCCGAACTCATATTCAACGTACCGGCAACCTGGAAAATCCAAACATCAGTCGGGCTACCCGAAATAGTAATATCTGTTGGGATAACAAGTGCACTTGTCCATTTGTACAGACCAGGTGTAAGTGTTTTGCCGCCAATATTTCCGGCGCCTAAATTCAGAAAATCAGGGTTTACACGTCCGGCGGCATCAGAGTATGCAGCCTGCATATTAAGCACAGCAGTACCTAATCTTGTTGCATTTGTAACCCTGCATGGCAGTGGTCCTGCTGCATCGACGGTATAAATTGTACCTACTACTTCTGCACAACTTACAAGAACTGCTGCTCCAGTGATCGGACTTGATCCTACATCTCCGACAACAGATGATTTATAAACATTGGTAACTCCGGTTTTAGACAAAATTGCAAATTCGCCTGCAATTCCAAGATCTACTCCTTTTAAAGTCCCTTCTTGTGGCAAAATTGCAGCTGACTTCAAATCTGAAGAATTTTCACTGATTATGGCTCTATTATCGTAGTTTTAAACATAAAAAAGGAGCGTTGTTTGTCAATCATTTGACAAACAACGCTCCTTTTTCTTCCGTAGAAATTTACTGTTAATAATGGCAATTAAAATCAGTGCTTACATCCTTTCCATGTACCAGCTTAGTTGCTTTTCCATTTTTTTAAAGCGGAAAATTACCGGGATTATTTTGTTCAATCGTAAGAAAGCAGTTTCACTTTTAACAACATAGTCAAAAGCTTTGTGGTGCATACAGTTTACTGCCACCTCTATTTTGTCCTGCGATGATAGCATTATCACCGGAATTTCAGGATCATAGGCTTTTATTTTGTCCAAAACATCTATTCCGTTCATGGCAGTTTTATCAATTCCGTCGAGCTGATAATCCAAAATGATTACATCAGGATTATGGGATAAGTTGGCCAGGCAAAGTTCGCCTGTCGAAAATGTTTCAATGCTAAATTCTGGATGGTCCATGAATTCAATTTCCAGCGATTTTAAATACACCGAATCGTCATCGACCAGAAAAAGTTTTATCTTTTGTTTGTTCATTAGTTAGTGTTTTTAATTGTATTAAATTCTATTGCCAATTCTTCACAGGCTTGTTCGCAGATGTTTCCAAGCTGAAGAACCATATCTGATATTCCATCGGTCTGTTTCTGGGTGCTTGCATATTCCTGAATTTTTTTCGCCATGTTTTCAAAATCTACGCTAATACCCATGATCGAAAATGACGGGATCATTTTATGCACTGCCGAATACAATAAATCCCAATTCTCATCCTGAAAACTTTGTTTCATGGCACTAACCAATGGCGGGGTTTGTTCCAGGTAAGCCGAAATCATTTCCATCATCAGTTTAGGACTTGATTTTGTACGCTGCATCAGGTATTCCAGATCAATGCATTTTTTAATTTCACTTTCAACCTCAATGATATCTTCTATGCTGTTCTTTTTAGAACGTGATGTTTTTTTGACTGAAGCGATTATTTTACTATACAATAATCTTTCGTCAACAGGCTTCGGAATGTAATCATCAATCCCAACGTATTTGCATTTTGCCAAATCAACCGTGGTTACATCGGCGGTCAGGGCAATGATCGGAATGTCACAATTCATTTCATGTCTGATATATTCTGTAGCTTCAAACCCGTTCATCTCGGGCATCTGCAAGTCCATTAAAATAATATCGTACTTATTGGCCTTTAGTTTTTCGACAGCTATTTTTCCGTTCGCGGCAATGTCACAATCAAACCCAAAATCGTCCAATAGCGTTCTCATTAGTAATTGATTGAGGGCAATGTCCTCAGCCACCAATACTTTTATGTTGCTAATTTTCTTGTCCAATTCAGCAATTTCTGGTTCAGACTCAAACATTTCATTTGTTTTCTGAAATTTTAATACTAAACTAAAAGTTGAACCCTCGTTCACTTTGCTATTTACCTGAATCTTTCCTCCCTGCGATTCTACCAATTGTTTAACAATTGCGAGTCCAAGTCCGGTTCCGCCATATATGCGCGATGTGCCGCTTGTTGCCTGCTGGAAATTTTCAAAAATATTGTCTATTTTATCGGCAGGTATTCCAATTCCGGTATCAGTTACTGCAAATTCGATGGTAACCTTTTCTTCATCTTCTGTAAGCAAACGAATACTGACAGTGATTTTTCCCTTGTTCGTAAATTTTACCGCGTTGCTCACCAAATTCAGGATAATCTGGTGCAAGCGCACCGGGTCGCCAACCAGCACTTCCGGAATTCTTCTGTCGTATTCTTTAACCAGCACTAAATTCTTTTCCCAGATTTTTGTCTCAAACAAGTGCAGCATGGCTGCTAAAGATAAGGAAAGTTTAAACGGGGTTTGTTCAAATGTCATTTTGCCTGCATCTACTTTTGCCAAATCCAGAATGTCGTTAATCAGCACGATCAAAGCATCGCCACTCATTTTGATGGCCTGTAAATATTCTTTTTGTTTTGAAGTCAATTCTGTCTTCAGCATCACCTTTGTAAATCCGATAATCGCATTCATTGGGGTGCGGATTTCATGGCTCATGTTCGACAAAAACTGCTGTTTTGCTTTTACAGCATTCTCGGCCAGTAATGTTGCTTTTTCAGCTTTAAATTTTGCTTCTTCAGCGATATTGACTGCCAACTCGGCAAATACAATCGCTTCGGTTAATTCTGTCGAAATTCTTTTCTGTTCGGTAACATCCCTGGCGACAATCACAATGCCCAATACATTTCCACGGTCGTCTTTATAAACCGATCCGTTAAACAATACATCGGTCAGCTTGCCATCCTTGTGGCGAAGGATAAGCGGTGAATTGGCAACAGATCCTTTTGCGAACACTTCCTGATATACTTCACGTGCTTTTTGCGGTTCGGTGAAATAGTCAAGAAAGTCGGTACCGGTTATTTCTTCCCGGGTCATACCTGTAATGTTCACCAACGCCTCGTTCATGTCGGTTATCTTACCTTCATTGCTGATGGTTATCAAAGGGTCAAGGCTCGCTTCAATAAGGCTCAGCGAATATTTTGAAAGTAATTTCTGGGCGGTAACGTCCCTGGCGACAATCACTACTCCAAGAACATTTCCTTTGTCGTCTTTGTAAACCGATCCGTTAAACAATACATCGGTAAGTTTCCCATTTACATGGCGAAGCGTCAGCGGCGAATCGGCACCCGATCCATTTGCAAATACTTCCTGGTAAACTTTACGTGCTTTTTGCGGTTCGGTAAAATAATCGAGGAAATCGGTATCAATCAATTCCTCGCGCGAAACACCGGTAATTTTCACCAATGCTTCGTTCATATCGGTTATTTTTCCTGTGGTGCTGATAACAACCAACGGATCGCGGCTCGCCTCAATAAGGCTAAGCGAATACTGAGAAGCTAATTTTAAAGAATAGCTGGATGCTTCAAGTTCTTTATTTTCAACAGTACGCTTTTCTTTTTCTTCGTTTTGAAAGACTAATTCTATGTCAGCTATGACTAATTCAGCTGCACGCTTTTCTTTCTCTTCATTTTGAAAGATTAGTTCTTTATCAGCAATGATCAATTCAGCTGCACGTTTCTCCTTCTCTTCATTTTGAAAGATTAGTTCTTTGTCAGCAATGATCAATTCCGCTGCACGTTTCTCCTTCTCCTCATTTTGAAAGACAAGTTCGTTGTTGGCAAGGATTAATTCTGCTGCGCGTTTTTCTTTCTCTTCATTCTGAAAAACAAGTTCTTCGTTCGCAATGCTCAGTTCATCAGCGCGTTTTCCTTTTTCATCGTTCTGAAAAGCCAGTTCTTTGTTGGCAATGATCAATTCTGCCGCTCTCTTTTCTTTTTCTTTGTTCTGAAAGGCAAGCTCTTTGTTGGCAATTATCAGCTCATTGGCCCGCTTCTCCTTTTCATTATTTTGAAAGGCAAGTTCTTCGTTCGCAATACTCAGCTCATCAGCGCGTTTTCCTTTTTCGTCGTTCTGAAAAGCAAGTTCCTTGTTGGCAATGATCAATTCTGCCGCTCTCTTTTCTTTTTCCTTGTTCTGAAAGGCAAGCTCTTTGTTGGCAATTATCAGCTCATTGGCCCGCTTCT
>DAITNH010000092.1:16291-17612 GCA_036834745.1 Prolixibacteraceae bacterium
CATCATTCTGAAAGGCAAGTTCTTCGTTCGCAATACTCAGCTCATCAGCACGTTTTCCTTTTTCATCGTTCTGAAAAGCCAGTTCTTTGTTGGCAATCTGCAATTCCATTGCCCATTTTTGCCTGGCGATGTCTCTCGCCACAACCACAGCGCCAATTACAATTCCTTTGGAATCCTTATATACCGATCCGTTGAACAACACATCGGTTAATTTTCCATCTTTATGTATGAATGTAAGCGGATAGTCTGTAAGCGAACCATTTGCAAAAACCTTCATATAACCTTCACGGGCTTTTTGCGGCTCAGTAAAATAGTCGTAGAAATTTGTACCGATTAGTTTTTTGCGTGTCAGGCCGGTAATATTAACCTTGGCCTGATTCATATCCGTAATTTTACCATCGATACTGATGGTAATTAACGGATCCAGACTGGCTTCTATTAAACTGCTGGCATATTGAGAATCGTGAGCGATCGTTCTTTCCATTTTATTCCTTCTGTAATGCCTTTGAATTCATTTATTTAATATTGCCAACCTCGTCAATCGGGCTTCGTCTTTTTTCTTTCAGTTGTTTAAAATGAGAAGGGGAGAGTCCTGTCATTTTTTTAAATTGGTTGGATAGGTGGGCTACGCTGCTGTAATTCATCTTCCATGCAATTTCGGTAATGTTCAGTTCTCCGTAAATAATCAATTCTTTAATCTTTTCAATTTTGTGAGAGATAATGAATTGCTCAATCGTCGTTCCCTGTACTTCAGAAAATAAATTGGCCAGATAAGTATAATCGTAGTTTAATTTTTCGCTTAAAAAAATGGAAAAATTGGTTTTGATTATTTCGTTCGAATGATGGATCATTTCAATAATTGTGTTCTTTATCCTTTCAATCAGCACAGAACGTTTATCGTCCATTAATTCAAATCCGGAGTTGAGCAATCCAATTTTCAATTGTTCCCGAACCTCGTCAGAAATATTCTCCATAATCTCAACTTCGCCTAAATCAACCAGCATGTAGTGCAGCCCAAGTTTTTTCAACTCTTCTTTTACCGCTACTTTGCAACGGTTGCTGACCATGTATTTAATGTATAATTTCAATTGATTTTATTTTTTTTTATAGATGGGTATTTGCAAAGATGTATAACTTAAAGCACAAAAGTATTACACTTCAGCAAAAATAAATTACATAATTCACACATTTATAGGGAACTATTGACCACAAGGTCTTTCTGTGGACAATAAAGGGGACTTTTACTTACTATAGAGTATAACATAAAAATACCCTCAGCTGTTTTAAATTCATATTTCGCATTTAATTTGTGAGAAATCCT
>DAITNH010000093.1:0-17523 GCA_036834745.1 Prolixibacteraceae bacterium
ATCAGTATTTCCTTCTGAAACCACATTTGAATTCGGCCTACAACCGGATATTCAGGACCAAGCATATTCCGGTTAAAATGAGTTTTAAAAGCAGTGGCCAGATGTGCGGCTGCCAAGTCGAGCCGGTCGCGGTTCTGATGTTTCACCACAATTTTAATGAGCCTGAAATAAGGCGGGTACCTGAAAATCTTGCGTTCAGCCATTTGCCGGTTAAAAAGCCGGATATAATCGTACGCAATCACATCCTGAAGCACCGGATGGGTAGGCTGCGAAGTCTGGACAATTACTTTGCCCCGTCGGTTTTTACGGCCTGCTCTCCCACTCACTTGCATGATCAACTGAAAACTTCGTTCGTACGACCTGAAATCAGGATAATTCAGCAGGTTGTCGGCATTTAAAACACCCACCACCCGAACATGATCGAAGTCCAAACCTTTGGTAACCATTTGTGTTCCGACCAGAATATCAATTTTCCGTGTTTCGAACTGGTAAATAAGTTGTTCGTAGGCTTTTTTTGCACGGGTTGTATCCAAATCCATTCGCGCTACCCGTGCATCAGGAAATAAAAGCTGAATTTCATCTTCAATTTTTTCGGTACCGAAACCACGTGGCTTGATCTCGTCAGAACCACATTCTTCACATTTGGTTATCAGCGAAGTGGTGTGCCCGCAATAATGGCAGATCAGTCGCGATTGGTTTTTATGATACGTTTTGCTAACATCACAATATTTGCATTTCGGTATCCAGCCGCATTTTCCGCACTGAACAAATGGTGCAAAACCACGCCGGTTCTGAAAGAGAATCACCTGCTCCTTATTTGCGAGGGCATCGGTAATCCCGTCAAAAAGTTCAGGAGTAAAAACCGAGCGCATCAGCTTGCGTTTGTATGCCTCCTGCGTATTTGCTGCAATCAGTTCGGGCATTTCAATTCCCTGAAAACGTTCGGTCAGGTCAACCAATCCGTATTTGTTGCATCGTGCATTGAAATACGTTTCATACGATGGCGTTGCCGACCCCAAAAGTACTTTTGCACCGTGAATATTTCCCATCAGAATGGCCATATCACGGGCATTGTAGCGTGGCGCCGGATCAAATTGTTTGTACGAATTTTCGTGCTCCTCGTCAACAATGATCAGTCCCAGATTTTTAAACGGAAGAAAAATAGCCGACCGCGCTCCCAGAATTACTTTGTATTGCTGACCGGTTTTCCCCGATTTTTCATTCAGCACATTGAACCAGATTTCAACCCTTTCAGCATCGTTGAATTTGGAATGATAAATTCCGGCCAAATCACCAAAAGCAACTTTTAACCGGTTAATAATCTGGGTTGTAAGTCCAATTTCAGGAACAAGATACAAAACCTGTTTGCCCAATTCTAGCTGCTCCTGAATCAGTTGAATGTAAATTTCGGTTTTTCCGCTTGAAGTTACCCCGTTGAGCAGAATGGTTGAGTGGATTTCGAATTGGGCTTTTATCTCGTCAATCGCTATTTGCTGCGGCTCTGAAAGTTCTTTGATCAGTAAATCAGTATTTTGCAGCCGGTCAATCCGCCCGATTTCTTTTGAAAATAGGATAAGAATATTCTTTTCTTCAAGACTTTTCAGCGATGTATCAGTGGCATTGGCCAGTTCAAGCAGTTCTTTTTTGCTGATTTCGGTCAGTCTGGCTTCGCCAAACAGCGTTTCAGAAAGAAACATCTTCAGGAGTTGCTCTTGTTTTTTGGCTTTTTTAAGCGAATCGAGGCAGGCATTCAGCTTTTCTTCTGTATCGAATTCAGGATTAAGTTTTACAAATGTTACCACACGTGGTTTGTAGCTATCTCGCATTTGTTCTTCCACGATTACCGCATTTTTTTCGAGCAGCAATTTCAGAATGGCATACGATGACTGTTGCCCCAGAAACTGATTGAGATCATGAACAGTGGCCGTTTTGCGGCTTTCAAGTAACAATATCACCGCATTTTCTTTGTCGCTTAAATTCTCCGGAAGGATTGTTTCAGGATTGAGTCTGATTTTTGTCTGGCTTTCGAGTTTCAGGCCTGAAGGCAGTGCAGCTTTAAAAACCTCGCCCAAAGAACAGCAATAATAAGCAGCGATCCACTCCCAAAGCTTCAACTGTTTTGGGTCGATGATGGGCTCTTCGTCCAGAATTGCATCAATATCTTTGATTTCGAAATCGCCCGAAGGAACATTTTCATGCAAACGATAAACCAATGCAGAAAAGAATTTCCGCCTTCCGAACTGCACTATGACGCGGATTCCGGTTTTCATTTTCAAATGGAAGGCAACGGGCACCCGATAAGTAAAATGACCTTCCAGTGGCAAAGGCAATATTAGGTCGGCAAAAAGTTCGTTTTCCATCATGCCTGCAAAATACCGAAAAAGAATTCGGAAATTAATTATTACTTGGTCAAAATTCATCAACTACGTCAAGGATAAATATATCTTTGGTATTCATTTCCATCTTTACTCTTAATTTTATGCGTCGGAAAAGATTTAATCTTAAGTTGAAACTGAGTGTTTACATTCTCAGTGCAACCACTATAATTTACTGTTTGGCAATCGGATACATCAGTTACCGCCTAAAAAACATTGCTTACAGTAACTCTGTGGAGATAGTCAAAGGATCGACCCGGGAATACAGGAACAAAATTTCGGATGAACTGAATGTTATGATGGAATCGGCACGAACGCTTCGAAATGTATTCAGTACCCATAAAAAATACCTGCCTGCTCAGCGCGACGCTTTTTTCGAAACAATTCTTTACAGCAATCTGGAGAAAAACCCTGATTTTCTGTCGGTTGGACTTTACTGGGAATTAAATGCGATTGACGGAAACTACCGCAAAAAGAACGGGCGTATCAGAAACATCTGGTACCGTGCGGGTAATCAGATAAAATTGCAAAAAGCAATCGTAGATACAACAAATACTGAAATAAAAGGCATTTATTACACGGCACGGGAAATGAACCGGGAAATGATTTGGGATCCGTATTATGATGTTGTGACCGAAGAATTGGCTGGCATACTGATGACTGCGCTATTTGTTCCGATTCAGAATCCCGCCGGGAAATTCGAAGGTTTGGTCGGCATTGATATATCACTGACAGAAATGAACAAATTGATTGCCGGAATTAAACCCTTCGATGAAGCAGTTTCGTACATTGTTGGAGGAAACAGGATGATTGTTGCCCATACCGACCAAACATTGACCGGAAAAAACTTTTTTGGAACTGTGGGCAATGACAGTACTGTTTTCAAAACTGGTTTTGAACAAGTTAAAAATAATTCATCGGGCACGTTTACCTACAATAACTTCAGTAATGAAGAAGAATATTTTGTTTCATTTGAACCTGTTACAATTGACAATCAGCCTACCAATTGGATAATTGGGATTGAAGTTCCTACCCGGGTCATTTTAAAAGAATCAAAAAAAGTTTTAATTCAGTCCATTCTGACTGGAATATTGGGTTTAATTCTAATGTATATCATTATTTATGTCATTGCTGTCAGAATAAGCAATCCGATTGTTAAAGGTGTTGATTTTGCAAAGTCGATTTCAGCAGGCAACCTGAGCACAAAACTATCTGTTCAGCAAAATGACGAAATTGGGGATTTGGCCGCTTCATTAACAATGATGGCCAATAAACTTACTACCATTATGAAAGAGATTATTCATAGCTCGGATGCCATTGCCAACAGCAGCCTGGAGTTACTTGAATCATCGGGAAGGCTTTCTGAAGGGGCTAATAATCAGGCGGCTTCTTCGGAAGAAATTTCAACTTCGATGGAACTAATGCTTTCCAGAATTCAGTTAAACACGAAGAATGCTCAGGAAACCGAAAAAATTGCGATCAGGGCAGCTTTGGGAATTCAGGCTGGAAATGAAGTTACAAAAGCCATGATTCAGTCGATGAATAACATTGCCGAAAAGGTTACGGTTGTAGGCGAAATTGCCAGACAAACAAACTTACTCGCTATCAATGCAGCCATAGAAGCGTCGAGATATGGCATTCAGGGAAAAGGATTTGCTGTTGTAGCCGCCGAAATAAAAAAACTGGCCGAAAAATCTCAATCTGCTGCAAAAGAAATCAATCTACTGTCGTCGCAAGGATTGTTACAGGCGAGTGAAACTGCTCAGAAACTACTCGATATTTTTCCTGACATTGACCACACAGCTAAACTTGTTCAACACATCGCTGCTTCGAGTCTCGAACAAAAAATGAGTTCAGAAGAAATAAACCAGGGAATTCAGCAACTGAATCTGGTCATCCAGCAAAATGCCCAATCGTCCTACGAACTTTCAATTAACTCAAAAGATATTTCAGAACAAGCTGAAAACCTAAAAAAGCTGGTTGCCTATTTTCACGTTGAAAGTTAAATATTCAGCAACTTCTGAATCTCAAGCAGATTGGTATCAATCGCATGATTCATTTTAACTGCTTTATTGAACGGGACATGCACAATTTTTTCATTATCCAGTCCGATCATAATACTTTTTTGATCGTCGAGCAAAGCTTCCACAGCAGCAACACCCATTTTTGTGGCATTCACCCTATCTTTGGCAGTAGGACTTCCGCCCCGTTGAATATGTCCCAAAATTGAAACACGCACATCCAAATCAGGATGCTCTTTGCGCACTTTCTCCGCAATTTTTATAGCTCCGCCGGCTTCATCGCCTTCGGCAACCATTATAATTCCGCTGGTTTCTTTATTTTTGTATCCCTTTTTAAGGAATTTCTGTAATTCTAAATGTTGTTCGTTTGACTCCGGAATTAAAATTACTTCAGCGCCACAGGCAATTCCACTGGTTAATGCCAGCAATCCAGCCTCCCGGCCCATCACTTCAACAAAGAAAATACGTCCATGCGAACGGGCAGTATCTTTAATTTTATCAACAGCTTCTACGACCGTATTCAATGCTGTATCATATCCGATGGTGTAATCAGTTCCGTACAAATCATTGTCAATGGTTCCGGGAATACCGACAAACGAAATATCATATTCCTGCGATAAAACCAATGCACCTGTAAACGAACCATCGCCACCAATTACAACAACAGCGTCAATTTCAGCTTTTTTCAGTTGCTGAAAGGCCTTTTCCCGACCTTCAGGAGTTCTGAATTCCGCACTGCGCGCTGTTTTCAGCATGGTTCCACCTGTCTGGAGGATACCGCTCACATCTGTTGATTTTAACGGGATGAAATCGCCTTCGATCATTCCCTGATATCCACGACGGATACCCACTACCTTTAGCTTGTTAGCAATCGCAGCGCGGGTAACCGCACGAATAGCGGCATTCATTCCGGGGGCATCACCTCCTGAGGTAAAAACACCTATTTTCTGTAATTTTTTTCTTCTTGGGGAAACTTCTTCCTGATTTTCATTCCGGATCATTGTCATATTTTTAAGCTTTTAAAAGAATGAAGTATAAAGTAAAGTGAATTATTCTGAATAGTACATTAATCAGCACCGAACAATGCCAAAGATTAATGAAGTCTTAAATTGCTTTGATCCTTTCGGCAACCTTTTCCATTAACCATTGCGGTGTCGAGGTTGCCCCGCAAACGCCCACAGTTTCAATTTTTGAAAACCAATCAGCTTTTAAATCTTCAGGAGATGACACGAAATAGCTGCGATTATTGAATTTCCTGCAAACATCGAAAAGCACCTGAGCATTCGAACTGCCTTGTCCGCCAACAAAAATGACAACATCGAACCGGGCTGAAAATTTTTGCAAATGCGGAACACGGTTTGAAACCTGCCTGCAAATGGTATCGTGAGCCTTAACCACTCCGTTTTGTGACTGGCTTTGAATGTTCGCTGTGAGTTTTTTGAATTCATCAACCGATTTTGTTGTTTGCGAAAATACAACTACCGGCCGCGATGGATCTATCTTTTGAATGTCATCCGAATGCTCAATTACAATTGCTTCATTGTTTGTCTGTCCTACCAATCCGGTTATTTCGGCGTGTCCCAAATGGCCAAAAATAACGACCTGTCCATTTTCATTTCGCATGTTTTGGGCTGCATTTTTCACCCGTTGCTGAAGTTTTAAAACGACCGGACAGGTAGCATCTATCAGGGTAATATTGTTTTTAGCGGCATATTCGTAGGTCGATGGCGGTTCGCCGTGGGCACGGATCAGAACTTTGCAGTTTTTCAATTGAAAAAATTCCTTGTGGGATATAGATATTAAGCCAGTTTCCTGAAGTCGCTTCACTTCCAGCTCGTTGTGTACAACCTGACCCAGCGAATAAAGCACATCTTCAGTCAACAGCGTTTCTTCTGCTTTTCCGATGGCATTTAATACACCGAAACAAAATCCCGATTTTTGGTCAATTTCAACGATCATTTAATATTTCTTCAACTTTTTCAATCACCCAAACCAATTGTTCCGCTTCAGTCAAATTACTATTGTCAAGAACCAGGGCATCATCTGCTTTTCTCAATGGACTGGCTTCGCGGGTCGAATCAATGAAATCGCGTTCTTTTACATTTTCCAAAATTTCGGAAAACGAAACATCTTCACCTTTGGCTTTTAACTCTTCAAAACGTCGTTTAGCGCGTATTTCAGCGGTCGCAGTAACAAACAATTTAAGTTCTGCCTCAGGAAAAACCACCGTCCCGATATCGCGTCCATCCATCACAATCCCTTTATTTTTACCCATTTCCTGCTGCAATCGAACCATCGCGGCGCGCACTTCGGCAATGGTTGCTACCGGGCTCACATTTTGAGAAACCGGTAACTGCCTGATTTCTGCCTCCACATTCTCTCCATTCAGAAAGGTATCGCTTTTTTTACTTACCGGATTGTATTTGAATTCAATTTTAATCTGCGAAAGTGCGCCAATAAGTTCTTCCCTTTTCAATTCACCGTCAGCGACCAGATTATGGCGCAACGCATAAAGTGCAACAGCTCGGTACATTGCTCCGCTGTCGATAAATATATATCCGTATTTTGCGGCAACCGCTTTGGCTATCGTGCTCTTTCCACACGATGAATGCCCGTCGATCGCTACCACTATTTTGTGATTGGTCATATTTCTGAAGGTTTGCCGCAAAGATAAAGTATTTCTGAGAAGGAATTCTATGAGGACACGAACATCGGAGGAAAAGTTATTTTAGAAGTTTTTGGATATCCTTCCGGCACGATTCAGCCAAAAATGGTTCGGCTATCGCTTTTTTAATCAAATCAATATCGGTTCTGTTGCTCCTGAAAATTGAAAACACCTCGCTCAAAGAAAGACTTTCCGGATCGCTTTCCAACAAAGCAATTTGATCTCCTTTTGAAACATGGCCAGGCTGTAAAACCCTGACATAAACTCCCGGAAAAGGTGAATTCCAAAAATCATCCACCACTTTCTGGTCGCCAAACCTGACACCGAGTTTAAAACAGGGCTGCCTGGGCTGGGAAACCTGCACAACCGCTCCGCCGATTTGAAAACGATCTCCAATTCGAATATCTGACTCATCCAATCCGCTGACAGTCAGATTCTCGCCAAACATACCCCAGCTCCAATACTGAGCTGGATATTTCATTTTCCAGAACGGATAATGATCGGCAGAATAGAGATAGCACGCTTTGTCGATTCCCCCGTGGTAACGCCTATCCAGAACATGATCGTTGTCAACATCTTCCGTATTAAGAAAAATTGGTGTATCAACGCCATATTTATATATACCGGTCAGTACTTCCTGTCCACGCCAAATAATAGTGGTTGGTTGGGCGATATTTGCAGATATAATTTGCATTTGAACCAATTTATTTAAAATACAATAAGTTAATCTTCATCCAGAATTTCATGAACACGGCCAACCTCACCCGTTTCAAGTCGTACTTTTATTCCATGCGGATGATTTGGAGAGTTCGTTAAAAGGGTCTTCACAATACCTTCGGTTAATTCACCGGTTCGCTGATGATGTTTTTGCACGATGTTTACCAACAATCCTGGTTTAACATCAGATCTTTTTCGTCCGTCCATTTTATAAAATATTAAGGCACAAATGAACGAAAATAACTAAATATCAAGCGACAAATACTTTAAAAACTCTTCTTTGCGATGTGGATCTTTAAAAACTCCACCATATTCAGCAGTAATGGTCGAACTGCTTTCGTCCTGAATTCCGCGTGACGAAACGCACAAATGTTTTGCATCAATTATAACGGCGACATCTTCAGTTTTAAGAATCCGCTTCAATTCATTGGCAATCTGCACGGTTAAACGCTCCTGAACCTGCGGGCGACGTGCAAAATAATCGACCACCCTGTTTATTTTTGACAATCCAACAACCTGACCACTTGAAACATAAGCTACATGTGCTTTTCCGACAATGGGTAAAAAATGATGTTCACAGGTTGAGTTCATGTTGATATTTTTTTCGACCAGCATTTCACCATACTTGAACTTATTATCGAACACCGAAATTTTTGGCAAATTCTCAGGATTCAATCCCGAAAATATTTCTTTGACAAACATTTTCGCTACCCGGTGCGGGGTTCCATTTAAGCTGTCATCCCTCAAATCAAGCCCTAAAACATTCATGATTTCCCTGAATTTATCTTCAATCAGAAGAATTTTCTGTTCGTCGCTGAGCAAAAATGCATCTTCACGCATCGGAGTTTCCAGTGAGGTAGCTACATGGTTATCACCAATTAAATCGTGTCCGCTTTGATTATTATTAAGTGGCAAATGTTTTCCGTTATATTTTGGTTTTGCCGTTTCCGTTTTTAAAAACCCATTTACTTTCATACTGGTTTCTCCTTTTTTAAATTATTTTCTTACACTAAAACAGCGGGCAATAAATATTGTTTAAACATTTTTAATTTAGTTTAAACATTTATTCGTTATCACACTCATTTTAATTTAATATTCAATGAATTAGCTTAATATTTTCATCGAAATAAAATAAACAAACCAAATCCATTCAGAAATTTATAAACAGCATGATAACGGAATAGTTCATATTCAAAAGGCAGGTATAAAAACAAAAAAGGCTATCTAAAACAGATAACCTCCTCAATAATAACAAAATAATTTCTAATCGCGGGATACTGATCCAATACCGTCGACTTTCTTGTACACCCGCGGATCACCACGGTATCTAATCTTTCCGACCCCATTAATAGTGGCATTTAACTCCTCAGTTGCATAAACACTTGCGGCCACAACACCTTCAAGTTTACAGTTGGTTCTTTTGGTTTTCAGATCAAATGCATCCAGATGACCTGCTCCTGAAATGGTTGCATCCAATTCATCTGCAATTCCATCGAATTCAAACTTTACTCCACCCTGTCCTATCACCTTTAACTTTTGGGCTTTCACATTCATTTCAATATTTGCGCCCCCTTCAACATGAAGGTAAAAATCCTTCAATTCAACATAGCCTTTTGTTTCAAGGCTAATCCCCCCTTCAATCACCAAATTTTCCAAATCTTTGAATGTGATATATAATACAAGTTCGTCAAAATTGAAGTGTTTTTTTCTGATTTTAAGACTCAAAGAAGAAGCATCAGAATGAACATCGATGTATTGAAAATTATCCTCATCTGTTTTAATCCTCAATTCCTGTTCAGGGCCTTGTTCCAGAATTACTTTGTAAGCCCCTTCAAGATAAATTTTCGTAAAAGGCTGCACTTTATAAGTACGGGTATCGTTATCGTCCCAGTTTGTAGAAACTGGCGAAACCGGGGCTGCAAAAAGTTTGCTGATCAGCAACCCAAGGGCAAAAATCAAGCTGGTTAAACGAAGTATATACATAAAATGATTTTTTATATTTCGGATTCAAAAATATTATTCCAACCCCCAAAACCAATGATATATTCGATGAACAACAGATTTCTTTAGGTGAAACGGAAATTTGAGGGATTAACAGGATTTTGGAAACCTCAAAGTTTGCCGGGCTTTGATTTAATGAGTTGTTTAAGGTACAATAGGAAATAAAGAGACAACAGCATTCCGATCACTAAAATTAACAAATCAGTTACCTGAACAGTATTCTGAATAAGAATTTGATAACCAATTCCAATCAAGGCAAAAATAAGCAGGGAAATCTGGATGTTCGCGACAAGCATCTTTTCGGTTTTAAGTAAGAGGAAAGTAAGAATTGCCCATATAATTCCAATACCTGCGCCCATAAATGTCATATTTAGCTGACCTTCTGAATATTTAAGCGCAGCGAATATGATTGGTATAAGTGCTATAAAAAACAAGACACGAAAAATACTTGCAACCACTTTTCGATACTGGTAAGCATCGGTAATTTCAGGAAAGAATGACAACCCAACCGATGGTTTTAATTGATATTCAGTACCAAGCAAATCTTGTTCGCTATGAATCAGTCCGCGTTCGATAGCTATTTTAACTGCTGCCGTAACTGCTGATTCCTGGTAATTCCTGTGATTTTTTAAAATCTCCTTAATCTGACTATCGGTAAAATCAGCATATCGTTCATAAAAGCTTGTTGGACCATCCGGATCAGAATTATTCATCTCAGTTTTTTTGACAAAAATACGCCTTAAAATTTATTAACAAGTAATAAAACACATATTTGAGAATTATAGGTAATTTTATGACTCATTAAATGTAAATTTTAAATTTTAAATCATGTATAATTTTGAATATCAAAATCCGGTAAAAATCATCTTTGGAAAAGGTGAAATTCAGAAAGTTGGCGAAAATATTCCGGCAGGGTCAAAAATTCTGCTGACTTATGGCGGTGGAAGTATCTTTAAAAATGGCGTTTACAATCAGGTAAAAGCTTCCATTGAAGGCTTTGAAGTAGTTGAATTTGGCGGAATTGAACCCAATCCACACTACGAAACACTGATGAAAGCAGTGGAAGTTGTAAAAAATGAGAATATTACATTTTTACTTTCTGTTGGTGGCGGATCTGTACTTGACGGCACTAAATTTATTGCCGCAGCCGCCCTCTTCACACAAGGAGATCCATGGCATATCTTGTCAAGGCAAGCCAAGGTTGAAAATGCTTTGCCAATTGGCGCTGTTTTGACTTTGCCGGCAACCGGATCAGAAATGAATGGTAATTTGGTCGTAACGCGGGTTGAGACAACTGAAAAACTTTCATTCGCCTCGCTAAAAGTGATGCCACTTTTCTCAATTCTCGATCCGGAAGTAATTTTTTCGTTGCCCGACAAACAGGTTGCCAACGGAATTGTTGACGCTTTTGTGCATGTAATTGAGCAATATCTTACTTTCCCTGTCAACTCGCCCATCCAGGACCGTTTTGCTGAAAGCATTTTGAAAACTTTGGTTGAAGAAGGCCCGAAAGTATTGGCCAACCGGACAGATTACGATGCTGCTGCAAATTTCATGTGGAGCGCAACAATGGCATTGAACGGATTAATCGGTGTTGGCGTTCCGCAAGACTGGACTTCGCATATGATTGGGCATGAACTGACCGCCTATCACGGAATTGACCACGCACGCACACTTGCGATTGTTTTGCCCGGAGTAATGCACATCAAACGGGAACAGAAAAAAGAAAAATTGATGCAACTTGGCGAACGTGTTTGGGGCATCAGTGAAGGAAGTGATGTGGAAAGAATCGACAGGACCATTGAAAAGGCAATTGACTTTTTCGAATCAGTTGGTTTGCCTACCAAATTACCCGATTACGGAGTTTCAACGGAAACCATCGATATCATTTGTGACCGTTTCAAAAAACGCAAATTCAAAATTGGCGAAAAAGCAGACATTGGCCCAGTGGAAATTCGGATGATTCTGGAAGATCGGTTGTAGAAGAAAACTGGTTATTTATTGTCATTGGTAGTCATTCAATTGTCATTAGTTGTAATTGAATGACTACTCAATGACTTTTTTATGACCACTTTATGACAAAATACGCTTACTGAAGCAATTCCCTGGCAGCGGCAACAGATGTTTGGGAATAGTTTTCGCCACTCAGCATCTCTGCAATTTCTTCGACACGTTCCTGTTCGCTCAGTTTTCTGATTGAAGTATAAGTCTGATCAGCCTCGTCAAATTTAAAAACCTTGTAATGATGCTTGCCTTTCGCCGCAATTTGTGGTAAGTGAGTGATATTCAATACCTGAACTGTTTTTGCCATTTGTCCCAGTATGGTTCCCATTTTAACAGCGACTTCGCCCGATACTCCAGTATCTATTTCATCAAAAACAATGGTAGGCAACGATTTGGTATCGGTGATCAATGTTTTTACGGCCAGCATTAACCGCGACATTTCACCGCCCGATGCAACTTTGGCGATTTCCTGCAACTCCTGACTTTTGTTTGCCGAAAACATAAAACTGACTTCATCAAGTCCGGTAATTGAAAAATCGACCAGCTTTTCAAATTTCAGTTTTAACGCCGCATTGGGTATTCCAAGATTCTGCAATACTTCAATCACTTTATTTTCAATTAGCTGCGAAACTGATGAACGTTTTTTACGCATTTCTTCAGCCAATTCTTTCAAAACATCCTTTTGAGTATGGATTTCCTTCTGTATCCGTTCAATATCAATATCATACGAATTAACCTGGTCAATTTTGGCGCTCAAATCCGCCTGTATCTGCAAAAGTTCATTTACCGTCGATACCCTGTGTTTTTGCTGAAGGGTATAAATCAGATCGAGACGGTGGTTCACTTTTTCAATTTTCTCCGGATCGTTTTCCGTTTTATCAGCAATTACCAATGTTTCAGCGGAAATGTCCTTCATCTCGATATAAACAGATTCGAGACGGTTAAAAATCTGATCTGCCTCCGGAAGTACCGGACGCAATTTTCCCAAACTGTTGAGGTTTTCTTTCAGAATGGCCAGAACTGAACGGTCATCTTCAGCAAAAATTTGGTAAGCCTGCCCAAAAACAGCCTTTATTTCTTCGGCGTGAGTGAGTTTTTCAAGCTGTAATTCCAAATTATCCTGCTCATTTTCAATTAATTTTGCTTCATCCAGTTGTTTAAACTGAAATTCAAAATAGTCGAGATCTTTTTTGGATTGCACCGACAATAAAAGGGTTTTGTTTAGAACTTCCTGAAGTTGGCTGTATTTCCGGAAAACGTCGCTGTAGCTCTTCAGGAGATTTTCATTGCCTGCCACCAGATCAACAATCCGCAGCTGATAATTCTTTTCGTTCAGGTCAAGATTCTGATGTTGTGAATGGATGTCAATCAGTTTTAGACCAAGATCATGCAAAACCTTCACATTAACAGGAGTATCGTTGATAAAAGCCCTTGATTTTCCGGCAGGGGTAATTTCGCGGCGCAGGATGGTTACATCTTCATAGTCCAGCTCATTATCAGCAAAAAAGCTTTGAAGTCCATAATTTAGGATTTCAAAAACTCCTTCAGCCGTACATTTTTTCGATTTATCCCGCAAGACCGACAAATCAGCTCTTTGCCCGATAATCAGTCCGATTGCTCCCAGCAAGATAGATTTCCCTGCACCTGTTTCACCGGTCAAAATATTCAAATCGTCACTAAATCCAATGTTTAGCGAGTCAATCAGGGCATAATTTTTAATTGAAAGAGATTTTAACACAGGAATAATTCAAATTAGATTTTTGATGACAGCCAAAACAACCACATTCAGATCCTAAAGATAGTTGTTTATTCAAATATCAAAAACTCTCTGATTTGAGTATTTTTTCGTATTTACTGCCATTCGACGGATCACATTCGTTTAAAATAACCGATACACGATTGCGTTCATCAGGAAAAGATTTTGAGAATATATTGACCAATTCATCTGATTTTGCATCAAAAAATACCTGCAAAATATACAGCGAAGGGCGTGCTCTGAATACTTTTTGAATTGATTTTAATGACTCGGCAATTACACCGCGGCCTTCAGGCGACTTATCTCCCATTATATCAAGTCCTAAACGGTGATATTGGTACATGCAGCTCCTGAAACCGGAATAGGATTTATTTAGAATATTTTCGACCAGCCAATAGCGGTTGCGTTCGCTTTCAAAAGCTTTCCAGCCTTTCTCGCGGGCATTCTGCGAATTATTTACAATCGACTGCGCTTTTTGAAAATATTCAGTTCCTCCTTCAGGATAAAATGAATCGTAATCAATACCTAAAATAATATATGCATAGAACGCCAGAATATTGGTCAGGTTGTCTTTATTGGAGGTTTCATTGAATTCAAGCGTTTGAAATTCAACATACTTGGCATGAAAATCTTTGTCCTTAATATTCAACAAAATAGTTTCGTACGAAGTTCCGAATACCGGGCGGCGAACCTGAACCTGAATGCTTCCTTTAAATTCGTCAGATGAAATTTGTTCTTCAAGATTGATAAAAAAACTGCACTCAATACGTTCGTCCATTGAATATTTATGATCGGTCCATTTTCGGTTGTTCATAAATTCATAAAGATCGGATTGCATGGTTTCAAAAACCGTACGGTTGGTTCCCTGAATTTTCTGAGACGATATGCTGATATTGCAGCGCAACTCCTGAGCAATTAACTGCTGGGTTACGAAGCAAACAATAATTAGCATCCAAATTCTTTTCATACGGACTATTTTATCTTATTCAATATTAACAAATTAATCCTGAAGTTCTTCCCTTTTTTCCATTTCAGAAATGATAGCAGACACAATATCTGCAGCAACTTCAGTCTTGGATTTTAACTCAAAAAAAGTCAGATTATTGTCTTTATCGATCAATGTAATTTTGTTGGTATCAACTTCAAATCCAGCTCCTGCATCGTTCAGCGAATTCAAAACAATCAGGTCCAGGTTTTTCCTTTTCAATTTCGAAAATGCGTTTGAAAGCTCATCGTTGGTTTCAAGAGCAAATCCAACAAGCAATTGATTTTCTGTTTTAATTCGCCCCAAATCCCCGGCAATATCATCCGTAGGTTTGAGTCGGATTACTAAATCGTCTTTCTCTCTTTTGATTTTTGAATCAGAAAATGATTCCGGGGCAAAGTCAGCAACAGCTGCACACATTACAGCTCCATCGGTTTCAGGAAATATTTCGAGGCATTTTTCATGCATTTCTTTGGCTGATTCAACACGAATAAGTGTTATTCCGGCAATTGTACTTTTAATTTGCACCGGGCCGGAAACGAGTGTGACCATTGCACCTGCACATGCAAGTTCGTTGGCAATGGCGTACCCCATTTTTCCTGAAGAATAATTACCGATAAAACGCACAGGATCAATCTTTTCGTGGGTAGGACCGGCAGTTACCAAAAAATGTTTATTCAGTATTTTTTTTTTTTGATCGAAGAACCGGACAACTTCTTCAACAATATTCTCTGGCTCTTCCATCCTGCCTTTTCCATGCAAACCACTGGCAAGTTCTCCCTCGCCCGGTTCTACGATGATATTTCCGTAGGAACGCAACACTTCAATATTCCGAAGGTTTGCCGGATGCCTGAACATGTCCAGATCCATTGCAGGCGCGATCATCACCTGACATTTTGCCGATAAATAAGTAGTGATAAGCAGGTTGTCGCAAACACCATTGGCCATTTTTCCGAGGGTGGCAGCCGTTGCAGGCGCAATCAGCATCAGGTCGGCCCACTGACCCATATCTACGTGAGAATACCATGTTCCATCATTGGCTGAAAAAAAATCGGAAGCGACCGGTTTTCCAGACAATGCGGACATGGTAACAGGAGTGATGAACTCTTTGGCTGCGGGGGTCATTACAACCTGAACCTCAGCACCTTCTTTCACAAGGCCCCTTAAAAGATAAGCTGCCTTGTAAGCAGCTATACTTCCGGTAACCCCGAGAACGATATGTTTTCCAGATAGCCTCATAAAGGCTTGAATTATAATTCTTTGTTACGGGCTTCCTTTGCAGGGTTGCGATGATAAATCTGATCGTTTACAAATTCCTCATAAGCAATCAAAGTTGGTTTTGGAAGGCGTTCGTAGTATTTTGAAATCTCGATCTGTTCACGATTTTCAAATACTTCTTCCAGGTTATCGGTATAGGAAGCGAATTCCTGAAGTTTTGTACTCAGCTCTTCCTTCATTTCAGAAGCAATCTGATTTGAACGTTTCGCCAAAATCATCACCGATTCATAGACATTTCCTGTCCTTGTTTCCAATTCTCTTAAATCTCTTGAAATTGTTGTTGTTTCTGCTTTTGTTTTCTTAAAATCCATATTATCTATAAATTAGAATCACCATTATAATTTAATAATTTTGCTGTAGTAGAATGGTATCTTTCTACTTCTTTCAGATGTTTACTCTCCGGGTATTCGTCCACAAAGGTAAAATATTCATCCAAAGCAGAACTCAGACGTTCACGCTTTTTTTCGTCAACACTGTTTACAGCCAGTAAATATTTTGCTTTAACCAGCATATACATTAGTTCTTCTCGGTATTTTGTATCCGGAAAATCTTTCAATGACGAGGATAGAGCAACCACTGCTGCCTTGTAATTTTTCAAATCAAAATATAGCTTTCCGCTTAAATACGATTTATAAACCAGTTTGTCACGCAATTCAATAATCAATCTGTTAGCTTCCTCTACCCTCGCAGATTTTGGGTATAAATTGATAAACAACTGCAAAGCATCAATGGCATTCTGAGACACTTGCTGGTCCAAACGGGCGCTGGGCGAATCGAGATAAAAACAATATCCGACCATAAACTGCGATTCTTCGGCATATTCACTTCTCGGAAACTCTTTAACCAGCGTTTTGAAATAATGTCCGGCCATCATATTGTCTTTCATGCCGAATTGACTTTTGGCATAATAATAATACACCTTGTCAGCCCGGCTGGTACCACGGTATATATTCAACAATTCTTTCAAAAGAGTTGAAGAACGGACGAATTCTCCTGCTTCGTAATATTCCAGGGATTTTTTGTACTTGAATTCATAGTCGGTGCTTTTTACTATTTTATTATAATCACTGCACGAACTCAACAACAGTACAAATACAATGGCAATCGGTGTGAAATTTCTCATTTTCATTAACATGGCGCAAATATACATTTTTATCGAAAATTAACGGCCGAAAATTAGAATGTTTTATCCAGATTACAATCCTGTTTAGTATAAATTAACAAATTTGCAGACTTATTAAAAAAAATTACTTTTGCAATGTTAATTTAAAAACCCGATTCAAGTGGATATTTTTGAAAAACTAAGAAACAACTTGGGCGACCTGGGAAAATACATGAAACAGGCCCACGGATATTTTGCTTTCCCAAAATTGGAAGGCGAAATAGGTACGAGAATGAAATTTAGAGGGAAAGAAGTATTGGTTTGGAGCCTGAACAATTATATCGGACTTGCAAATCATCCTGAAGTACGTGAAGCAGACGCGCAGGCATCTGCTGATTATGGTCTGGCCTACCCAATGGGTGCCCGGATGATGTCGGGACAAACCAGCAAACATGAAGAACTGGAGCATAACCTGGCCGAATTTGTTGGAAAGCAAGATGCCTTCCTTTTAAATTTTGGCTATCAGGGAATGGTTTCAATCATCGATGCAGTTAGTGGCCGCAATGATGTGATCGTTTACGATTCGGAATCACATGCCTGTATCCTCGACGGTGTCAGG
>DAITNH010000094.1:0-17482 GCA_036834745.1 Prolixibacteraceae bacterium
AAAGCGCAGGAATGGAAAGGTGGCGGAGGTTTTAAGTTTTACGGCCTGGCTCCCAGTCTGCTCAATAAAGACAAATACAACCAATGGGTCATCAATCCCAATTACAATGTGCAATTGCTGGCCGCGGCGATGGCACGCCACGAAGGTTTCACCTTTTGCCCCAGCGAATCGGTCGTTTGGAAACAGGGTTTTGCCACCGAAAACCATTTTATTTTCACCACTACCAACACCCTCACTCCCGATGTGGTTGAACAAATAGTAAGTGAAATGAAACCCGAAGAAAGCCTGCTGATTTGCTGTGTAGCTTATAAAGAGGAGTGTGATGCAATCAGTACTCGTATTGAAATCAGGAAAATACCCGATGTGATTTTGGGTAAATGCGAATTCGGGAAAGAAGATTATTGCACCGAAACGAACATCATCAATATGCCGGTCGATCCCGACCAGCCCGCATTTGTTCCTTCGTATGTAAGTCCTGAAATAAAACCAAGTCCGGCAAAGATTAAAAAGGAAGATCCAACCCAATCGAAATTACTGTTTTAATATTTGTAGCTGATAGAAATTAGTAGTTTAACTGGCGACAAATCGTCGCCATAAGCAAAATGAAAATGGACAACATTAAATTATTTGAAGAAAAAAAAGTAAGAAGCCATTGGGACGAAAAATCAGAAACATGGTATTTTTCTGTAATTGATGTTATTGAAATTTTGAGCGAGAGTCCCAGACCACGTAAGTATTGGAATGCTTTGAAAACAAAACTTCAGTTAGAAGGAAGTGAACTGTCCCATAAATTGGGACAGTTGAAAATGCGGGCTGAAGATGGTAAAATGCGGGAAACTGATGTCGCAGATACAGAAACACTTTTGCGAATCATTCAATCGATCCCATCACCTAAAGCAGAACCATTTAAACAGTGGCTGGCAAAAGTAGGATACGAGCGGATGCAGGAAATTTCAGACCCTGGGCAAAGTATTGATAGGGCAAGAGAGAACTGGCAGAAACTTGGCAGAAGCGAAAAGTGGATTCAACAACGTATGACTGGCCAGGAAACCCGTAATAAACTGACTGATTATTGGAAGGATGCCGGAGTAAAAGAACGGGATGAATTTGCACTGCTCACAAATATCATTCATCAGGAATGGACAGGATTAACAGTGAGAAAACACAAGGACTTGAAAGGGCTGAAAACTCAAAACCTAAGAGACCACATGAGCGAGGCGGAACTGATTTTTACGGCATTGGCAGAACTATCTACCCGACAAATAGCTGAAGCTGAAAAAGCAAAAGGCTTGCAGGAGAATGCAAAAGCGAGTAAAAAGGGTGGTGGAGTTGCTAAAAATGCCCGAAAAGAATTGGAATCAAAAACAGGTAAAAGCGTGGTGACAGGAGAAAATTTTCTCCCACCAGCAAAAGAGAAAAAGAAAATATAAAAAAATGAGCAGAAGCACTGAATACATTAGCAACACCATGAGTTTAAGGGAACCGCTTAAACAAAGCCTGGAGGTGTTGGAAAACCTGATCACCAAAAATGAACTTTTAGGAGACAAAGAACTTGCGATAAAGGAAAGTCAGGTAAATGAGAACTACCAGTTATTTGAAGAATTTGAACGTAGCTTTCCTTCGGTTTGTTTTTCGATTGCAACCGGAATAGGCAAGACGCGGTTAATGGGGGCTTTTGTAACCTGGTTGGCCAAAGAAAAAGGGATCAAAAACTTTTTTATCCTGTCGCCAAACATTACCATTTACAACAAATTAAAGGATGATTTCGGCAATAAGGGAGCCGAGAAATATGTTTTCAAAGGCTTGCCCGAAATCTCCAACAATGCGGTAATTATAACCGGCGAAGATTACGATACGAAAGGAATAAGGGCTTCTGATGATTCCATTCAAATCAACCTATTCAATATTGGCAAAATCAATGCTGATGTTAAAACCACCACCAAGGAAGGAAGAACATTACCACCACGAATAAAAAGGTTTCGCGAAACGATCGGCGACAGTTATTACAATTACCTCGTCAACCTGAAAGATTTAGTCATCATTATGGATGAATCGCACCGTTATCGCGGAGAGCGCGGTATGGAAACATTGAATGAACTGAATCCTGTCCTTGGAATTGAATTAACTGCCACGCCCATTGATGCCAAAACCAACAAGCGTTTTAAAAATGTGGTTTATGAATATGGTCTTGCCGATGCATTAAAAGATGGCAAGTACATCAAGAATCCGGCTGTTGTTACCCGTGCTGATACCAATTTTACAGGAATGAAGGATGACGCGATTGAAAAACTTAAATTGCAGGATGCCATACAAATGCACCGGGATACCAAAATAGCCATTCAAAACTATGTAGCCGATAATGATCTGAATCCGGTAAAACCTACCATACTGGTTTCCTGTAAGGATACTACCCATGCGAAATACATTTATGACTTTGTTACCTCTGACGAGTTTTATGAAGGTGAATTTAAACAGAAAACTATACAGATTGATTCCACCAGCAAATCTGAAGAACAGGTTAATCAATTACTGACCCTTGAAAAACCGGATAACAAAATTGAAATTGTGATCCATGTTGATATGCTCAAGGAAGGTTGGGACGTTTCGAATTTATATACCATTGTTCCATTGCGGGCATCGAATGCATTGACACTGATTGAGCAAACAATTGGCAGGGGTTTGCGCCTGCCTTTTGGAGGAAAACGGACTGGTGTTGAAAAGGTTGATATGCTTTCAATCATGATGCACGACAAGTTTCAGGAGGTTGTTGATGCTGCCAACGATAAGAATTCGATTTTGTATTCGATTGGTAAAATTCAACTGACCAGATCAGATTTGAATTCAAGCAAGGAAATCGTGGAATCAAAGACAAATGATGTTATCGAATTAGAGTCGGAACAGAAAAAAATAGGACAGATACAGGATGTTGTTATTCGCAAAAAAGCAGAACATCAGCATTTTGTGAAAGCTGCTATAAACTATGTAATTAGGGCAAAGATTGCCAGGAAGGAAATTCAAACGCCGGTAGAATTAAATCAAATTCAGGTAAAAGAAAGCGCGATTGTCGAAATCAGTGAAAGGATTGAAACTGCCTATCCGGACCTAACAGTTAAGGAAAAAAAAGACATCATAAGTGATATAGAACGGACATATATTACTGCTGTTGATAGCATTGTTAGAAACAACGTACTCATCCCCAACATTAAAATTACAATTGCTGAGAACAAAGGAGTGATCAATGATTTTGATTTAGATACTGCCCTTTTTTCTGAGAACATTTTGCAGCAGGAATTTGAACTGATCAGGGAGACCATTTACGACCATAAGCAAGATAAAATCAGAATACGGTCGCAAGTATTGGAAATGCCGGAATACAGTCTCTTGACCATTTTAAAGAAAAAATCAGAAATTGATTATGACAACAATTCTGATATATTGTATAAACTATGCAGTCAGGCAGTAAGCGCAATTAAAGCTTCGCTGGCAAAACCAGAAACGCTTGGCGACACTATACTGATGTACCGTGAACTGATAGCAAATAAGATTTACACACAAGTAAAAAATAATCTGACAATTGAAACAACTGTCCAATCAAAACCGGAAGCAGAACCTTATGCACTGATTTTACCGTGGAATTTTTCAAAGGAAAAAGAGGATGAAATTCTCAATTACAAAGAAACAATAAGCCCCAGATTGCTGCCATCAAAGGTTTTCAATGGTTTTGAGAAATCATGTCACGATAGATATAAATTTGATTCTACCCAAGAAAAGAATTTTGCTAAAATATTAGAAGGTCCGAATGAGGTTATCAAATGGCTTCGTCCGGCCTCTAAACAATTCAACATTTGGTACAACAATAATTCAGATCGGTATGTACCTGATTTCGTTGCCGAAACAACAGATACCATTTATTTAATTGAGATTAAAGCCGAAAATGCGATAGAAGATAAAGTAGTTGAAAAGAAAGCCGAGTCGGCAATTAAATATTGCAAAACAGCCAGCGAAATCAACAAACTGCGCAACGAAAAGGCATGGAAATATGCGATTATTCCGCACGATAAAACTGATGCCAATATGACATTTATGAGGTTGGTAACGGAATATGGGAGATAAGGTTGAAAACATCCATCTTCCTTGAATGATAGCGAAAACCTAGATGAGGAGTCAGTATCACAGAACTAATCATGAACTATATACACAACAATAAATACTAAAGAATGGCTAAATTTTTAACAGGAGATGACCTGAATTCAGAATTAGGAAAACTCTTTGAAAGTGCTGAAGAGCAATTAATTCTCATTTCTCCTTACATAAAACTTCATCCCCGGTATGCTTCAATATTGCGATCAAAAATAGACAATCCGAAAATCGAAATTATCATTGTATTTGGGAAGAATGAGAAAGATCTTTCTAAAAGTATGCAAGAAGATGATTTTAATTTCTTTAAACAGTTTCCAAACATTGAAATTCGTTATGAAAAAAGACTTCATGCCAAATACTATTCCAATGAATCTTACGCAATTTTGACCTCAATGAATTTATACAATTTCTCGCAGGACAATAATATTGAAGCCGGAGTAATGACTAAAACCAGTTCACTCGGAAAGATTACAAACAATATTATTACTAATGTAACCGGAGAAGATAGCCTTGACATAACATCATTAAAATATTTTGAAAGGGTTATTGAACAATCAGAATTGCAATTCAAAAAGGCTCCGGAGTATGAAAGTGCTATGTATGGGCTAACAAAAAAATATAAAATATCGAAAACAGAAGTTGATAAACTTTCTGACTTTTTTGCAAATAAGTCAAGGCATGAATCCAACAATAGGCATGAATCCAATGATAGGAAAACTTCAGAATTCGCTTCATCATTTAAAGAAGACAAAATAGAATTGAAGCCTGAACATATTGTCCCTAATAATCAAATTTCTGCTGCAACTAAATTTCTGTCAACAACAGCTCTTTCAAAGGAGATGGGTATTTTGAGTAAAGATTTATTTACCAAATTTGAAAAATTGAGGTGGATCGAAAAGAAAAATGAAGACTGGGTATTAACTTCAATTGGTCAAAGTAAAGGTGCTCAGACAAAAAAAGGACAATATGGTGAATATATAGCCTGGCCTGAGAATGTAATAAAGGAAATAATATAGAAAGAGTAACAACTGACTTTGTTCTTAAATGTGACGATCCTAAGACTCTCAATTGCTTTGGGGTACATTTCATATAGATGGAATCTTTCCGGTTGACAACATATTTTCAATTCTAGGCGTAAATGAATCACATAAATTTAAAGAGATTTCAGAACTAAAGTTAGAAGTGTCAAATGAACGAACAGAAGTTGCAATAACGGTTAACAAGAACAAAAAAATTGTATATACGTCGACAGCATTTAGTCATGAGCTGTTTCCACTTTCAAGCAGTAGCTTAAAAATAATTGCAATCGACCACATTAATCCGATGAAAAAAAATCTTAAGGATAACATCAAAAATCTTCCACAATTAGTGATCCTCACTGGTCAATTAAAGGAAATAGTAAGAAAAAATGCAAAAGCCAAAGAATATAAGGCTGCAGGAAAAATATTGCTCAACCAGCCTACATTAAATCATATCGATATCGATTTACTAAAAAATGAACTTGATTTGATCAAATCCTGGACTAAGCTTCAGTTGATGGACAAGGTGGAAAACCTCAAAAAACGGGCAAACTGAATTTTTTAAAGGATGGAATTCCTTCGCAAAAAGACCTTGCTGGTCTCCCGGCAAGGTCTTTTTTATGGGTAGAGACAGGGCAATACCCTGTCTCTTGAAATTGGTTGATTTTTCAGACAGACAGGGCATGCCCTGTCTTTACTATTTCTTCTTTTTGTTCTGTTCTTCTGCGGATATAGATTCGCGCATGGAAGTGTCGGCCATGATGTTCTTGTATTTCATGTAATCCATGATTCCAAGGTTGCCATTTCTGAAAGCTTCAGCAATTGCCATCGGAATTTGAGCTTCGGCGTCGATAACTTTTGCGCGGGCTTCCTGGGCTTTGGCTTTCATTTCCTGTTCGAGTGCAACAGCCATTGCGCGGCGTTCTTCCGCTTTTGCCTGTGCAATATTTTTGTCAGCTTCCGCCTGATCCATTTGCAAACCAGCGCCAATGTTTTTACCGATGTCGATGTCAGCGATGTCGATGGAGAGGATTTCAAAGGCGGTACCTGCATCAAGGCCTTTTCCAAGTACCACTTTCGAGATTGAATCAGGATTTTCGAGCACTGCTTTGTGGGTGTGCGACGATCCAATGGACGATACAATTCCCTCGCCAACACGTGCGAGAACTGTTTCTTCACCGGCGCCCCCAACCAATTGTTTGATGTTGGCACGAACAGTTACCCTGGCTTTACAAATCAACTGGATGCCGTCTTTGGCAACTGCAGCAACCGGCGGTGTGTCAATTACTTTTGGATTTACCGACATTTGCACTGCCTGAAATACATCGCGTCCGGCAAGGTCGATGGCAGTAGCCATTTTAAACGAAAGTTCGATGTTGGCTTTTTGAGCCGAAACCAACGCATGAACAACTTTCTCAACATGACCACCAGCAAGGTAATGCGCTTCAAGGTCATTACGGTTGAGTACCAAACCAGCTTTGGTACCTTCGATCAAAGCGCGTACGATTACCGAAGGTGGTACTTTTCTGAAACGCATCAGGAATAACTGAAGCAGCGAAATACGCACATCGGAAACAAGGGCTGAAAACCAAAGTCCAACCGGGATGTAATACAAAATAATAATCAGGAGAACGAAAATTCCCGCGATCATACCAAAAACTCCAAGGCCTTGAATTTGTTCCATCATTATAAATTTAAAGGTTCAACTGTGATTAGTGATTTTTCAATTTCAATAATTCTTACTTTTTCTCCCGGATCAACAAAACTTCCGGTCGATTTCACTTCAACAACTTCATTGTTTACTTTTATTTTGCCCATGGGGGCCAGTCTGCCAATGGTTATACCAATGTCGCCGACTTTAATTTTGTCATCAATCTGATTCGCTACTCCTGTTATTACAGCGTCAAGGACCATATTTTTTCCGGTTTTTCCTTTAAAGAAAACAACTATAAGAATTGGCGAAATTATCAGTACGAATGCAAGCGTTAAGAAACCTGCCAGTGTTCCGTAGCTCGTGAAGGCCAGATAAACGCTGTATGCGAATAATAAAAAACCGCCAACACCGGCGATCGTAATCCCCGGGAGTATAGTAAACTCAATCAGTAACAATACGATGCCCAGAAATATTAAAAAGAGAATAATCAGGATGTTCATATATTAAGGTTAATCAATGGTTGCTTTTAACTCTTTTTGAATCAATGCTTTTTTCAAAGGTCTAAGATAAGAAAAACTTCCTTTTTTAACATCGCATTTCCCCTTATAATGTATAAGTAACGTGCATTGTTCGGCTTGTTGCTCGTCGTGGTCGCAAATTTTGATCAGTGCATCAATCACATAATCAAAAGTGTGATAATCGTCGTTGTGCAGGATAAGAAACCTATCTTTTCTATTTTGCTGGCTGTTTTCTTCGCTAACTTCTTTCTGTGGGTGCTCTTTTGCGGTCATAGTTCATTGTTTAATTTTCTGGCTTCAGCTACAGTTATTCTTTTTCCATTTTTGTAGGCGGCAATAATTGCGTTCTTAATTCCTTCCTGCTTAACCTGATTTTGCATTATTACTGCTTCATTGTAAATTCTCAGATTTCCGGTGGTATATATTTTAACGCCTTTATCGTCAACATAGTTTTCTACTTTTCTTATTAACGAAAGTTTTTTGATTAGTTTGTTCGCAGATTCCGGAATTTTACCTTTGTAGGCTCCAATCTGAATTTTGTAGAAAACTCCTCCGGTAACTTCAGTTGTAATTTCATCTGTTTTTGGAACTGATTTGTAAAATACGATGGTATCAGAAACGGTTGCTTTCGGTCCGCTTTGCATTTCCGTAATTTTCAGGATGCTGTCTTTATACATCCTTATTTTTTCCTGAAAATCAGTCATCTCATCGGCTGTTGCCGTTTGCCAGTATTGGACTTCAATGCCTCGGGCCTCTTCATAAATCGCCGGAACTTCCTGGCCAAGGTTGATCGATTTTTCTTCAGCCCTTAAAATCAGTGCGGCAATCTCATCTTTTTGTTCCGAAGAAGCATTTGAATAAGCTTTTCGCAAGCTATCGGTTTCATTGTTGAGCCTTTGCAATTCCCTTTCTTTTAACCATGCCTGAAAAAACATTTTCTTTGCTTCATTCTTTTTAAAATGGTCAAAATTCAAGTAGCTGACCGACGAGTTGATCTGAAAATCGATCTGTGTTTTGGCCAACCGATCCGTAATTTTGAATTCCTCTTTCGGTGGTTCAACCAACTTTAGAGTGTCGATTTTTTCGCTTGTAATGGTATCTTCCTGGAAAAAGTATTTCTGATACGACACTTTGTGTTTATTTAATCTGCTAACGGTTAAATGTTTCCTCGCAAACTCCGTCGGATTGTTGGGTAAAATAACATTTCCGGCGCGAACAAATGTTCCGCCAGCGATAAACAATATGAGAATAGAGATTGTTTTTATGCTTTGTTTCAAAAAGATTAACATATTCGGTTGCTAATTGATTCGGGCCTAAAATTACAAAAAATGTACCATGAGCTATGCACTAAACCAATAGTTTATTTTATGAACAAAGGATTAACGCGGCTGATTCATATCAATTTTTCAAGTATATTTGCCTATCTTAAAAGCATTCAAAAATGACAACTTTAACTAAGGGCGCCAAGGCTCCTGAATTTTCAGGACTGAACCAATCTGGCGAGACGATTTCTTTGGGTGGATTCAAGGGTAAAAAAGTTATTTTATATTTCTATCCAAAAGACAATACTCCCGGATGCACTGCTGAATCGTGCAACCTGAACGATAATTACCCGATGTGGCTGTCAAAAGGTTATGAAGTGGTGGGAGTAAGCCCCGATAGTGTTGTGTCGCATAAAAAGTTTGCTGATAAATTTCAATTCGGATTTAATTTGATTGCCGATACGGAAAAGGAAATTTTGCAATCATACGGTGTATGGGCTGAAAAAAGCATGTACGGTAAAAAATATATGGGAGTTGTACGCACCACTTTTGTGATCAGTGAAGACGGAATTATTGAAGAGATTTTTGACAAAGTAGATACAAAGAATCATACCGATCAATTAACCAAAGTATTAGAAATAAAGTAATATGGCAAACGAAGAAAAAAGTAATCAGAATAAGGAAAAGCTGAAAGCACTGCAACTGACGATGGATAAAATCGAGAAAAGCTATGGCAAAGGCTCGATTATGAAATTAGGTGACCGTGCGATCGAAGATGTACCGTCAATTTCATCAGGATCCATTGGCCTTGACATTGCGATGGGAGTGGGTGGTTATCCGAAAGGCAGGATCATTGAAATTTACGGGCCGGAATCATCGGGTAAAACAACTCTAGCCATACACGCAATTGCCGAAGCTCAGAAAGCAGGCGGAATTGCTGCTGTGATTGATGCTGAACATGCTTTTGATCCTGGTTATGCAACAAAATTAGGTGTCGATATCAATGAATTGCTGATTTCTCAACCGGACAATGGTGAGCAAGCCCTCGAAATTGCTGATAACCTGATTCGTTCGGGTGCGGTCGATATTATTGTAATTGACTCGGTTGCAGCCTTGACTCCGAAAGCTGAAATCGAAGGCGAAATGGGCGACTCGAAAATGGGTCTTCAGGCAAGATTGATGTCGCAGGCATTGCGCAAGCTTACTGCCAATATCAATAAGACCAAAACCTGTGTTATTTTCATCAACCAGTTACGCGAAAAAATCGGTGTGATGTTTGGAAATCCTGAAACTACAACCGGTGGGAATGCCCTGAAGTTTTATGCTTCTGTACGTTTGGATATACGTCGCATCGGCCAGATCAAAGATGGCGAAGAAGCACAGGGAAATCATACCCGTGTGAAAGTGGTAAAAAACAAAGTTGCCCCGCCGTTTAAAAAGGCTGAGTTCGACATCATGTATGGCGAAGGTATTTCAAAAACCGGCGAAATTGTTGATTTGGGTGTTGAGCTCAACATCATTAAAAAGGCCGGATCATGGTTCAGCTATGGCGAAACAAAACTTGGACAGGGGCGCGAAGGTGTTAAAACGATACTTCGCGACAATCCTGAATTAGCCCAGGAATTGGAAACAAAAATTCTGGAAACAATTGCTAACCCAACAACGGTAAATTAAATAAATATTAAAAATACAGTATTGTCCGGATGTGATAGCTGTGCTGTTTCATCCGGCTTTTTTTTAGTGCTATCTTTTGCCCCGAATTCTGACAGATTGTCGAAATTTGTGGTTTGTTTGTAATGAATATCAATCAGGCAGCTTAAATTTGCTTTTAAATTAAAGGCTTCCGTTAATATGTTATGTTATGAAAGTTTTAAAATTTGGAGGTACTTCTGTCGGAAGTGCTGAAAATATTCAAAAGGTAAAGGAAATTTTGATGGGGCAGGACGATGACGTGATCGTCGTGGTGTCGGCATTGGGTGGAATTACCGACAAAATTTTGAGTGCAGCAAAAATGGCTGCGATCGGAACCGGCTACTTTCAGGCTGAATTAACGGAAATCAACATGCGCCACTTCGAAACCATTGATAAGCTGTTTGATGGAGAAAAAAGAACTGAAGTGAAGGCGAAAGTTCAGGTTATGCTTGATGAACTTGAACGGATTGTGCACGGCGTATCACTAATTGGAGAACTTACTCCCAAGACCCTCGATAAAATCGGAGGTTTTGGTGAACGTTTATCATCGCTCATTATTTCTGAATACATTCCTTCAGCAAGTTGGTTCGATGCAAGCAAATTGATTCGGACAAACAGCGATTTTGGGAAAGCCATCGTAAACTTTACGGTTACCAATTCATTGATACAGGCTGCTTTCAGCTCATTTTCGGGCATTGCCATTGTTCCCGGTTTTATTGCCAGCAACGATGCAGGCGAATACACCACTTTGGGACGCGGAGGTTCTGATTATACCGGCGCCATTATGGCTGCAGCAATGGATGTTTCATCGCTCGAAATCTGGACCGATGTAAATGGTTTTATGACCGCCGATCCTCGTGTAATAAGCAAAGCGTACACGATTAAAATGCTGAGTTATTCGGAGGCAATGGAACTTTCGCATTTTGGTGCAAAAGTGATTTATCCGCCTACAATTTTACCGGTTTATCAAAAAGGTATCCCGGTCAGGATTAAGAATACAATGGATCCGCAAGCTGAAGGTACTTTAATTACCAAAAGTAAACTCAACGGAAAAGATTTGCCTATCAAAGGTATTTCATCTATTTCAAATATCACTTTAATTACCATTCAGGGGTTGGGAATGGTTGGGGTTACTGGTATTTCGGCCCGGCTTTTCGGAGCATTGGCTCGCCAGAATATCAATGTAATTCTGATTTCTCAGGCTTCGTCTGAAAATTCGATCAGCTTTGCCATCGATTCTGCAAGTTCAACCAAAGCCGAATCGGCTATCAGGCTTGAGTTCGAGCGTGAAATTCAGCTCGATCAGATCAACAAGATAACCATTGAGGAGAATCTTGCGATTGTGGCGATTGTGGGTGAGAATATGAAACATGCTACTGGTGTGGCTGGAAAACTTTTCAATACCATTGGCAAAAATGGGATCAACATTATTGCCATTGCCCAGGGAGCTTCCGAATTGAATATTTCTTGGGTTGTGAAAGTTTCTGATTTGCGCAAAACCCTGAATGTGGTTCACGAATCTTTTTTCCTGTCCGAAAACGTTGAATTGAATGTTTTCCTTTTGGGAATTGGTTTGGTGGGCGGAAATTTGTTGGATCAAATCAAACTTCAGCAACCCAAATTGCTGAAAGAAAAACATCTCAAGATAAAACTGGCCGGGGTTGCGAATTCAAAAAAAATGTTGTTTGACCGGGAAGGAATGGACATTACTACTTTCCGCGAAAAAATGATGACTGAAGGACATGAATCGAGTCTGGAACAGTTTAAAAATGAAATAATAGCGTTGAACATGTACAATTCTATTTTTGTGGATTGCACTGCCAACGATCAGGCTGCCGGATTGTATGCCGAACTGCTGAATGCAAACGTTTCTATCGTGACTGCCAATAAAGTTGCGGCCTCTTCATCGTACGAAAACTATTCGCTCCTTAAGAAAACAGCCAAACGGAAAGGGGTCAAATTTTTGTTCGAAACCAATGTTGGTGCTGGGTTACCGATTATCACCACTTTGAACGATCTGGTAAATTCGGGCGATACCATTTTGAAAATCGAAGCTGTTCTGTCAGGAACACTCAACTTTATTTTCAATACCATCAGTGAATCAGTGCCGCTGAGCAAGACCATTAGGATGGCCAAAGACCAGGGATATGCAGAGCCTGATCCGCGAATCGACTTGAGTGGTGTGGACGTGGCGCGAAAATTACTGATCCTGGTTCGTGAATCAGGCTATCAGTTCGACATGAAAGACATTAAAATCAACACATTTGTTCCGGCGAAATATTTCGAAGGAAGTGTGGATGATTTCTGGAAAAATATACCTGAAGTTGATGCTGAATTTGAAGCCAACAGGAAAAAGCTGGCTGCTGAAGGACGTTTCTGGCGTTTTGTGGCCAAATTCGAAAACGGGAAAGCCGAATGCGGGCTTCAGGAAATTACAGCAGGTCATCCGTTTGCCGATCTTCAGGGATCGAACAATCTGGTGATGTTTACGACCGAACGATACCAGGAATTCCCGATGATTATCAAGGGTTACGGAGCCGGTGCTGCAGTAACCGCCGCAGGAGTATTTGCCGATATTATCAGGGTTTCGAATATCTAAAAGAACAGTCATTTATGAAATATATTATAGTGTTGGGAGATGGGATGGCTGATGAGCCATTGGCCGGATATGGAGGAAAAACACCGCTTCAGATGGCTGATAAACCGGTGATTGACAGCTTGGCAAAACGAGGACGAACCGGGCGGTTGATAACTGTTCCGGAAGATATGCACCCCGGAAGCGAAATCGCCAATATGTCGGTTTTGGGCTACGATGTGCACAAAGTATTTGAAGGCAGGGGAGTGCTTGAGGCAGCCAGTATAGGCGTTAAACTTGACGAGGGCGACATGGCGCTTCGTTGTAACCTGCTTACCATCGAAGATGAAAATATTAAAAATCACTCAGCTGGTCACATATCAAATGCCGAGGCGTATGAGCTTGTCGAATATCTGAATAAAAAACTTGGAAATGAAATGATCCGTTTTTATCCGGGCGTTTCGTACCGGCACCTGCTGGTAATCAAAAACGGGAAAAAGCAAATTGAATGCACTCCGCCACATGATGTTCCCGGAAAGCCATTTCGTCCATGTCTCATCAGGCCTGAAAATGTGGAATCTGCTCCAACCGCCAAATTGTTGAATTATCTGATTTTACGCTCACAGGCTTTGCTGGCCGATCATCCTGTGAATCAGAAACGAAAAGAAGCAGGAAAAGAGGTTGCCAACAGTATGTGGCCCTGGTCTCCGGGTTATAAACCGCAGATGCCAACATTGAAAGAGCTGTTTGGTATTGAAAAATCGGCAGTAATTTCGGCAGTGGATCTTATTCAGGGTATTGGCGTTTATGCCGGAATGGACGTGATAAAAGTGGAAGGCGCAACCGGACTTTACGATACCAACTATGAAGGAAAGGCACAGGCCACGATTGATGCGCTGAAAGACCATGATCTGGTTTATCTGCATGTGGAAGCAAGTGACGAAGCCGGTCATGAGGGAGATGTTGAGTTGAAAACCAAAACCATCGGTTATTTGGATTCACGGATTGTAAAGTTTCTTGTGGACGAAACCGAAAAAATGGACGAACCTGTCACTATTGCAGTATTGCCCGATCATCCTACACCCTGTGCAACCAAAATTCACACCCGCGATGCTGTTCCTTTCATCATATACCGCCCCGGAGAAACACCGGATAATGCTCAGTTTTACGATGAATTTGAGGTTGCCAAGGGTTCTTACGGAATTTTGAAAGGCGATCAGTTTATGAAAACACTTTTGCAAACAGACAACATATAAAATGAAATACTTTAGCACCAATCACACCGTTCCTGAAGTTTCGCTGATGGAAGCCGTTACCAAAGGTTTGGCTGCCGATAATGGATTGTTTATGCCCACGCAAATTGAAGAGTTTGATCCCAAATTTTTTGAACGCATATTTTTGAAAAGTTTTCAGGAGATATCCTTCGAGGTGGCTAAAAAGTTTTTTGGGGAAGATATTCCGGAGAAAGTTTTGAAAGACATTGTTTATGATACGCTTAATTTTGATTGTCCAATAGTAAAGGTAACCGATTCGATCTATTCGCTCGAACTGTTTCACGGACCAACAATGGCTTTTAAAGATGTTGGCGGACGGTTTATGGCTAGGATGCTGGGTTATTTTCTTAAAGGATTTGAAAAAGAAGTCAATGTTTTGGTGGCCACTTCCGGAGATACCGGTAGCGCTGTTGCCAATGGATTTTTTCAGGTTCCCGGAATAAAAGTTTATGTGCTTTACCCTAAAGGACTTGTGAGTGACATTCAGGAAAAACAATTTACCACACTCGGAAATAATATTACCGCACTCGAAGTTGACGGAACTTTTGACGATTGTCAGAGACTTGTAAAATCGGCTTTTTTGGATGAAGAATTGAATGAAGCAATGGTTTTGACCTCCGCCAATTCAATCAATGTGGCGCGTTTCCTGCCACAGGCTTTCTATTATTTCAATGCTTATGCCCGTTTGCAGGAGGCTGGAATAACCGGTGATCTGGTTTTTTCGGTACCCAGCGGTAATTTTGGAAACCTGACTGCCGGTTTGTTTGCCAAATTCATGGGGCTCCCCGTGAAGCGGTTTATTGCTGCCAATAACGACAACGACATTGTTTACAATTACCTTAAAACCGGTAATTACCAACCCCGTGCATCGGTTGCGACAATTGCCAACGCAATGGATGTGGGCGCCCCGAGTAACTTTGCCCGTATTCTGGAATTGTACAACCATTCGCATAAATCAATTTCCGGCGATATGGTTGGCTATCGTTATTCCGACGAGCAAATACGTGAAACGATGAAGCAGGTTTATGTTGAAAAAAAATATATGCTCGATCCGCATGGAGCCATTGGATATCGTGCGCTGAAAGAAAATTTGAAAGCTGGTGAAGTGGGTGTTTTTCTCGAAACGGCGCACCCTGCAAAGTTTACCGAAACCGTTGAAAGTGTTTTGGGCAAAGGAACTGTTACCCTTCCTGAAAAATTGGCTGAATTTATGAAAGGAGAAAAACTTTCGATCGGACTAAGTACTGAATTTGCTGATTTCAAACAATTTTTGCTTGATAAGTAATGCAATAAAATACAAGTCAAAGGAATCCGATTTTTTGATCAGTTATGCATTTTATTCCTTTTTGGTTAACCAAAATATTAAAATAATAAATAGTGCGGTAGAAAATGTGGTATGAATAAAATTAAAAAACCCGTATAATCGTTTGGATTACACAGGTTTAATTTTTCCTTAAAGTGCCCAGAACAAGAGCATATTTTATTTCATAGTGCGCTTATATTCAGATAGTTATTAGCTTTATTTTTTGATGGCCTCGATAAATACCCTGCATCGAAATTGAAGAACTTTTATTATAGACCAAAGATAATGATTATTTTTTAGACTAATCCTAATAGGTTCGATTAGAATAAATTTAAGTTTCAAATTATTTGAATTAGTTATTACTCTCCTATAATCGCTCGCCAAAGTTATTGATCGCATCCCGGAAAAATCAAGGGTTTGGGACTTGCCGAAACTGCTTTACCTAAACAACGCAGAAGGCGCTAGTTCAGTTTTTCGTGCCTCAAAACTGACATTCGCCCTTGACAAGAATCCGGACTGCTCAATGCGGTTTTGGCTCAAATTAATCGGCGAGCCAGAAGCCAAAATAAATCCGCTGGGCAAGCGGTGAAATCAAATGAAGTTTTTCGAGAATATCAAAACGTTGGATGAATTACGCAAGGAATACCGTCGCCTTGCATTTCTGTTTCATCCGGATAAAGGTGGTGATACGGCAATCATGCAAGTCATCAATGATCAGTACGACCGGCTGTCCAAAAAACTGATCAACAGTAACGAAACTTTTTCGGAAGGGAGAAAAGAGTACGAACAGCAGGTTTCGGAAGAAATGCGCCAAAGGTTGGACCGGATTATCTGTTTACCTGAAATTATTATCGAACTGATTGGTTCATGGATTTGGATTACAGGGAACACCTTTGCAGTAAGGGAAACATTGAAAGGTGAAGGATACAAATTCTCACATCTCAAAGCGGCCTGGTACTGGCATAAAGGGGAATACTTTAAAAAGTCCGGCAAGCTGATGTCAATGGACGAAATGCGTGATGCCTGGGGTTCTGAAGAAGTTGACTCTCAATATTCTAATCAAAATAATTTCATTCAGTAAAACTATCAGGCGTGCCAGATGCCTATATAAGTCCTGAAGGCACAGGCAAATTACTATGACTTACAAAAACGATCCACGAATGATTACTGCGAAGTTTTCATCCACTTGTTCAAAATGCTGTACAAAAATTAAAAAAGGTGAAGAAATATATTACTGGCCTTCTTCCAGAGAAGTATTTTGCCTGAAATGTGGCGAAGTTCCATATAGCCAGTTCAGGTCATCAGCAGCCGACGAAGATGCTTATAATAGATATGGTCCATGCACATATTAAAAACTCCAGGGGCTTTTCGCCCCTTTTTTTGTCGCTCTTAAAAGATCAGACTTTCCGGAATAGACAGAGAAATTCTTGTTACACTCAAATTCCGTGCAAAGGTATTGATCGCCAGTCGGAAAAGTCAAGGGTTTGGGCTTTTCGGACGTGATTATCAGAAACAACGCTTCGCGCTCGGTCAATTTTCCAACCGTTCCCTAAGTAGCCGATAGGCGTATCGAAGGGAGTTGGAAAATTGACATTCGCCCTTGACAAGAATCCGTCCGGCTCAATGATTTCTACCCGTAATTTAATTTTAACCGGCGTGCCAGACCAGCCCTGAGAAGATCGAAGGGTGCCAAAATGAGACTCCAAGGCAGGAGCAAAATATTATGGGTAAATCAAATGTTGCAGAAAAAACAGCCAATGTTGCTGAAGTAGTTGAAGTTGTAGAAGTTGCTCCAGTTTTGACAATTGTGAAAGACGAAGTCGAAGCACCACGGAAGCTGACCCTCGATGAAAGGATTCAACGTGTGGAAGATTTATCATTGCTGATCGACCGTTGGAAAACGTTGAACGATTCGCGGCGCAAGTTGCAAACCTTTCAGATCGGAGTTGATTCACTCAGTTCTGTAATAAGCCTGCGGGATGCAAATGGAAATGAGTTCAAAACTTCCAACTCAGCAGTGATCACTTCTGTAATTGATGAAATGA
>DAITNH010000095.1:0-17443 GCA_036834745.1 Prolixibacteraceae bacterium
GAAGATAATATTGTCTATGACAATTGGGCAACTAATATTTATATTTCCGATGCTACATATGTTCTCTTTCAGAGAAATGTGGTGTATGTTACTGACGGAAATAGTTTCAACCAAGCAGCACCCGGATTGATGCTTGCTGATGAAGTTGCCAGCAAACCTCGTTCAACCAATAACACCATTATCAATAATCTCTTTGTTAACGGTCGTGTAGCTTTGTTCTCCTGGACGGGTGTTTCGGGAAGCGGCTTGACAAATCTTTTATTTGCCAATAACACGTTAAGCAATGCAGAGGTTAAAACCGGAATTATCAATAGCGGCGATCGCATCATCAATAATATTTTTACGGGAGGTGGCAATATTCTTTCTACTTCCGGCGTCGTCTGGAGCAATAATTGCTGGCAGGGAACCCGACCTTCAAACGCGGTTGGCACAAGTGATGTTTTAGGAGACCCACTTCTTGCTTTAACCGGAACCGTTAGCCCGGGACAACTCACAGCAGATTATTTCAAACTTTCTTCCGCTTCTTCTCCCGCAATAAACGCGGGCACAGTGTTGACGGAGGTAACAGAAGACTATTTCAAAGTAGCCCGGGATACTTTACCAGATATTGGGGGACACGAATATCAGGCTAATGTTGGCATTTCTAATATTAAGTCACCTTCGTTCCGGGTATTTCCTAATCCGTTAACAAATTATTTGACAATAGAATTGTCTAATATTCAGAGTAACACACAGGTTCAAATTTTTAATGCATTTGGAACATTAACTAAAGAACTTAAAATCTCATCAGCAAAACAGGAAATTAATATTGAAGACTTAACATCTGGTGTATATTTCATTCGCATAAAACAATTAAAGGATTTATCGTTGAAATTTATTAAGCAATAGTATTGATCAAAATAGCTTTCTTATGCGAAAATGAAATTTTCACTGAAGATATTTTGTCAGTATCATTTATTGGTTAAAAACAATTATAATAGGAAAGATATCATGAAATTACTGTTAGCTTTTTGCTTCATGGTTTTGATGGCCGGTGAGGCTACTATTAACAATATCCAGGCACAGATTACTGCTACGCAGATGGGAATGCTCGATTTTACGGTTGATCAGGCCCTGACTGGCAATGACATGAACGGGACCAATGATGTTACAGTGAAACTACAGTCTGCCGTCGACAATGCACGCTTAGCCAATAAAACTCTGTTCATTCCTTCGGGAACATATAAAATCTCGAACAGGATTGACTGCAAGCTTGATTTTGGTGGTTCAAACGGATGGAAGATGCTCACTCCGGTATGCATCGTAGGGTCATCAGTGAACCGCCCGGTGATAAAACTTGCCGATAACCTGGCCATTTTCAATGACACCTGCCCCAAGGCGGTTTTTAGCTATCGAGGCACCACTCATTCTACGCCTGATTGTACCATGGAAGGTGGAGTCCGCAGCCTCAATTTTGACTTGGGCACAGGTAATGCAAATGCAGTGGGACTCTACTGGGGTTGTGCACAGTACTGTTTTATCGAAGATATCAGTATCTATGCAACCGGTACCTTCTTCGCCGGATTTACAGGTATCGGCGGTGCAAACCAACTGCTTGGCAATATCTCCGTTACCGGGGGCCGATATGGTCTTTACCTGCCGAATGTTTCCGAGGGAGCAGCTTGGGAAATGCCTGAGATTTGCCAAAGTACGATTTCAGGATGTACGTTTACCAACCAGACTAATGCGGCACTTCATTTATGGGGTTGGGGAGGAATTACCATGGTGGGAATAACGATTGTTAAAGATTCAGGAACTGCGTTAGAAATGAAAGGTGATTCTTACGCTCCGGTCATTTGTTTCCCTTTTTCTTTGATCGATTCAAAAATTATGTTTACCTCGTCAAGATCATCAAATGTTGCTATTCAAAACCTCACTCGGGCCAATGTTGCATTGAACGGAGTTTACATTATGGGAGCGGGAGTTATTTGTAACAACAATGGAGACGAAAACCTCGTTGCTTTAACACCGATAACCAGTTGGACCCATGTTAAGCGTTTCAATTATGTTGACAAGGTTGCAAGGCATGACGAAAAAGGCAATTTATACGCTGGTACGCACTATAACGCACTCGGAGGAACTTTTTTCACAGCAGCTATTATTCAAACGGATGCTACAACTCCGCCATCCGATTTGACATCGAAACACATCTGGGCATCGACCCCATCGTTTGAAGATGCCGATGCACATTTGGTGCCAGCCGGTTCGTCTGCAGAAACAATCCAGGCAGCAATCAATACCTGGCAGAAAGTTTGCCTCGCAAAAGGGACCTATACTCTTAGTACCCCTATCACACTGAAAGCAAATTCTGTTTTCTTTGGATGCCCGGGTTTGGGATTATGTGGATCTGTTTTGACAAATGGATATACCGCTAAGACGGCAATCTGGCTGATCAATACGGAAGACAATGCGGTTGCCACAACCTACCTGATGGATATGTGCACAGATCCGTCGGATGCTGATTATCAGGGAAGCCTTCACTGGATGGCAGGCGCAAATTCGATTATCCGCACTGCTCATTTCAGGAGCAGTGGCAATGCAGAGAGGAATTTGATTAAATTATATTTCTCGGGCAATGGTGGTGGCCGCGTTTTCAACTATCAGGATGAGAAGGCCGCCAATAATAACCTTGATCCTAATCACAGGAAAGTGAAGATATCTGGAACTTCACAACAGTTAACATTCTATGGGCTTAACCTTGAACGTGGAGGGTCTATAACTCCCACTTCGGCATGGCCAATGCTTGAAATTGCAAATGCTTCGAAAATCAGGATATTTGGAGCAAAAACAGAAGCAAAGCAACCTTACGCGACAATCAACGATTGCACGGATATATTCATTACAAATTTAATTGATTATAGTGGCTCCCGGACGATCGTTCCTTCGAACTATGTTGAAATCAGTGGCACGAATGACAAAATAGAACTTTCCAATATTATTTGGACTGTTCCGCCCGGTTCAGCATGGAAGCTCGTTTTAGATCCCTGGAATACCAACGAACCAAGCCGCCAAATGAACCTGGGGGTCTATCACTATAATTGGTCCTCTATTTCGGATACGGCAACCGCAATGTAGTTATTTGGATTTCAGGAGAATGGAATAATAGAGATTTTAACTCTGTTTGAAGATTTATACGATATAAATGTCTCATCGGCTCGTCATCAAATCTACATTGGAGATTTTCGAGATGGGTTTTATTCTATAAGGTTTGAAATTTTCAGAATTTATCACTGAAATTTATTAAGAAATAATACTAACCAAAATAGCTTTAATATGCTGTAAATGAAAATTTTACAGAATATATTATTTCTTTCTATTATTTATTAATTAAAAACCCCAAATCATTATGAAAAAAAACAATGAAAAAAAATTTGTAAAAATCTTTTTGGCTTTTTGCCTGACAGTTTTAATTACGGGTGGTGCTTTTGCAACCACCTACTATGTTTCAACGGCAACTGGTGCCTCTGACTCTAACTCTGGCACACAGGCCAGTCCCTGGAGAACAATCAATGCTTCTGTGGCAAAACTTAGCCCCGGTGATATTCTTTATGTCAGGGGAGGTACGTATGCCGAGACGGTTAGCGTAAATGTTACCGCGACGTCGTATTCTTCACCCATTACGATCTCAGCCTATACTGGCGAATCGCCGGTAATTGATGGACAAAATACTCTTCCAACCTCTTACTATGGCGCGCTCGTGTCCTTGAATGGGAATTATATTCATATCTCGGGATTTGAGGTAAAAAATACTGTTTCAGGCAATGATGCCCGCGGTATCCAACTTGTCGGGCATCATAATACTGTAAGCAACTGCAATGTCCACCATATATACACCCATGGCATCTTAGTATTCGGCGATTATGGTATTGCAGAAGATAACCGGGTTTGGCAAACATGTTTAAGCAATGTGAATGGATCTGGCGGAGGAATGTGGGGGAATGGGATAAATGCTGCCAGAGATCAGGTAAACGGAATTACCCTCAATGCCATACTTCGAAGAAACACTGTTTATAATAATTGGGGAGAGGGGTTATCAACCTACGAAGCGAACGGAACAATTATTGAAGATAATATTGTCTATGACAATTGGGCAACTAATATTTATATTTCCGATGCTATATATGTTCTCTTTCAGAGAAATATGGTGTATGTTACCTCTGGAAATAGTTTCGGGCAATCACCGGTAATAATGCTTGCTGATGAAGTTGCCAACAAACCTCGTTCAACAAATAACACCATTATCAATAATCTCTTTGTTAACGGTCGCGCCGCTTTGTTCTCCTGGACAGGTGTTTCGGGAAGCGGTTTAACCAATCTTTTATTTGCCAATAACACGTTAAGCAACGCAGAGGTTAAAACCGGAACTATCAATAGTGGCGATCGCATCATCAATAATATTTTTACAGGAGGTGGCAATATTCTTTCTACTTCCGGAGTCACCTGGAGCCATAATTGCTGGCTGTCGGGAACTCGTCCTTCAAACGCGGTTGGCACAAGTGATGTTTTAGGAGACCCACTTCTTGCTTTAACCGGAACCGTTAGCCCGGGACAACTCACAGCAGATTATTTCAAACTTTCTTCCGCTTCTTCTCCCGCAATAAGCGCAGGCACCGCGTTGACGGAGGTAACAGAAGACTATTTCGGGACTACTCGCAGTAATCCACCTGACATGGGCGGACATGAGTATGTTCCTTCAACTGTGGCCGTAACAGGTGTATCAGTAAGTCCGACCACTGCTTCGATTCCATATGGTGGTACAAGCCAATTAACAGAAACTGTTGCACCTTCTAATGCAACAAATAAAACAGTAACCTGGAGCTCAAGCAATACTGCAGTAGCCACAGTAAATAGCTCTGGTTTAGTAACGGCTGTAACTGCAGGTACAGCTACTATTACGGTTACCACACAGGATGGCGGTTTTTATGCTACATGTGGTGTAACGGTTTCTTCTTATGGATCCAACTTGTTAGTCAATCCTGGCTTTGAAACCGCAATTACTCCTGATTGGTATAATTGCTGTGGTTCTGTGCTGACACAAGGCACCACATATCATTCTGGTTCACATGGGTGTGACGTAACATCAAATGTCGGATTTAGTGCTACACAAGAGGTTACTGCCGCTGTTTCAGCGATAGGCTCTGGCGTATACCATGTGGAAGCTTGGGTGAAAATGGCTTCTGGATCAGCGACAACAGTTAATATACAACTCAGGGCAACCGTCGGAGGCACCAACTATTTTGGAACACCTACGGCAACCGCAAGTGTAGGTACATCATGGACAAAAGTTTCAGGAGATGTTACACTTACTTACACCGGAACGCCTTCAGTTGTTAAATTTTTTATAGAAACACCTTCGAGTTCCGCTAATTATTCCGTTGATGATTGCATGTTAAGTACCAGTTCATCGGTAGCAGTGACTGGTGTATCTGTAAGCCCGACCACCGCCTCAATTACAGCTGGTGGTACAAGCCAATTAACAGCAACTGTTGCACCTTCTAATGCAACAAATAAAACGGTAACCTGGAGCTCAAGCAATACTGCAGTAGCTACAGTAAATAGCTCTGGTTTAGTAACAGCTGTAGCTGCAGGTACAGCAACCATTACAGTTACTACACAGGATGGCGGTTTTACATCAACTTGTGCTGTAACGGTTGCATCAACCAACATGCTGGTCAATCCAGGCTTTGAAACCGCGATTGCTACTAATTGGTATAATTGCTGTGGTTCTGTCCTAACCCAAGGCACCACATATCATTCCGGTTCTCATGGGTGCGACGTAACATCAAATGTCGGATTTAGTGCTACACAAGAGGTTACTACCGCTGTTTCAGCGATAGGCTCTGCCATATACCATGTGGAAGCCTGGGTAAAAATGGCTACTGGATCAGCGACAACAGTTAATATACAGCTTAGGGCAACGGTCGGAGGTACCAACTATTTTGGAACACCCACGGCAACCGCAAGTGTAGGTACATCATGGGCAAAAGTTTCAGGAGATGTTACACTTACATACTCCGGAACGCCTTCAGTTGTTAAATTCTTTATAGAAACACCTTCAAGTTCTGCTAATTATTCAGTTGATGATTGCGTTTTACAGTTTACCGGCCTGAAAAGTGCAAGCATAGCTACTAACGTAGCTAAAGTTGATCGGTTTGAGATAATCTTGTATCCTAATCCTGCCACAACCAGTTTGACAGTAGAATTTCCTGAGTTTCAGAAAAATGAACAAATGAGAATTTATAATTCTATCGGGAAATTAACTAAGGTGGTAAATGTCTCATCGGCCCGTCAGCAAATTAATATAGAAGATTTGCCAGCAGGGCTTTATGTTGTTCGATTTGAACAATCACAGAACTCATCAATGAAATTTATTAAAAAATAGTTGAAATTATATCCGTAGATGAGTTACGATAATTTTGGTGATATACCCCCGTTTTTCAGAGTAGATGCTGGTTTGTAAAAAGTAAAGCGCTATAGTTTTTGTTAAAGCGAATAAAAACAAATGAAAATCATCGTCTGCGCTGGAATTCGGCGGGAGTGTTTCCAACGACAAGACTTAAATGTTTAAATCACAGTAACAATTAAAGAATTTATTCATGTAAAAGATCAAACAATATCATTAGAAAACTAATTAAAACTAGATGATCCTTAAAATGCAGAACATATTTACTATTTCCACATTAATTATTCTTTCTTCTTGTTTTTTTAAACCAAAGAATAGCAAGATCAAATCTATTCGTAACTTACTGACTGTTTCCGCAATTTTACTTTTTGGATCATGCAACTCAGATTTTTATTTAAAAGATGACTTTAAGCTAGTGAAAAAAATTGATGCCCATATCCACTATAATTCAGAAAGTAATGCTTTCTCCGAGCAGGCAAAAGAAGATAATTTCTCCCTTATTGATATCAATCTCGATTACCCTGACCACTTTTCGATTGATGCAATGGAAAAATTTTCGCTGAACCAAAAAAAGCAATTCCCTGATCAATTTGAATTTATAACTTCTTTCACCCTTCAAAACTGGGATTCGCGAATCTGGGCAGGACAAACCATTGAGGCTTTGGCCAGGTCTTTCGGGAAGGGGGCACTTGGTGTGAAAATTTGGAAAAATATAGGCATGGAGTATAAAGACCAGATGGGAAATTTCATCATGATTGATAATCCTCGTTTTGATACAGTTGTTCAATATATTGTCAAACAGGATAAAATGATACTGGGGCATTTGGGAGAGCCAAAAAACTGTTGGTTACCATTAGAAAAAATGACCATTAGGGGCGATAGTGAATATTTTAAAGAAAATCCTCAATATCACATGTACCTGCGCCCTGATTATCCTTCATACCAGGCACAGATTGATACCCGTGACAGATTTGTTGAGAAACATCCGAATCTGAGATTTGTAGGTGCGCATCTTGGAAGCCTGGAATGGGATGTTGACGAATTGTCCAAACGCTTGGACAAGTTTCCCAATATGGCAGTAGATTTAGCAGCAAGATTGGTACATATTGAATTACAGAGCATTAAAAACTATAACAGAATAAGAAATTTCATGATTAAATATCAGGATCAACTCATTTATGCAACGGATGAAACCTTTGAAGGAAAGTCAGGACCTGCTGCCTTTAAAAAGAAAATGCATGAAATTTGGCTCGAAGATTGGCGATATCTTATAACAGATGAAAGTCTGATCAGTAATGATTTTGATGGCAATTTTAAGGGACTGAAACTACCCAAATCTGTTGTTGATAAAATATATCGACTGAATGCAATTAGGTGGTATAAAATTCTTAAAACGAATAAGGCTAATTAGTATAGAAATCTAATATTCGATATATGAATAAGCTCAAAACAGATAATATGAAAAAAACAGTATTTATTACCCTTTTGATAAGTACTGTCTTTTTTAATACAATCCAGGCACAGATTACAGCTACGCAGATGGGAATGCTCGACTTTAAAGTTGACCAGGCCCTGACTGCTGCTGATATGGATGGTACCAATGATGTTACTACGAAACTACAGGCTGCAGTTGATAATGCCCGTAATTCATCCAGGTCACTTTTTATTCCATCTGGCACCTATAAAGTATCCGATCAAATAGTTTGCTTGATGGATAGGACATATAATTCGATCCAGCACGTGGTCAATATCATTGGGTCATCGGTGAAACACCCGAAAATTATACTTGCAGACAACACGGCCGCTTTCAAAAGTACCAATCCGAAGGCTGTTTTTCATTATAAAAGCAACAATCCGCCTACTTTCAGCACCGACTGGATTATGGAGGGTGGTATACGTGCGGTCGATTTCGACCTGGGGGCAGGCAATACTAAAGCGGTTGCGCTTTACTGGGGATGTGCGCAGTACTGCTTCATTGAAGATATCAATATTAATGCGCGTGACGGGTTCGCCGGATTGACCGGTATCGGTGGAGCGAACAATTTGCTGGCCAACATCACTGTTACCGGTGGGCAACATGGTTTATACCTGCCGAGTAGTGGTGAGGGCGCAACATTGGGAATGCAAGAATCGCCCCATAATACGATTACAGGTTGTACCTTCACGAACCAGACCGATGTCCCGGTTGAATTATGGAGCTGGGGTGGGATCACATTTATCGGGGTAACAATTGTTAAAAGTTCGGGAACCGCGATATTAATGAAATGCGATACATTCGCACCGGTCATGGAATTTCCCTTCTCGATGACCGATTCTAAAATTGAGTTTCCTACTCCAAGTGCATCTAACACTGCCATCAAAAACCTTCTGCATGGCACTGTTTCACTGAGTGGTGTCTATGTAAAAGGTGCAGGGATCATCTGCAACAACAGTGGTGACGAAAACCTTACCGCTACACTGTTCAACGATTGGACAGACGTAAAAAGGTACAACTATGTTGATAAGAATCCCAGGGCAGGTCAACCCACTGACGTTTTCTACACTGGCATACATTACAATGCTGTTACCGGAGTCCAGTACAAAACAGCTGTCATCTATAAGGATGCTTCCGCACCTCCAGCCGATTTAACATCAAGACATATATGGGCATCGACCCCATCGTTCGAAGATCCCGATGCAGTTTTGGTGCCGGCCGGATCAACAGCAGCGCAAATACAAAGCGCGATTAATTCCAACACGAAGGTATGTCTGGCAAAGGGGACTTATACGCTGAGTGCTCCTATCACTCTGAAGTCCAATACAATTTTCTTCGGATGCCCGGGGTTTGGGAGATGCGGGTCGATTTTGACATACGGATATACACCTTCGAAGCAGACATGGTTGATCGAGACAGAGAATAGCCCAACTGCCACGACCTACCTGATGGATATATGTACCAATCCTGGAAATGCCAATTATTTGGGTAGCCTTCACTGGCAGGCAGGCAGGAATTCGATAATCCGCACTGTCCATTTCGATACGGGCTGGGACTCGTATGAGAGGGACATGATCAGGATGTACTTCTCGGGCAATGGAGGTGGCCGCGTTTTTAACTTTCAGGATGAGAAAAACCTTGATGGGGTCAGCAGCATGAATAGTATTAACCACAGGAAAGTGAAAGTCTCCGGAACGTCCCAACAGCTAACATTTTATGGACTAAACCTTGAACGGGGAGGCTCCTTTCAACTTCAATCGTCATTTCCTTGCATAGAAATGGTGAATTCTTCGAATATCAGGATTTTCGGGGGTAAATGTGAGGTGTATCAGCCTTACGCGAAAATTGATAATTGCAAAAACGTATTATTGACGAACATCATTGATTCGGGCCATCTTAACAGTAATGGTACAACACAGGATTTAATAGAAGTTGTCGGCAACAGTGACAACATAGAAATCTCCAACTCGTTTTGGCTAAACCCACCCAGCACGGGCGGGTACAAAATCGTTGACGATCCATGGAACACGAACGAACCGGATAGGAAAACCACGCACCTTGGTCTCTATCACCGTAATTGGACGTCGTTTGATGGTGATTCCTTAACTACTTCTGTTGTTATACATCGTTCTACGTTAGGGAATTGGACTATTTTTCCTAATCCAACCAACTCTGCTTTCTATATTAAATCTAGGTCCGGTACGAACTCAAATGTTCAAGGTTATATTAGTAATGTTTTAGGCGAAATTATCAGAACGTTTGCGATGAACATCAACGAAACGAACAAAATAGACTTATCAACTTCTGCATGTGGAATTTACTCTGTTATAATTCTAAACCCGACAGGACAAAAGGACTGTTATAAAGTAATTAAGAATTAAAAACAACAAATGTAATATCACTCATTTTAAACAGGACAAATAAAATGAAAAAAATCTTTTTGCTAATATCTGTTATCTGCGCGTTATTTTCAATTGCCTCTGGGATCGGCTTAACAGTGGAAAAGTTGCCAGCTCCATTTATAATTTTGCCTCAGCCACAAAATGTTATTTTACTTAAAGGTTCAGGCCTGGAATCTGGCAGGTTGCAATATTTAGTTCTAGAAGGAGAGTTTACCCGTCCGGTGATGGGAGCTTTACTTTCGCAACTGCTTATTAAAAAGTCGGCGGGTAAAGGAATGCTTGTTCTTAAGCTGGATAAAACAATTACATCACTTCCATCTGAAGAAGGATATATTATGACCATTTCACCGGATAAGGTCGAGATTATTTCAACAGGTGAGGCAGGATTATTTTACGGTTGCCAATCGCTAGAACAACTTCTGGAAGATGCCAGGGATTATAATAAGCCTGTCCCTTCCTGCAAGATTACGGATTATCCGGCGCTTTCGTACCGGGCTGTACATTTTGATGTTAAGCACCACCTCGATCACATGAACTATTATTATGAAAGTATCGACAGACTGGCACGGTATAAAGTCAATGCCATAGTTTTTGAGTTTGAAGACAAACTGCGTTATCGGCGTCAACCGTTGGTTGGAGCCCCACAGGCTATCAGTATTGATGAAATGGCTGCCCTAACACGGTACGCCCGTGAAAGGCATATCGAAATTACACCTCTTGTGCAGGGTTTAGGCCATGCTACTTTTATTTTGAAACATCAGGAATATGCCAACCTGCGTGAGATACCCTGGAATCGATGGGCATTTTGTCCGTTGAACGAAGGCACTTACCAGGTGCTGTTTGATTTATACCGGGATGCCATTGAAGCAACACCAGGATCAAAATATCTTCATATCGGAGGTGATGAGATCGGTAATATCGGATTGTGTCCCCGCTGTAAACCCACGGCAGATAAAGAAGGAATGATGAGGCTGAACCTTTACTGGTTGAAGAGGGTATGTGAATTTGCAAAAGAGAACGGCCGTATTCCCATATTTTGGGATGATATGCCATTACATCACGCTGGATTGTTGGAAAGCACCGACAGCAATGATATGCCATTACCGGAAGTGGAACAATTGTGGCAGAAAGGAATCCCGAAACTGGACAGCCTGCTCGCTGATTTTCCTAAAAATTGCGTTTATATGCGCTGGAATTACTCTATGGCCAGGCAACCTGGAAATATTCGTACACTCGACTGGTACAAAAGCCGGGGATTAAAGGCCATGATTGCTACGAACTCTGGCGGAAAACTAATGTTTTCGTCGGATGAACAGGAAGATGAAGTGGACTTGGCTGGCGGCGTTGCATCTATTAGAAGTTTTACACAACTGGCTACCGAAAAGAATATTGATGGAGAGCTATGTACCGCATGGGATGATAAAGCACCCCACATGGAGAATAACTGGCGCGGATTTATTGCATCTGCTGAATATAGCTGGTCTCCAAAAGGGCGTACAATGGATGAATTTGACAAAGCTTGGCTGCAAAGAGAGTTTAGTATTACCATGCCTGACTATTTGAGCTTTAAACAACAATTGAGTAAAGGCTCAATTTTGTGGTATGAAGCATTTTTTAGAAAAGGTAGCCTACTGAGTGGAGAGAATGAATTGCAAAGTATGGTGCAGCTCGAACACTGGCTCACCCCTCTGGAAGGTCAGGAAAAAAGACAGTTTGATTATACCTCTAAGTTGATTGAATTGCCTGATCTGAATTCTCCCGGGTCATGGAGCCGGAAATATAAAGATCGTCTTGACAGGTCTCTTATTGAGGTGAATAATTATCAAACTTTATCAGCGAGGTTGACCCAACTTTATAATACCTCTAAAAGGAACAGATATTACTGGAGCCTTTCGATTGCACTTTACAATCTTCAGAGTACCGCCCCACGTATCTTGCTGGCTTTAAAGCAAAGTGATACTTCCGATAAGGCTCAGCAGAAGGTTGGTTTCGAAAATGTAAGAATGGCCATGAAGGAATTTCAACAAGCATGGATGAATGTGCAATCCGTTTATAGCCAAACCCGTTTTATTTCTAATCCGCCCAATTATTTACCTGACCGGTTTTTCCATTTGGCCAGCGAGCGTGAAGACTTAAGCTACATGATACAGCCGGAAGAAATGTACTTTGGAATGATTGAGAAATGGTTGCAAAATCAACACTAGCATATATTGGACAAATCATAGGGGACTGGTTGAAAATTTATTAAAATCCAAATTGAAATTATTATGAATAAGTATTTTATCATCCTTCTTATGATGCTTGCATTAACAAGCTTCTCGCAGACTAATTTAAAAAAGAAATCGCCACCATTAACTGAGGCCTCGCCTGAAAGTGTTGGCATGTCAACTGAGCGACTGTCACGGATAGATAGTATGTGCATAAAAGCTGTTTCCAAAGGCGATATTCCTGGTGCTGTGGCTTTGGTTGCTCGTAACGGAAAGATCGTTTATTATAAAGCATTTGGAATGGCCGACAACCAAAGCGGTAGGGTATTAAAGCGTGACGATATTTTCCGGATAGCATCCCAAAGCAAAGCCATTACGGCAACTGCGGTGATGATGCTTTGGGAAGAGGGCAAATTCAAGCTGGACGACCCTATTTCAAAATATATTCCGGAATTTAAAAACCCACGGGTTCTGATGACATTTGAAAAAAAGGACACAAGCTATACCACTGTGCCGGCAACCAGTGAGATAACCATACGTCAGTTGCTTAGCCATACTTCAGGCATTGGATATGGGATTATCGCTGATGATAAAGATGAACGGTTCAAAATGCTCTATGAAAAAGCTGGAGTAATTGATGCATGGACAACCGAAAATATTAGTATCAAAGAAAACATCAGGAAAATGGCAAAACTACCTTTACATTGTAATCCTGGAGAAAAATACAATTATAGCAATGGCCTTGATGTGTTGGGCTATTTTATCGAAATTGTATCAGGAATGCCCCTTGATGTCTTTTTGAGAACACGACTTTTTGAGCCACTCGGGATGAACGATACCTGGTTTTACGTGCCTGAAAATAAAGACCCACGTTTGGTTTCGCTGCAAAAACCGGATAACGGGAAATGGGTTCGCTATCCGGTAACTTTTTATGACCCCGAGTTCCCGGTTAAAGGAGCCAAACGGTTTTTTTCCGGTGGTGCAGGCCTGACGAGCACGGCGAAAGATTACGCCACTTTCTTACAAATGTACCTCAACGGCGGTGAATTAAATGGCACTCGTTTCCTTAGCCGGACGACTATTCAGGCAATTATGGCGAATCAAATCGGCAATTTATGGGGAGAAAATTCAGACAAGTATTATGGCCTGGTATTTTCAGTCGTGACACAAAAAGGACAAGAAAATGGAGGGTTAGGCAGTATTGGCACCTTTGGATGGGGTGGCTACTTTAATACTGAATATTTTGCCGACCCCAAAGAAAAAACAATAGGTATATTGATGAAACAAACACAGGAAGCCGACTTTGATGATACAGTTTGGAAGTTTCACCTATTGGTTGGGCAGGCAGTGGACGATTAATCAAGAGATTTATCAATAAATATCAGCATTGAAAATGATGGTCATATCTTTTTTTGTCAAAAAAAATATTGGTTAGTTGTTTATAATTAGTATGAAGGATTGCTGATATTATAATACTAAAGGCAAGTATTTATTCAAACCTGGCTATTTGGAAATGAAATTTAAAAATAACTCATGAGACAATTTATAGTAGGCCAGTCATAGATTATTAATGACGTCAAGACGGTTGAAATAAAAGCGGAATTGAAGGATTTAACTTATTTTGAGAAAGTTAAATAGAATTATAGCAAAAGGGATTTGTTGGTAAATTTATAAAATTGTAACACACACTATGGAAAAGAAATGGACATTGGAGCTTGAAAAAAAACCTGATTTTGACCAGGCAATGCAACGCATTTATGCATGGTACGAACAAGAGATGATTGATCGTCCGCCAATCAGGTTTTCAGCACATAATGCTGAATATAATGAGACTCATTTACTCAAAGGTCGGTCATGGGCCAACTTAAAAGAGCGTTGGTGGGATACAGATTATCAAATTGAACTATTTGAAGATCAGTTAAAACATTCGGTGTTTAATGCAGAGACTTTTCCGATTTTCTGGCCAAACCTTGGGCCTGAAGTTTATACGGCATTTTATGGGGTTGAGCTGGAATACAAAGAAGTTACATCTTATGCTATTTCAAATATTAAGGATTGGTCACAGTTGGATGACATTAGACTCGACTTTAACAATCCCTATTTTAAGAAGATCGAAGAGATGACTTACGCAGTGCTTGAACGTTGCCAAGGAAAATATATGGTGGGATATACAGATTTGCACCCTGGATTGGATTGTGCAGCCGCATTTCGTGACCCTCAACAACTCTGTATCGATTTTCTGCTTGATCCCGATGAAGTAAAGAGACTGATTGATATTTCATCCAGAGACTTTCAACGGATTTTTGACCATTTTGATTCGATCTTGAAGAAACATAACCAACTTTCGGTAACCTGGATGGGTATTCCATCGTTCGGAAAGATACATATTCCAAGTTGTGATATTGCAACAATGATTTCACCTGAGCAATTCGAGGAATTCGTTCTGCCTGTTATTCAGAATGAAGTAAAGCTATTGACTCACAATGTTTTTCACCTGGATGGAAAGGGAGTAGCCAATCATATTGACCACTTGCTTAAAATTTCTGAGATTAATGCCATCCAATGGGTTCAGGGAGTTGGCGACGATTTTCCCATTATGCAGTGGGTACCTTTTATTAAAAAGATACAGGCCGCCGGAAAATCGGTAGTGGTTGATGTACAGGTTTCTGAACTGGAAAGCTTTATCCGTGAAATGGACCCAAAAGGATTACTTCTTTGTATTGCTGCTGATGAAAAGATACAACCTGATATCATTAAGCGAATAGAAAAATGGTAATAAAATTTGATTAAAGAATGAAACAATTTCTAAATAACTAAATGATGAAAAGAGCCTTATCTTTCATATTCCTGATTTTCTTGACAAGTCAAATTTCGAATGCCATCGCTCCTTTTGCCAAATGGACAAAAACGGAACTTGTTCTGAATAATGGAATTGTTGAGCGGACCATTATACTTCCTTCAGATGACGGTCATTTAATAACCACATCATATAAACCTGTTAATGGAGATTTCAAGTATTTTTTAGATACCAATCCTGATTTTCAGTTTGAAGTGAACGAAATAGTTTATTCAGGCAAAAGTAGCTGGGACTTTTTAGGTATTCAAGCTATTACCGATAAGAATCAAGGCGATGGAGCAGCAGTGACACTCATTAGTGGCGATAAAAAAGTTGAACTGACCCTGAAATATTTATTGTACCCGAATTCACCGGCTATTCGCAAAAACTTGGTTGTTAAAAATTTAACAAATGAGATTGTTAAGCTGGAATCCGTTGACGTGGAGAAGTTTGGAGTGGTAGATTATCATCCGGTCACATTTAGCTGGATTTACCACGATTATGGAAGGCGGTGCCATATTGGCCCATATGATGGCGGAAACCAGGATGCTTTGGTTATTGTGCATAATATGAACTGGGAGCAAGGTATTGCGATTGGCAACGAAGCTACAGGAGTAATAAAACATACCTCTGTCTTTTGGGAAGCACCTGAAATATGTGTTGGATTGACCCATAAGAATGCCCCTTTTCCATTCAGGAAATGGATTGAGAAAGGCGAATCCTTTGAAACGCCCCAGGTATTTACGATGGTTTATAACAATCAAAAGACTCCTGATGAAGTACTTAATACTTCTGTTCCAGGCTTTGTACGTGAATATATGGGAACCAGACTTTCCCAACTCAAAGAGAAACCTACATTTGTATATAACACATGGGAACCTTTCGGCCCAAATATAAATGAGAAACTCATCATGGAATTGGCTAAAGCTGCCGCCGATGCAGGTATTAAGGAGTTTGTCATTGACGATGGCTGGCAGGATAATTATGGAGATTGGAATATCGACTTGAAGAAATTCCCAAATGGGTTGAAGCCTGTTTTTGACTATATCAAATCCCTTGGAATGAAACCTGGACTGTGGATTAGTGTTGCTACCGCAACTCAATCGAGCAAAGTATTTAAGGCTCACCCTGAGTGGTTTGTCCTTAATAAAAATGGCAAATACACTTCATTGCATGGGATGAATGACACAAAGAGAATGACTGCTTGTTTCGGCACGGGATGGTATGATTATATCAAAGAAAAAATGCTCAAGCTGTCGGTTGACTATGGATTGGAATATATGAAGCTCGACCTGTCAGTTGTTACTAGTGCATACACTTATGATGAAAATACGCTCTCTGGATGTTATTCAGCCACTCATCAGGGGCACAAAGATCATAATGAGTCACTTTTTACCAATTACGAGCGTATGTGGCAACTTTTTGACGAACTTCATTCAGCAAAACCAGATCTTTTTATTGACTGTACTTTTGAAATCATGGGGGGGATGCAGTTAATCGACTTTGCTTTACTTAAGCATGCCGAAGGTGACTGGCTTTCCAATTTTGAAGGTGCAGCCGGCCCGAAGACCGATCTTCGGATTCGTAATATGGTATGGTGGCGATCCCCTGCTATGTCAGCTACAGCTCTGGTTATAGGAAATGTACAGATGCAGGATAAAGAATGGGAAATGCACATCAAATCAATTGCCGGATCTTTGCCAATCGTGTTAGGCGACCCCAGAAAGCTTTCAGAAAGCGACTTGAAAAAATTCCGTAGTTATTCCGACTGGCTCCAACTGATGGAAAACAGGTATAACATTATGAGTTTTCGACAGGACTTGCCAGGATTTGGAGAACCCATGGAAGGAATGTGGGATGGTTTCCAGCGCATAAATACAGAAGCAAAGAACGGAGGTATCATCGGAGTATTTAGACATGGTGCTGTTGAAACAAAACGGACAGTTATTATAAATAATCTTGATTCACGGAAAATATATCAGGTAAAATTGATGAATGGAAAAGTAATTGAGACTTCTACCGGCTATGATCTTCAGACATCGGGATTTGTTGTAAATCTTGAAGGATTATATTCCGGAGACC